>JAFAYM010000073.1 GCA_019240395.1 Acidisphaera sp. | reverse complement strand
GCGGCGTGTTCGGCGTATGGGGCGTGACGGACGCGGCGGCGGTGACGGCGCTCGGCCTGCATGCGCTTCAGCACCGGGGGCAGGAGGCGACGGGGATCGTCGCCTATGACGGGGCGCGGTTCCACAGCCATCGCGGGCTCGGGCTGGTGGGCGATAATTTCAGCGACGCCAAGGTGATCGCGAGCCTGCCGGGGCATCATGCCGTGGGGCACAACCGATATGCCACGACCGGCGACACGGTCCTGCGCAACGTGCAGCCGCTTTACGCGGATTTCGAGTTCGGCGGCTTCGCGGTGGCGCATAACGGCAACCTCACCAACGCCCATGTGCTGCGCCGCGCGCTGGTCCGGCGCGGCTGCCTGTTCCAGTCGACGACCGACAGCGAGGTGTTCGTCCATCTGATCGCGATCAGCCTCTATTCCACCGTGGTGGACCGGCTGATCGACGCGCTCAAGCAGGTGGTCGGCGCCTACAGCCTGGTCGCCCTCTCCAACGAGGCGCTGATGGGCGTGCGCGACCCGCTCGGCGTGCGCCCGCTGATCCTGGGGCGGCTGGGCCCGGCCGAGGGCCAGGGTGCGGCCTCCGGCGGCTGGGTGCTGGCGAGCGAAACCTGCGCGCTCGACATCGTCGGCGCCGAGTTCGTGCGCGACGTCGAGCCCGGCGAGATCGTCGTCATCAACGACCAGGGGGTGCACAGCATCCGCCCGTTCGGCCGCCTGATCCCGCGCTTCTGCGTGTTCGAATACATCTACTTCGCCAGGCCGGATTCCGTCGTCGAGGGCACGCCGGTGTACGAGGCGCGCAAGCGCATCGGCGTCGAGCTCGCCCGCGAGAGCCACGTGCCCGCCGACGTCATCGTTCCCGTGCCCGACAGCGGCGTGCCCGCCGCCATGGGCTACGCCGTCGAGAGCGGCCTGCCCTTCGAGCTCGGCATCATCCGCAACCACTACGTCGGACGCACCTTCATCGAGCCGACCGACCAGATCCGCCATCTCGGGGTGAAGCTGAAGCACTCCGCCAACCGGCCGATGCTCGCGGGCAGGCGCGTCGTGCTGGTCGACGACAGCATCGTCCGCGGCACCACCAGCCGAAAGATCGTCGAAATGGTGCGCCAGGCCGGTGCGGCCGAAGTGCACATGCGCATCTCCTCGCCGCCGACCACGCA
Source organism: Acidisphaera sp. (assembly GCA_019240395.1). GTDB lineage: Bacteria > Pseudomonadota > Alphaproteobacteria > Acetobacterales > Acetobacteraceae > JAFAYA01. The sequence goes on along the minus strand of JAFAYM010000073.1, from coordinate 22,291 downwards.
TTCCTGCTTCTACGGCATCGATACGCCCGAACAGGGCAAGCTCCTGGCGGCGCGCAACAGCGTCGAGGAAATGGCGCAGCTCATCGGCGCCGACAGCCTCGCTTTCCTCTCGCTGGACGGACTCTATCGCGCGCTTGCCCGGCCGGGGCGGGACGCGTCACCGCGCTATTGCGACGCCTGCTTCACCGGGGATTATCCGATCCCGCTGCCTGACATGGCGAGCAACGACAGCCGGCAGCTCAGCCTGCTCGCGGAGACGTCGTAGAAAGCAAGCCGGGGCTTTGCCCCGGACCCCACCAGGGGCCGAGCCCCTGGACCTCAAACCTTTGAGCGGGCGGGTGGCACTGGTGACCGGGGCCAGCCGCGGCATCGGGGCGGCCACCGCAGTCGAGCTGGGACGGCTGGGCGCGCACGTCGTGATCACGGCACGGACGCAGGGCGGGCTCGAAGAAACCGACGATGCGATCCGCGCCACCGGGAGTGCTGCTACCCTGCTGCCGCTCGACCTGCTCGACGGGGATCAGGTCGATGCCATCGGGCCCAGTCTCTTCGAGCGTTTCGGGCGGCTCGACATCCTGGTCTCCAATGCCGGCGCACTCGGCCGGCTGACGCCGGTGCCGCATATCCTGCCGCGCGACTGGGCCGACGTGGTCGGCGTGAACCTGGCCGCGACCTGGCATCTGATCCGCACCTGCGGCCCGCTGCTGCAGATCGCCGACGCCGGCCGCGCGGTGTTCATCACCACTGGGCTGGCGCGCGCGCCGAAGGCCTATTGGGGCGCCTACGGCGCCACCAAGGCCGGGCTGGAGCACCTCGTGCTGACCTGGGCGGAAGAAACCCGGACGACGCGCCTGCGCGTGAACCTGTTCGATCCCGGCGTGGTGGCGACCCGGCTGCGGGCAATGGCGATGCCCGGCGAGGATCCGACGCCGCTGGCCAGGCCGACCGACGTCGCCCCGGCCATCGCCGCCCTGTGCCTTCCGACGGAAACGCGGCACGGGGCTGTGGTCGGGTAGCTACTCCGGCGGCCGCTCGAGTTCCGCATCGTGCGGCAACGACAGCGCAACCAGCATGGACAGGATCGCCAGCGCAGCGATCACCAGCAGCCCGACGGTGAACGACCCTGTCGTGTCCTTGATCTTGCCCATGACGAACGGCCCGACGAAGCCCGAGAGGTTGCCGATCGAGTTGACGATGGCGATTCCGCCCGCCGCCGCAGCACCACTGAGGAATGCCGTCGGCAGAGTCCAGAACACGGGCAGCACGGCGAAGATGCCGAAACCCGCGCAGGAAAGGGCGATCATCTTCCCCAACCCGCCATCCAGCATCGTCGAGGCAGCGATGCCGAGCCCGGCGATCAGGGCCGCCAGTGCCGTGTGCTGGCGCCGTTCCCGCATGCGGTCGGAGTGGCGCCCCCAGTAGACCATGCCGAGCACGCCGACGACGAACGGGATCGCCGTGACGAACCCGGTCTCGGCATTGCTCAGGCCGAAACCCTTGATGATCTGCGGCAGGAAGAAGCTCAGGCCGTAATTGGCGGCGACTACGCCGAAATAGACGAAGGCGAGCAGCAGCACCTTGGTATCGCCGAGCGCCTGCATGACGGTGAAATGCTGCGCCGCCTCCCGCTGCCGCTGCTCCTGTTCCAGCCGGGTAGCGAGCCAGCTGCGCTCGTCGGGCGCCAGCCAGGTCGCTTGGGCCGGGCGATCGGTCAGGTAGAAGAACACGACTATCGACAGGACCAGCGCCGGCACGGCTTCCAGGATGAACAGCCACTGCCAGCCGCTCATGCCGGCGACGCCGTCCATGCCGAGCAGCAGGCCGGAGACCGGCGCACCGATCACCGTCGAGAGCGGGATCGCCGCCATGAAATAGCCGATGACACGCGCCCGGTACACCGCCGGGAACCAGAGCGTCAGGTAGAAGATGATGCCGGGGAAGAAGCCCGCCTCCGCCGCACCGAGCAGGATGCGCACGCCGTAGAACGTGTATTCCGCGGAGATGCCGGTGGCGCGGGCGATCGCCGGGATGAAGGCCATCAACCCCGAGAGCAGGCCCCAGCTGAACATGATGCGGGCGATCCACTTGCGCGCGCCGAAGCGCTCCAGCAGCAGGTTGGACGGCACCTCGAAGACGAAATACGCCAGGAAGAAGATGCCGGCGCCGATCCCGAATGCGGTGGCGCTCAGCCCGAGCGCCTGGTTCATGGTGAGCGCCGCGAAGCCGACGTTCACCCGGTCGAGATAGGCGGCGAAGTAGCAGATGATAAGGAACGGGACGACGCGCATGGTGACGCGCCGCATGGTCCGCTCTTCCACGTCGAGCCTGAGCGCCGGGCCGGCAATGTCCATCGGACGTTCTCCCTCTACCCGGGGGTAGACACGACAATGCAGGGGAAGGCAAGCGCGGCGGCCGGCGGAGTTGCCTATGCTGGCTGCGCCCGGCGGAACAGCCGCTCTCCGGCAAAGCCGATCGAAATGGTGAGCAGCAGCACGACTGTCGCGATCGCATTGATCTCCGGCGACAGACCGGAAAACAGTCGGCCGTAGATCAGCACCGGCAATGTCGGCTGATAGCCGCCGAGGAAGAACGATCGGAGAAAGTCGTCGAAGCTCTCCAGCAGCGCGAGCACGGCGGCGCCGGCGATGGCCGGGGCCAGCCAGGGCAGCGTCACGTCGAGGAACGCCCGCGCCGGATGCGCCCCCAATGTCCGCGCGGCCTCTACCTGCTCCGTCGGCATCGTCCGGAGGCGGAGGACCAGCATGATCACCACCAGCGGCGCCGCATGGATGGCGTGGCCGAGCACGATCGCCATGTATCCCGGATCGAGGCCGAGCAGCCGGATGAAGATCCGCAACGAGATCGCCGAGACGATCCCCGGCGTGACGATCGGCAGGCAAGCCGCGCAGAACAACGTCGCCCGCAGGCTGGTGCTGCGCAGCGCCGAGATCGCCAGCGCCGTCCAGAGCCCGGCCGCCAGAGCGAGCACGGTGGACCCCGCCGCCGCCCCGCAGGAATAGAGGAATGCCCGCAGAAACTCCGCATCGCGCAGCATGTCCCCGTACCACCGCATGGTCACGCGCTCGATGGGAAAGCCGACGAACGAGGACCCGGTGACGCTCATCACTGCAATGAGCGCGAGCGGCAGGAAGAGCCAGACGACAGCGCCCCAGTAGAACACGCGCAGGGCAGCATGCCGGCCTCTCATGTCGGCATCGCCCCTCATGTCATCATGGCCCGGTGCGGCGGCGCCAGGCGCGTGATGGCCGCGGCCACGGCAAGCCCGCTGACCAGCAGGATGAGGCCGAATGCCGCGCCCAGCGGCCAGCGGCCGGCGCTGCTGGCGAACAGGCTGCCGATGGTCATCGAGAAGAGCGTCGTTCCCGCGCCGCCCAGCAGCGCCGGCATGGCGAAGGCGCCGAGGCTGGTCAGGAACACCAGGGCGCACCCCGCGGCGATGCCGTCGCGCGTCAGCGGCAGCGTCACCCGCACCAGGCGACTCCAGGGGCCGGCGCCGACGTTCGCCGCGGCATCCAGCAGCTCGCCCGGCAGCCGCACCAATGCCGCGTAGAGCGGCAGCAGCATGGCCAGCAGCACGGCGTACAGCATGCCGAAGCCGACGGAGAACTGGTCGTAGAGCAAGGGCAGCGGCGCCTCGGTGATGCCGAGCCAGCGTAGCGCGCCGTTCAACGCCCCGTGGTTGCTCAGCAGCAGCATGATGGCGAAGGCGCGCACGATTTCGCTGGTCCAGAACGGCGCGATCAGCAGCAGAAGGTAGCGGGCACCGTGGCGTGCCGGCGACCTGATCGCAATCAGGTAGGCCAGCGGATAGGTCATCAGCAAGGCCAGGACCGTGATCACCGCCGACAGCACCAGGCTGTGCAGGAACGACGCCCGATAGATCGCGCTGTCCAGAAACGCGGCGTAGCTCTCCAGACCGTAGCGCGCGGCGTGACCGGGCGCGGCGGGATAGAGGTCGAGCAGGCTGATCCGCGCCATCTCGACCAGTGGCGCGACGTTGGCGCCGGCCACCCAGAGCACGGGTCCGGCGAGCAGCAGAATGCGCCCGGCGCCGGCCACGCGATCAGCCCGCGTTGACTTCCTCGACAGCGCGGTCGATCAGGGACGAGTTGAGTTTCTGCGCCCGGTAGCTGGCGAACCTGATCCGCTTGAGCTGATCGGGCGTCAGCAGGAACGCCTGCCGCTCGAGCGCGGTCAGCGAGGCGCCGGCGTCGGTGAAGGTGGAGGCGTAGCCCGCCGACCGGGTGAGCGCATCGCCGATGCCGGGATAGGCCAGCAGCGCGTCGAGGAAGCGATAGGCGTTGTCGCGGTTCGGCGCGTTCTTCACCACGGCGAAGTTGTAGACGAAGGAGATGCTGCCCTCCCTGGGGATGACGAAGCGGATCGGCTTGCCCGCCAGGATCAGCCGGGAGACGGTGCCGGCATAGGTCTGCGCCAGGACGACGTCGTCGTTGACCAGCAGCTGCTGCAGCACCGCGCCATCGTCGTAGAATTTCAGCACCTGGGGTTTTTCTCTGATCAGCCGGTCGCGCGCTGCATTGACCGCGCGCTGCGCCGCCGCGGGGTGATCGACATAGGCGGCGAAGGTGCCATCCGCGCCCTGGTAGAGCATCGTGCATTGCAGAAAATCCTCGATGACATAGGCGGTGCGGCCCTTGTAGCGGGGATTGAACATGGCGCCCCAGCTGTCCGGCGGCGGCGTCACCTGCTGCGTGTTGTAGACCAGCACCTCGGCCCCGAGCAGCAGCGGCACAGCCATGATCGCGCGGTCCACGGCGAGCCAATCGGCGTTGATATAGAGCGGGTCGATGCGCGACCAGTTCCGCAGCCGCTCGGCGTCGAGCGGCTCAATCACCTCGGCATCGAAAAACTGGTGGATGCGGTTGCCGGTGACGGTGCAGATGTCGGTCAGCGGGCTCGGCCGCTCGGCCACCAGCAGGTTGAGTTCCGGCGCCTGGCTGGAGGCGAGCCGCACCCGCACCTCGATGCCGGTCTGCTGCTCGAATTGCTGCCGGAAGGCGGGCGGGATGAAGCCGTCATAGGCGGTGACGTTGAGCACGGCACCGGCGTCCGCACGGCTAGCCCGCAGCACCGCCGGCGCCGCGAGGCCGGCCGCCGCGCCGGCGCGCAACAACGCCCGGCGCGTGACAGTGCTGCGGTCACCGGCTATCCGGATGTCCGACATGGTGTCCTCCCGGCGCTCGATCGAGCGCTGATCCGTATGACGATCTGGAGGATACCTCATACTTTCCCGGGTGCAACGGGCAAAGGAAGTCAGCCATGCAGCGGGTGACCGTCACTCTCGACGATGCCTTGATGGCGGAGCTGGACCGGCTGGTGGCCGCCCGCGGCTATCAGAACCGGTCCGAGGCGATCCGCGACCTGGCCCGCGCCGGGTTGCAGCAGACGGCGACGGGTGCCGCAGCGGACCGGCACTGCGTCGCCGCCCTGGTCTACGCCTATGACCACGGCGTGCGGGAGCTGGCGAAGCGGCTGACCCATGCCTTCCACGACCACCACGACATCGCGGTTTCGACACTGCACGTGCATCTCGACCACGAGAGTTGCATGGAGGTGGCGGTCCTGAAGGGGCCGGCGGCGGCGGTGCACGAGTTTGCCGACAGCGTGATCGCCGAGCGCGGCGTCAGGCACGGGCGGCTGGTCGTGGTGCCGGTGGAACTCAGTTCCGAAAGGCACAAGCACGGCGAGCAGGCGAGCCATTCGCACGAGCACGCCCATCTCCGCTGACCCGGCGGGCTGGGACCATCGAGTTCAGCTGGGTTCTAGAGCGGCGGGCGCGAACTCGCGTTCACGACACTTTCTTTTGGCGAGCAGCTTGTGCGATCAGGTGATTCCACCTGATCGCACGCTGCTCCAATACCAGTTCTCGGGCGCCCCGACTCGTGGCCGTCATTCCCGCGAAAGCGGGAATCCATGTGCCGCGTGGACCCCCGCTTTCGCGGGGGTGACGATAATGGGTGCCGCTTTATGCGACCTCGTTCACTTAGAATTCCCGCATCCGCTCAAGCCCGTAAGCCGATCATTTCCACGATACGGCGGAAGGTTGCCCGGATGTCGACAGGCATCGCGTCAAGATGAGCCAGAACGTCGCGGATCCGCCTCCGCCGCGCTTTCATTCCTACGCATAAGGATTTCGCGTCCCGCGCAGCTGCAGCCGGATCGGCGTGCCCGGCAGCGCAAATACCTCGCGCAGGCTGTTGACGAGATAGCGCTGATAGTCCTCCGGCAGCCGCTCCGCGCGGGTCCCGAACACCACGAAGGTCGGCGGGCGCGCTTTCGCCTGTGTCGCGTAGCGCAGCTTGAGCCGGCGGCCGTCCACCAGGGGCGGCTGGTGGCGGGCGAGCGCGCTTTCGAACCAACGGTTCAGCTCGCCGGTCGGCACACGCCGGTTCCACACCGCGTGCGCCGCCCGCACCGCCGGCAGCAGCCGCTCCACCCCCGCTCCGGTCAGCCCGGAGAGCGGCACCACGGCGATGCCCTTCATCTGCGCCAGGCTGGTTTCCAGCCGGTCGGCGACGGCCCGCCGCGCCGCGTTCCGGTCGGCGACCGCATCCCACTTGGTCAGCGCCACCACGCAGGCCCGGCCCTCGCGCTCGATGAGGCGGGCGATCTGCAGATCCTGCTCGTGCAGCCCCTCCCCGGCATCCACCGTCAGCACCACCACTTCGGCCATCTTCAGCGCCTCGATGGTGGCGCTGACCGACATCTTCTCGAGCGGCGCCGCGATGCGGGCGCGGCGGCGCAGGCCGGCGGTGTCGATCAGCTCGATCGGCCCCTCGGCATCGGCAAGCTGCACGGCGACAGCGTCGCGGGTCAGGCCAGGCTCCGGCCCGGTGACCATCCGCTCCTCGCCGAGCAGCCGGTTCAGCAGGGTGGACTTTCCCGCGTTGGGCCGCCCGACGATCGCCAGGCGCAGCGGCCGCCCCGCCTCCGGGTCGACCCCCTCCCCCGTCGGGTCGTCCTCGGGCGGCAGCCGGTCGGCGACCTCGCCCATCAGGTCGGCGATCCCTTCGCCATGCTCGGCGGAGACCGCCACCGGCTCGCCGAGCCCCAGGCTGTAGGCGTCCAGCGCCTGGGCGTTCGCCGACCGCCCCTCCGCCTTGTTGGCGACCAGCAGCACCGGGCGGCCCCGCCGCCGCAGCCACGCCGCAAAATGCTGATCCGCCGCGGTGATGCCGGCGCGTGCATCGACCACGAACAGCACCAGCGCCGCCTGCGCCACCGCCGCGTCGGAGGAGGCGTGCATGCGGCCGGGCAGGCTCTCCGGCGCCGCCTCCTCCAGCCCCGCCGTGTCGACCAGGCGCACCCGCCGCCCGCGCAGCACCGCCTCCGCCTCCTTGCGGTCGCGCGTCACGCCGGCGATGTCGGAGACCAGCGCGGAGCGCCGTCCGGCCAGCCGGTTGAACAGCGTCGATTTGCCGACATTCGGCCGGCCGGCGATCACCACCACCGGCAGCATGTCGAACACCTTTGTTTGATCGCGTGAGTCACGCCTTCGGCCGATCCCGGTTCAGGCGATCGCGCTCTACCGGAACGCCAGCAGGGACCCGTCGTCAGTGACGAGATACACGGTCCCCCCGGCCACCACGGGCGCCACCGAGGCCGGGCTCTCCAGCTTCTGCTGGCCGAGGATCTCGCCGGTATAGGGGCTCACCGCCAGCGAGGCGCGATTGGTTCCCGCGACCACCAGGCGGTCGCCGACCAGCACCGGGCCGAACCAGTCGATCGGCCGGCGCTGCTTCTTCGGGTTCTCGTAGCGCGGCAGGTCGGAGCGCCACGCCACCCGCCCGTCACGCGCGTCCAGCGCGGCGATCTGCTGATCCGTCGTCACCAGGAACAGCCAGTCCCCGGCTACCCACGGCGTCTGCCCGCCGGCAACCTCGCGCTCCCACAGCCGGCGGCCGGACCGCAGGTCGGTCGACACCAGCAGCCCGCCCAGGCCGATGGCGAACACCCGCTCCCCCGCGATCACCGGCATCGCCGTGATCGCCGCCAGATCCGCCAGGCTGCTGCGCCCGCTCGATGCGGCGATGCTGTCGGTCCAGGCGACCGCGCCGGACGCTGCCCGCACCGTCACCAGGTCGCCCGAGCCGAGGCCGGCCACCACCAGACCGTCCGCATAGGCGGGCGACGGCTGCCCCAGCACGGTCGTCTGCACCGTCGGGCCCTGGAACGACCACAGCCTCTTGCCGTCAGCGACCGCAAAGCCGATGAGCTGCTCCTCGGCCGTCGTGAGATAGACCCGCCCGTCCGCCACCGTCGGGCTCGAGCGCGCGGGTGCACCGAGCGGCTGACGCCATTTCAGCTTGCCCGTCGCCGCGTCCATCGCCAGCAGCTCGGCCCGCCCTGTCGAGGCGTAGAGCACGCCGCCATCGACCGCGATGCCGCCCCCGACATTGGTGCTGCGGTCGTGCCTGCCCTTGGTCTCGAATTCCCAGGCCCGCGCGCCGTTGCGCACATCGAAGGCGGTGACCACGCCGTCGCTGTCCATGGTGTACACCCGGCCGCCGGCGATCACCGGCTGCGAGGTGATCTTGCGGCGATAGCCGCTGCCCTCGCCGATATCCGATCGCCAAGCCTGCGCCAGGCGGTCGCCCGAGGCGAGATGGCCCATGACATGCGCCGGGTTGCCGCCGGGCTGCGGCCACTCGGCATTCGCCGTCGCCGGCGGCAGCGCGATCCGCGGCTTCGCGCCGGCCGGCACGGTCAGCTCGGCGCGGCTTGCCATGACGTCCTCGCGCCTGCCCGGCAACGGCACCTTGTTGCTGCCGAACAGGTTGTCGAACAGGCTGCACCCCGCCAGCCCCAGCGGCAGCAGCAGCGCCCCACGACGGGTCAGAGCCCCCGAACGACGTGGCGCCATCAGCCGCCCAGCCTCGCCAGCAACCCGGTCGCGCGCGCGCGCACCCCCTCGGAGACCGTCGGATCGCGCGACAGGCTGCGGAATTGTTCCTTCGCCGCCGCGTCCTGCCCCTGCCGCATGTCGAGCAGTGCCTGCGCCTCCTGCGCCAGGCCATGCCACGGATTGGTCGGCTGGGTGAGCGGCTTCAGGCGCGCCTGCAGCGTCGCCGCGTCGCCGTCATCGATCTGATGCTCGACCCAGAGCAAGCTCGCGAGGTCGCGCAGCAGCCGGTCGGCGTCGCGGTCGGCGGCAACCGCATCCCACAGTGCCTCCGCCCCCGCGCGGTCCCCGGCATCCGCCTTGAGCGACGCTTCGCGCAGCCGCGCCACGGTGCGGTACCCCGCCGGACCCTCCGCGGCCACTTTCGCGAAGCCGTCGATCGCGGCCTGCCGCGCCGGCCCGGCGCCCGCAGCGGCATCCGCCTCCTGCATCGCCGTCAGATACACGGAAGCGGCCGCCCGGTCCTGGCGCAGCTGATACCAGCGCCAGGCCTGCCAGCCCGCCACCGCGGCCAGCGCCAGCAACACCGCAAGTGCCAGCAATCCGCCATAACGCTTGGCAAACTGCCGTGCGCGTTCGGCGCGCAGATCCTCCTCGACTTCGTCGAAGATGTCAGCCAAGCGAATCCCCTCCCTGCGCGGCGGGCCGGACCATAGCGGCGGGTCAACGCGCCGGCAAACCACGGGGAAGGAAGGTGAGGGCTCTGCCCTCAACCCGCTGGGGCCCGTCGGCCCCAGACCCCATTTACTTGAAGGCAGCGAGTTTGCCGGTGGGGCTCCCCAGGATTTCGTCTTCGCGCATCACCGGAGTGCCGCGCACGATCGTCGCCACCGGCCAGCCCGTGATGTCCATGCCGGCAAACGGCGTCCAGCCGCAGGGGGAGACGATCCAGGACTCCTCGATGCGCCGGCGCCGCTGCATGTCCACCAGCGTGAAGTCGGCGTCGTAGCCGGCGGCGAGGCGCCCCTTGCCGACCAGGCCATAAACCCGTGCCGGGCCGGCGCAGAGCAGATCCACCAGGCGCATCAGGCTCAGCCGCCCCGCATTCACATGGTCGAGGAGCACCGGCACCAGCGTCTGCACGCCGGTCAAGCCCGCCGGGCATTCGGGCCACGGCTTCTCCTTGGCGGCCCGGCTGTGCGGCGCGTGGTCGGAACCGATCGTGTCCACGGTGCCGTCACGCACCGCCGCCCACGACGCCTCGTAATGCCGCTGGCCGCGGATCGGCGGATTCATCACGCCGAACCCGCGCAGGCGCTCGTAGCAATCCGGCGCCACCTGGGTCAGGTGATTCACCAGCACCTCGACAGTCGCCACGTCGCGGAAATCCTTGAGGTAGTCGAGCTCCTCGGCCGTCGAGACGTGCAGGATATGCGCCGGACGGCCGGTCCGCCGCGCCAGCGCCATCAGCCGCCGCGTGCCGAGGAATGCGCACTCCTCGTCCCGCCATTCCATGTGCCGGATATGCGGATCGCCGACGCGGAACATCGGCCGCCGCGCCTGAAGCCGATACTCGTCCTCGCTGTGATAGGCGATGCGCCTGCGCCCGCTCTCCATGACCAGCTGCAGGTGCTCGTCATCCTCCACCATCAGGTCGCCGGTCGAGCTGCCGGCGAACACCTTGATGGCGCACACGCCGCGCCCGAGCTCCAGCTCGGCGAGTTCGGCAATGTTCGTCTTGGTGCCGCCGACATAGAGGCCGACATCGCACCATGCCGCGCCCTCCACGTAATCCTGCTTCCAGGCGAGACGCTCGGCATTGGTGATCGACGGGCTGGTGTTCGGCATGTCGAACACCGTCGCCAGCCCGCCGAGAACCGCGGCCTTCGTGCCGGTCGGGATCGTCTCGATGGCGGGATCGCCGGGATCACGCAAATGCACGTGCGGATCGATGAGCCCGGGCAGCACATGCAGGCCGCCGGCCTCGATCGTCGTCTCCGCCGTCGCGCCGGCCGGCACCCCGAGCGCCGCGATCCGCCCATCCCGCACGCCGACATCGGTCTGCTCCATGCCCCAGGGCAGGACGCAGACGCCGCCGCGGATCAGCAGGTCGTAATGGGCGGACATCGGCGCCCCCTTTCAGCTGACGGCGTGCCGGAGCCGCCGGCCGCCGGAGGTCGCGAGCCGCGGAACCGGAATGCCGGCGGCCAGCGTCTCGAACACGTCGCCCGCCGGCTGCAGGCCCAGAATGTGGGCGCGGTGCCACAGCGCGTAGAACAGCAGCGTCCAGGCGGCAAAACCTTCGTGGCGGCCGCCGCAGGCGCGGAACAGCGCCGTCACCCGGCCGGGATCGGCGATCTCCGCCACCCCGGGCTGCGCCGCGACCAGCGGCCCGAGCCTGGCGCCCTGGTTGGCGATCCAGGCGCCGATCGGCACGGTGAACCCCTGCTTCGGCGCAAACGGCCGCGCCGCCGGCAGATGCCGCTCCAGCCACTTCCGCAACAGCCACTTGCCCCGCCCGTCGCGCACCTTCAGCGCATCCGGCAGCCGGAACGCCGCCGCCGCCACCCCCGTATCGAGCAGCGGCGTGCGTCCTTCGACGCCATGGGCCATCAGACAGCGATCGAGCTTCAGCAGCAGATCATGCGCCAGCCAGTCCGCGATGTCGGTGGCCTGGGCGACGGCGAGCCGGCTGCGCCCCTGCGTGGCGGCGCGTGCCTCGGCCGCGGCAATGCCGTCGCGCCAGCCCGCCGCCGGGCTGCGCAGCACGTCCAGCCGGTCGAAACTGCCGCGCCCGCGCATCACCCGCCCGCCGAGCCACCAAGGCCGCATGGCGCTGCGATAGCGGCCGTACCCCGCAAAAATCTCATCCCCGCCCTCGCCCGACAGCACCACCTTCACGTCGTTGCGGGCGCGGCGGGCCAGGAACCAGCTGGGAATGATCGCGTAGTCGGCTGCCGGATCGTCCATGCAGGCGACGATCTCCGGCAGATGCTGCCAGACCATCGCCTCGGTGACTTCGACCGTCTCGTGCCGCGCGCCGACGGCGCGGGCCAGCTCGCCCGCGGCAATCCGCTCGTCGGCGGCACCGGGGGCGGCGAAGCCGGCGGTGTAGGCCAGCACCGGCTGGCTGTTCAGCCGCGCCATCAGCGCCAGCACGCAGGCGCTGTCGATGCCGCCGGAGAGGAACATGCCGTACGGCACGTCGCTGCGCTGATGCAGGTCGACGCTCTCGGTCAGCGCCCGGTCGAGCCGCTCGAGCGCCTCGTCCTCGCCGATCTCCTCGGGCCCGCCATCCGGCAGCGCGGCAATCCGCCGGCGCTCCAGCACCCGGCCTTCGGCGCAGGTCAGCGTCTCGCCGGGCAGCACCCGCTGCACGCCCTCGAAGATCGTGTCCGCGCCCGTCGTGAACTGCATCTGCAGCAATTCCTCGCGCGCCGCCGGGCGCAGCCGTCGCTCGACAAGCCCGGCGGCGAGCAGCGCCGCGGGTTCCGAGGCAAAGGCCAGCCCGCCCGGCACCTGCGCGGTGTAGAGAGGCTTGATGCCGAACGGATCACGCGACAGCGTGACGGTGCGGGCGACCCGTTCGTGGATCGCAATGGCGTACATGCCGCGCAGCATCTCGGCAAAGTCGGGGCCGTTCCGCAGCCAGAGATGCAGCGGCGGCTCGCAATCGCTGAACGTCGCGAATTGCGCATCCGCAAGACCGGCCCGCAACTCCCGGTAATTGTAGATTTCCCCGTTGCAGACCAGGGCCGCCGGTCCGGCGAAGAGCGGCTGATCGCCGCCCTCCAGGTCGATGATCGCCAGACGCGTCTGCACCAGCGCGATGCGTCCGACCACGGCGTGGCCGGAGCCGTCCGGGCCGCGATGGGCCAGCGCCCGCCCGAGGGCGGCGAGCGTCGCCGGGTCCGGCAGCGCGGCGCCCGGCGACAGCACAAGGCCGGCGATTCCGCACATTTCAGCGCCGCTCCGCGGTGGCAAGAAAACTGCGCCAGCGCGCCACGACCGGAGCCTCGGCGTAGTCGGCGAGGTAGCTGCCGCGTCCGGCGGCGCACAGCGAAGCGGCCTGGTAGCTGTCGCCCAGCACCTGCGCGAGCGCCTCGGCCAAGGCCTTCGGGTCCTCCGGCGCCACCAGCACGCCGTCGATCCCGGTGGTGATCAATTCGGCCGGACCCTGCGCGGCGGCGGCGACCACCGGCCGTCCCGCGGACCAGGCCTCGATCACCACGTTGCCGAGCGGCTCGTGCCGTGAGGGGCAGGCCAGCACGTCGCAGGCGGCGAGCAGCTCGCCGGTATCGGTCCGCCAGCCCGGCAGGTGCACCCGGTCGGCGACCCCCTCCATCCGTGCAAGGCTTTTCAGTGCGATGCGCTGCGGACCCTCCCCGGCGATCACGGCATGCACGCCGGGAAGCCTTGCGACGGCGCGGATCAGCACATCGAAGGCCTTGTTGGCGTGCAGCCGGCCGAGCGCCAGCACCAGCTTCGCCCCTTCGGGAACGCCGAGCGCGGCGCGGTCGGCCGGCTTCGCCCCGGCCAGGTCGGGCACGAAATTGGGGAGATGGTGCACCCGCGCCGCCGGCCAGCCCTGCCCGATGATCCACGCGACGAGGCCGCGCGTGTTGGCGACGAGATGGTCGCATCGCCGGTAATGGGAGAGATCGTAGTAGCCGCCGAGTCGGCCGATCAGCACCCAATTCCCCTCGGGAACAGACTTCACGCCCCGGTTCATCCAGCCGATCACCCGGTCGGGGCGGAAGCGGCGCAGCACGCCGACGAGCCGTCCCCGGGTCAGCAGGCCAAAAAGACTGCCGAAGCCGAGCTGAACCGGCTGCAGACCGGCCTCGCGCAGCCGGGCGGCGCGGCCGGGGTGGCGCCGGATCACCGGCAGCACGGTCTCGCCGGCGTCGTGAAGACCGATGCATAGCCGCTCGTAGAACAGCTCGGCGCCGCCGACCGGCGCACCGGCCATCACCTGTGCGATCCTCACCATCCAATCCTAACGCGCCGCGCCCATACCCCCGTGTCTAGCATTTGCGGCTTCTTCCAATCCATGGGGCGGGCGACCACCTTGCGGAGATGACCCATCTGGCGCACCTGCCCGAGCGTGGCGTCGTCGAGATCGGCGGCGAGGATCGCGTCGGCTTCCTGCAAGGCTTGGTGTCCAATGACGTGGCCCGGGTGGCGCCCGGCCGTGCCGTCTGGGCAGCACTGCTCACACCGCAGGGAAAATACCTCGCGGATTTCTTCATCCTCGCGGAGGGCGAGCGGCTGCTGCTGGATTGCGAGCGGGGCCAGGCCGCGGACCTCGCCCGCCGGCTCGCGCGCTTCCGGCTGCGCGCCAAGGTCACGGTTCGCGACGCCTCGGAAGATTTCTTCGTGCACGCCGCCTGGGGCGGAGAGCCGGGGCTCGATGCCATCACCGCCGCGGATCCCCGGCTGCCGGAGGCCGGCTTCCGCGTCCTCGCCCCGGCGCCGCTGCCGACCGACGCCACGGCAGCGGCGTGGGACGCGCATCGCCTGTCGCTCGGCCTGCCGGACGGCACGCGCGACCTGGAGACCGAGAAGACCGTGCTGCTGGAGGCCGGCTTCGACGAACTCGACGGCGTCTCCTGGAGCAAGGGCTGCTATCTCGGCCAGGAACTCACGGCCCGTACCAAGTATCGCGGCCTGATCAAGCGACGGCTGATGCCGGTGACGGTGACGGGCCCGTTGCCGCCGCCCGGCACGCCGGTGCTGGCCGAGGAGCGCGAGGTCGGCGCCATGCGCTCCGGACGGGACACGCTTGGCCTGGCGCTGCTGCGGCTGGAAGCGCTGGGCGAGCGCCTGGCCTGCGGCGAGGCAGTGCTGACGCCGCGGCTCCTCGACTGGATGCGGCTGCCTCAGGCGGCCGCCTGATGTCCGGCTTCGCGCTGGATTGGGAAGCCCGCTACCGGGAAGGCAGCGCGCGCTGGGAGCGGCCCGGGCTCAACCCCGCTTTCGTTGCCTGGCGCGCCGACGGGACGCTGGTCCCGTGCCGCATCCTGGTGCCCGGCGCCGGCCGCAGCGCCGAGCCGCTGGCGCTCGTCGAAGCCGGGTTCGAGGTCACCGTGGTGGACGCCGCCGAGAGCGCCGTCGGCGTTCAGCGCGCGCGGGGGATCGGCGACGTGGTTCAGGCCGACCTGCTGGCCTGGCAGCCGGAGCGGCCGTTCGATGCGATCTACGACCAGACCTGCCTCTGCGCCCTGCCGCCCGGCGTGCTGCCGGAGTATGCGCAGCGCCTGGCGCGCTGGCTGAGGCCGGGCGGCACGCTGTTCGTGCTGTTCATGCAGACCGGGCGCGAAGGCGGCCCGCCCTTCCACTGCGACATGGATGCGATGCGCCGGCTGTTCGCGGCGCCGCTCTGGCACTGGCCGGACACTCTGCCTGCTCTGATTCCCCACCCGGCGGGCCTCTTCGAGCAGCCGGCTGCACTCCGCCGGAAATAGCGCTCGCCCGCCGCAGCGTGCCGACACAATGCTGTCGGTGTTCGTGGTCACCGCCGCAGTGCGCCGCATCACACGATGCCGGAAGCTCACCCTGTAACCTCCGCTGCACGTCGCACAGGAACCGGAGACGCTGGAGCACAGGTCATGGGCAACAGGATACGGCTGAACCTGCAGGGGCTGGATCGGGTCGGGCCCAAAACGGCATCCGAAGTGGTCGTGATGATGCGCGAGGTGATGGGGCCGCTGGTGACGCAGGCCGGCAAGACTCTGGTCATCACCCTCGGATCGCACCGCGGCGATCTCAACCTGGATTTCGATTCCACCACGGACACCCGCGCCGCAGGCGTGTGCACGGGCCACGGCGTGAGCATCCTCGGCGAAGACGCGGGAGAGTCCGTGTTCGTCCGGGCGCATCGGGATTTGCGCGTCTGCGGCCCCGTGGATCCGAAAACCCGTCGCAAGGACACGCGAAAAATCCTGACCGCGTTCTGGCTTCTCGGCCCGGCCCTCGGCAACACGGGGATTCATGAGCTCGGCCACTTCATCGCCGATCTGCAGCACGTGAACGACCCGGGGAACTTCATGAGCACCATGGGGCCGGCACTGGATCAGCGAACGATGGCCACTCAGCGTGAGTTCTGGGCCGGCAAGAAGACCTTCAACGACGAACAGAAGAAGAAGCTGGTCAAGCAGATCGGCGAGGGAAAATGGCTGCTCGACATCACCTTCGGACCGTGAGGCACGGCAGCCTGGTCACTTCGTCGGCAACGCCGGCAGCCGGCTGAACAACTCCTTCAGCGAGCCGACCTGCGAGCCGAGCGCTTCCAGCGGCAACGGCGCGGCACCGGTGCTGCGGGCCTGCGGCATCGCCGGAAACGGCAAGCGATCGAGCAGCAGCGCCTCCGGGGTGATCGTGCCCTTCCCGTCGTAGTCGAACGACCGCACGATGATCTCCGCCGCGCCGAGCCCGATCAGCGCCGAGCCGAGCAGCCCGGCGGCCAGCGTGCCGTCGCTGGTTCCCGCCGCCATCTGCACCGCCCAGCTGGCGCCGCGAATGACGCGGGTGATCTCCGCGGCCGACAGCCGCCCATCCCGGTTCACGTCGGCATAGGCCATGAACGCATCGAGGCACGGCTTCGGATTGTCGCCGCCGCAGGCCGCCTCCATCGCTTCCAGGGCGTGCAGGAAAGCAATGCCCTCGCCATGCAGCAGGGCCAGCTCCGGCGGGATTTCCGTGCAGGGGATCAGGTGGGTCACCGGCGTGTCGCCCGGAAGCTGGCTGTCGAGCAGCTTGACCGAGGGCACGCCGAAATCGAGGCCCGGCGCCGCGGCAGCCGGGCGCAGCAGCACGCGCGGCTGGTCCTCGCCGCTGCCGACCGCCAGGCTCCACTCGCCGAGCGACTGCACCCGGCGCAGCCGCATCAGGTGCTCGTCCGCGCCGGGGGCGAGGAAGACGATGCTGCGCGCGGTGATGTGCAGGAGACGCTCGGGTGCGGCGCAGGTGCCGGCAGCGAAGGTGCCCTGCACTGCGGCCGGCAGGTCCCCGATGGATGCGGGAGGTGAATCCTGGGCGAAGGCGGGGGTGGCCAAGAACAGCAGGACCAGCAGCGTGCGGCACACTCCCCCGCCCCTCATTTAAGCGTGATCTCCTCGCCCTTGCACAGATCGGCCGTCGCGGTCGCCTGCGGACCGTCGCGGAACTGTGCCCGCAGCTGGAAGCGGCACTGGCCGGGGACCGGCGGTTCGAGCGTCGTGCTCTGGCCGACGCCGATGACGCGGTCGCCGAGCCGATCCGCACCTTGCGGGGTGCCCGGCAAGTCGGCGTAGAGCGCCACGATGGGCGAAGCGCCGCCGTTGCGGATGCGTCCGACCAGCCCGGTGATCAGCACGCCCTGCCCGCCGGTGATGGTGATCTCCGGGCTCTGGCAGAGGTCAACGCCGGCGCGCTGCTGATCGGGCGTGCTGTCGGAATAGACGACGCGCAGGGTGAAGCGGCAGCCGTCGCTGCGGTCGAACTCCAGGCGCTTGCGCTCGCCATCCGGCAGTGTGTCGCTGCCCAGCCGGTCGTGCCCCGGCCCGGCCTCGCCGTCGCGGACGAGGTAGAGCGCGGTGATGCCGCGGCCCGAGCCGTTGACGATGGTCACCGCGTCCCCGGCCAGGACGGCCGGTTTCTCCTCCGGCGTGGTGTCCGCCGGCGCAGCGGCGTCCTCGACCGTGGTCCAGCCCGGCGCGATGGTAAGGGCGGCGTGCCGGCACAGATCGAAGGCGCGCCGCTCCTCGGCGGACTCGTTGTCGAAGACGATCCGCAGATCGGCCGTGCAGTCGCCGCGAAACTGCAGGCTGCCGCGGCCGCCCGGGGCGATCGCCCGGTCGCCCAGCAGATCTTCGCCCCATCCGTTTGCCGTGGGCGAGGAGATGTACACCTCCTCGATCTTCCGCGGCCCGCCATTGAGCAGACTGACCGCGTGCATCGGCCCCGGATCGGTCGCCGAAGATCCGTCGAAGGCGAGCGGCCGCGGATGGCAGATATCGAAGCTGCGCTGCTCCTCGGTGCTCGCGTCGTCATAGACGGCCTGGATGTCGTAGGTGCAGTCCGGCACGCGGCCGAGCCGAATCGGGGCCGAGGCGCCGGGGGCGATCGGCGTGCCGGTCAGCCGATCCTGGCCCCAGTCGTCGGTTGTCGAGCTGGACACGAAGAGCTGGGTGATGGCGTGGCGGCTGTGGTTGACGACCGTGAGAACGCGATCGGCACCCGCGGGGCGGGCCGGGCGCGGTGTCTGCGCATGCGCCGCGGTGACGCCAGCCAGCAGACACAGGACCAGGGCGGCGCGCACGTGGCTTCTCCTGCCAGGGCACGCCTCTTAAAGCATATCAAGCAAAAGAAAGGCGAGGGGCTTTGCCCCCCATCTTCAAGCATTGGGACCCCATTGGGGCCCGTCGGCCCCAAACCCCATTACTTAGGGGGAAGCTGCCTATCCCGTGTTGCGCCACCGCTCGAGCCGCGGATCAAAATGCAGCGGCCTGGCGGCTTCCAGCGCGCGGATCACCGCGTCCACCTCCTCGGCGCGCGGATGCACGGTCAGCATCGGCAGACCGCGGCGCACGCCCTCGGAGTAGGTCGTGGTGTCGTCGTCCGGCAGCACCGCCGCGCGCAGCTTGCCGACCAGGCTGTCATCGGCCGGGCGCGCCGAAGCCGAGGCGTTGACGTCCTGGGCGGCGCTTTCCATCAGGTTGATCCGGTCGTCAGTCACCCCGCTGTCGAGCAGCGCCTGCCGGGCCGTGCGCGCCCCTTCGATGGTCTCGAACATTGCGACGATCCGCCGGTCGCCCATGTCCACCGTCGGGTCGTGCAGCGGGCCGTTCTCGGTCGTCGGACGATCGTCAGCCATGGCTGAACCTCCATTTCCCGAGCATGCAACGGCAGAGAACCCGCGCGGTTCAGCGCGAAGCGGCTTCCCCGGCCGGGGGGCCGACGCTGGTGCTGATCCCGGTCAGATACATCGTGGCAAAGCCGAACCAGTGCGTCTCGAAAGTGAGACGGATGGGAATGGGCTGGCTGCCCGGGACCAGTTCGGCGAACCAGGCGGAGCCACGCTTCGGCCGCCGCTGCTCCGCCATGTTCTCGTCCCGCTTGAAGCCGGCGAGCAGCTGGCCGACGAAGTCGCAGCGCAGCGCGGGACCGAAATAGGGCGAGCGTGCCGAGTGCTCCAGCGTCTCCGGCCCGGCGGTGGTGGCGCGGATTTCCATCAGGCGCCGGCCGTCGAACAGGCGGGCCTGCGCGTCGCAGCGGCCGCTGCCGGCAACCCGGCGGATCAGCATCGCCATTCCGGTCAAGGTGTCGATCGTGTCGCGCTGCAGGGTCGCCGGCACCGGTTCCCGGTCGGCTTCCTCGGGCGGCACCAGGCTGCGCACTTCCGGCTGCCCGTCGACGTAGTCGATGTCCGTGCGCCGTGCCTCGCCGCGCAGGATACCGCTGCTCTCGAAATGGGCGGGGAGCGGCGTGTCGCCGGACCAGCCGCCTGCCACCTGCGTCGTCTGTTCGCTATGAAAGAAGGTGCCGAACAGCCCGGCGGTGCGGAAGCTGAGCCAGGCCTGGTAGGCGGAGGGCGACATGGCGATCCGCGCCTGCACGTTGGCCGTATTCAGGCCGGCGGCATAGACGATGAAGCTCATCCCTACCCCGCCCGCCTCTTGCGCCTCTCCGGTCAGCGGCCAGAGGGCGGCGAGTAGAACGAGGACGGTACGCATAGCCGAGATGTGGCGGCGATCTCTGGCCTTGGCAATGCCCCAAGGGCGAGCAGGGAGCGATCAGGCCGCCTGCTGCTGCACGGTCGGAGCCTCGGAGGCGACCGTCGTGCGGCGCAGGTCACGCCGCTCGCTGGCGTCGTAGCGGCGGGCCCGGTGCATGGTCACCCGGTTGTCCCACATCACCAGGTCGTGGTCGCGCCAGACATGGGCGTGGACGAATTGCCGCTGGGTCGCGTGCTCCACCAGGTCGCGCAGGAGGGCGCGCGCTTCCGGCACCGGCCAGCCAACGATCGCGCCGGCGTGGGAGGAGAGGAACAGCGATCTGCGGCCGGTGACGGGGTGGGTGCGGACCAGGCGCTGCAGCACCGGGGCGAACCGCCGGCGCTCCTCGTCGGTGAAGTCGGTGAAGCCGAGCACGCCGCGCGAGTAGATCTGCGTGTGCTCGCAGACCAGGTCCTCGACGAGGTCGCGGGTCTCGGCATCGAGCGCGTCCCAGGCGGCGCGCATGTCGGCGAATTCGGTATTGCCGCCCTTCGGCGGGATCACCCGCGCGGAGAGCAGGGAGTATTTCGCCGGCACCGCCTTGAACGAGCTGTCGGAGTGCCACAGCATGTTGCCGAGTCCGAACAGCCGCTTGCGGTCGTCGCGCGCCAGCACGTTGTTGTTCTTGTCGAGGTTGGAGATGTCGTTCACCTCCATCGACAGTCGGCGCTGCTCGCCTTGCGCGATGTCGCCGGTGGCGGTCTCCAAATTGCCGAAATTGCGGCTGAAGGCGAGTTGCTGCGCGTCGTCGATGGGCTGGTCGTGGAACACCAGCACGCCGAAGCGGTCCATCCCGGCCTCGATCGCCGCGACGTCGGCGGCAGATGTCGGCTGGCGCAGGTCGATGCCCGACACCTCGCCCACGAAGCCCGGACGCTGCGGATCGATCGGCTTGATTTCGAGGGTCATGGTGCTCTCCCCGGCAGAGGTTTGACGGCGTGAAGCCTAGGCCGCGGCACGGCTTCTGTCATCGGGGGGCGTCATGCCCCGAGATAGGCGTCGCGGACGCGCGGGTCGCGGCTGAGCTCGGCGGCGGCTCCGGCCAGCACGATGCGGCCGTTCTCCAGCACGTAGGCGCGGCGGGCGACATCCAACGCGAGCACGGTGTTCTGCTCGACAACCAGAACGGTCAGGCTGCCCCGGTTGATGTCGCGGATGCGCGCGTAGACCTCTTCCGCCAGCAGCGGCGCCAGGCCGAGGGAGGGCTCGTCGAGCAGCAGCATGCGCGGCCGCGACATCAGCGCCCGGCCGATCGCCAGCATCTGCTGCTCGCCGCCGGAGAGCGACCAGGCCAGCTGTGCGGCACGCTCCCGCAGCCGCGGGAACAGCGCGAAGACACGGTCGAGATCGCCGTCGATCCGAGCGCGCCCGCGACGCCAGGCGCTGGTCGCGACGGCCAGGTTTTCCCGCACCGTCAGCCCGGGAAATACACGCCGACCCTCGGGGACATGCGCCAAGCCGCGCCGGACGCGCGCTTCCGCGGCGACGCCGTCCAGCGCGGTGCCGTCGAAGCGGATGGCGCCGGCGCTCGGCCGGTGCAGCCCCGAGAGCGTGCGCAGCAAGGTCGTCTTGCCGGCCCCGTTGGCGCCGAGCAGGGCAACGATCTCGCCCTCCTCCACCTCGATGGCGAGGTCGTGCAGCACCTGCACCGAGCCGTAGCCCGCGCACAGGCCGCGGCAGCTAAGCATGGGAATAGCCGTGGCCGAGATAGGCTTCCAGCACCTGCGCATTCCCGCGGATTTCCGCCGGCGTGCCCTCGGCGATCTTGCGGCCGAAATTCAGCACGGCGATGCGGTCGGCCACGCGCATCACCAGGCCCATGTTGTGCTCGATGAGGATTGTCGAGATGCCGTCTGCCTTCAGGCTCTGCAGGAGCTCGATCAGGCCGGTGGCTTCGCGACTGTTGAGACCGGCTGCGGGCTCGTCCAGCAGCAGCAGGGCCGGGCCGGCGGCCAGCGCGCGGGCGATCTCGACGAGGCGGCGGCGCCCATAGGGCAGCGTGCCGACGGGCTGGTCCGCAGCACTCTCGATGCCGAGGCGGCGCAGCAGGCCCAGCGCGTCGTGGCGCAGCCGGCGCTCCGCCTGGCGAACACCCGGCCATGGCAGGATTCCCGACAGCACGCTGCGCGACAGACGGTGCTGCCCGCCGGTCATCACGTTCTCCGTCACGCTCAGCCGCGGGAACAGCCGCCCGGTCTGGAAGGTGCGGGCGATGCCGGCCTGCGTCACGCGGTGCGGTGCGGCGCCGGTGAGGTCGCGGCCGCGGAACACCGCGCGTCCGGCAGACGGCGGCAGCAACCCGGTCAGCACGTTGATCAGCGTCGTCTTGCCGGCGCCGTTCGGGCCGATGAGGGCGAACACCAGGCCCTCCGGCACGGTCAGCTCGACCTCCTGCAGCGCCTTCACGCCGCCGAAGCTGCGCGACAGACGGTGCAGTTCCAGCAGCGCCGTCATCGCGCCAGACGCCGCGGCAGGCTGACCAGCCCCTTCGGCAGGAAGATCAGCACCAGCAGCATCAGGGCCCCGAAGAACGTCAGATAGGCCGCACCCAGGAAGCGCAGCCACTCCGGCAGGAAGGTCACCAGCAGCGCCCCGAGCACCGCGCCGGCGATCGAGCCCTCGCCGCCGATGATCAGCATGGCGAGATAGA
>JAFAYM010000038.1 GCA_019240395.1 Acidisphaera sp. | reverse complement strand
GGCGGTGTTGAGGCTTCGCAGCCGGGTCTGGTAGTCGGCATAGAGCTCGCGGGCGCGGCCGGCCGCGAAGTCGGTGTCCTCGGCCGGGGTGATACGCGCCGGCGTGAGACCGCGATCCTTCCAGCGCTGGATCAGCGCCATCAGCGCCGGCGGCGCCCAGCGCTTGGTGTCCAGCCGCGCCGCCTCCATGACCTGCTTGAGCAGGCGCAGCTGATCGTCCTGGTCGAGGATGGTGAAGCCCGAAGTCAGCCCGACCAGCTCGGCGTGGCGGCGCAGCATGCGGGCGCAAAGGGCGTGGAACGTGCCGAGCCACAGGCCCTCGGCTGGCCGGCCGAGCAGGGCGGAGATCCGTTCGCGCATCTCCCTTGCAGCGCGGTTGGTGAAGGTGACCGCCAGCACCTGGCCGGGGTACGCGCGCCCTGTAAGCAGGATGTGGGCGAATCGGGTGGTCAGCACCCGGGTCTTGCCGGTGCCGGCACCGGCCAGCACCAGCACCGGGCCGTCCACGCTCTCGACGGCCAAGCGCTGCTCCGCATTCAGACGCGCGAGGTAGTCGGTCATGCCATGCCGGGGAAGGCGAGGGGGGACGGGAATGCCGCGAGCACGGAGGCGGATATAGAACGCTTGGCGAACGCCTCCAACCCGCGTGCCGGCACGGCTGACTGCGCATGAACGCGGAGGGTTGGCTTGCCGGCTTCCTGGCCGCCTCGTCCCGGCGCGGATCGATTCTGCTGGCCTGCGGGATTTTCGCCGGCGTGCTGCTGCCGCCCCTGGCGCACGCGTTCCGGCAGGGGATCACGCCCATGGTGGTGGGGCTGATGACTCTGGTGCTGCTGCGCGTGGACATCGCCGCGGCGTTCCGCCACCTGCGCCGGCCGGTGCGGCTGACGGCGGTCGTCGCGTTCCAGATGCTGGCAAGCCCGGTGCTGGTCTGCGGCGTGACCCGGCTGCTGTCTCTCGAGCCGGCGATCGCCGCCGGAACCGTGCTGTTCGCCACCGGCGCGACCGTCACGTCTTCCCCGGCTTTTGCCCGGCTGGTCGGGCTGGACCCCGAGCTCAGCCTGCTGGCGACACTGGCGAGCACCTTACTGCTGCCACTGACCGCGCCGCCGATCGCCTACGGGCTGATCGATGTCGATCTCTCGATCGGGCTGTTCGGCTTCATGGGCCGGCTGCTGGTGATCGTCGGCGCGCCGCTGCTGGCCTCGCTGCTGCTGCGCCAGCGGCTCGGGCCGGCCCGGCTGGAGCCGGCCGGCGCGGCGATCGACGGCGCGGTGGTCTGGCTTCTGGTGCTCTACGGTCTCGGGGTGATGGACGGCATGGCGGCGCAGATCGCCGGCGCCCCCCTATGGATGGCGGAGGCGACGCTCGCCGCCTTCACCGCCAACCTTGGGCTCAACCTGATGAGCGCGACGGCCTTCTCCTGGATGGGCCCGCGCGAGGCGGCGACCGTCGGCCTGGTCGGCGGCAACCGCAACATGGCGGTCTATCTGGCAGTCCTGCCGGCGGCCGCCGATCCGCGGATCGGCCTCTTTTTCGTGCTCTGCCAGTTCCCGCTCTATCTCAGCCCGTTCCTGCTGCGGCCGTTGTATCGGCGGCTGCTGGGGCCGCCGGCCTGACGCCGAGGATGCGGGCGATCGCGTAGGTCAGGTCGGGCCGGTTCAGCGTGTAGAAATGGAACTCGTCCACGCCATTGGCCTGCAGCAGACGAACCTGCTCGGCGGCGATGACGGCGGCGATCATCCGGCGGGTCTCCGGGTCGTCCTCGGTGCCCTCGAACAGCGGGCCGAGCCAGGACGGCACGCTGGCGCCGCACATGGCGCTGAATTTTGCCGCCTGGGCGTAGTTGGAGACCGGCATGATCCCCGGCACGATCGGGGCACTGATGCCGGCGGCGAGGCACTTGTCGAGGAAGCGCAGAAAGATCGTGCTATCGAAGAAATACTGGGTGATGGCGCGCGTCGCGCCGGCATCGAGCTTCCGCTTGAGATTGTCGAGGTCATGGTCGCCGCTCAGCGCCGTCGGGTGGATTTCCGGATAGGCGGCGACGGATATCTCGAAATCCGCGACCCGGCGCAGGCCGGCCACCAGTTCGGCGGCGTAGGAATAGCCACTGGGATGCGGCTCGTAGCGGGAGCCGGGAGGCGCATCGCCGCGCAGCGCCACGATGTGGCGCACCCCAGCCGCCCAGTAGTCGCGAGCGACCGCATCCACTGCCTCGCGGGTCGCACCGACGCAGGTCAGGTGCGCCGCGGGCACCAGGCTGGTCTCGCGCAGCAGCCGGGTGACGGTGGCGTGGGTGCGCGCCTGGGTGGTTCCGCCGGCACCGTAGGTGACGGAGACGAAGCGTGGCTGCAGCGGCTCGAGCCGGCGAATGCAGGTCCAGAGCTGGGCTTCCAGCGCCTCGGTCTTCGGCGGGAAGAATTCGAAAGACAGCAGCGGCGCGGGATGGGCAGTCTCCGGCGCCGGCAGCCCGGCGAAACGCGGCCCGGTCAGCCAGCGTTCCAGGGTCGCCGTGGCCAGCGGGGTCGTCACGTGATGGTTCATCGGTTGGCGATCATCAGAAGGGCACTCGTCGGGAGAGCACTGGGTCCGTGGTCTTTTGACAGGCGGCACCTGCCCAGGGCAAGAGACGGTTCATCGCGCGCTGGCCAAGGAGAAGGTCCGGCAGGTCTTGACCCGCCACCCATTATCTGCGGCAAGAAGCCCTGGGAATTTCGCTTCGACGGCTTTTCGAGGACATGATGCACGCCAAGAGCCCTTGGGTCTTCCTCGCTGCCATCCTGCTGGCCGGCCCGCTGCTGGGCTGCGCCGCCCGCCCGCCCGCCAGCGACCCGGAGGCGCTGGAGGCCTATAGCCAGACCAATGACCCGCTCGAGCCCACCAACCGCTTCTTCTATCAGGTGAACAACGCGCTCGACGCGGTGGTCCTGAAGCCGGCGGCGGAGGCCTATCGCTACGCCGTGCCGCGGCCGGTGCGCAATGTCGTGCACAACGCGCTGGCCAACCTGACCAGCCCGGTGCTGCTGGCCAACGACATCATGCAGACCAAGCCGCGCCGGGCCGGTGACACGTTCATGCGCTTCATCATCAACAGCACGGCCGGAGTCGGCGGGCTGTTCGACGTCGCGACAGGTCTCGGCTATCAGGCGCACGACAATACCTTCGGCACGACCCTGGCGCTGTGGGGCGTGCCGGACGGCCCGTTCCTCTTCCTGCCGGTGCTCGGCCCCTCCGATCCGCGCGACGCCGCCGGCTATGGCGTCGACATCGCGCTCGATCCGCTCACCTATATCGGCCAGGGGGCCGTCGTCACCGACCTGAAATACGCCCGCTACGGCGTCTCCGCCATCGATGAGCGCGAGCGCGTGCTCGATACGGTGGACCAGATCAAGAAGACGGCGCTCGACCCCTATGCCACCTTCCGCAGCCTCTACCGCCAGCACCGCGCCAGCGAGATCGAGGCCGCCAGGACCGACGAGCCGCGCTCGGTTCCAGCCTGGTTCCCACCCTCGCCCGCCCAGCCCGGAACGCGCTGACCGCATCACCTCGCTGCCCATCACCCCCGGCATCACCTGTCGAACGGATCCCATGCTGACACGACGCAAGCTCCTGGTTCTCGCCGGCACCGCCGCGGTTCTGACCGGGCTCGGCCTTCCAGCGCAGGCCCAGGCCCCGGATTCGCCCGCCGCCGCCTTTGTCCAGCGAACCGGCGAGGAGCTCATCCGGGCGCTGTCGCAGTCGCCCTCGCCGGAGGCGCGCAGCCAGCAATTGCTGCAGGTCATCGATCGGACCGTGGACGTCGACGGGCTCGCCCGCTTCTGCCTCGGCATCTACTGGCGGCGCGCCACTCCCCAGCAACAGCAGGAGTACATCGCGGCGTTCCACCAGTCCCTGGCGCACAGCATCACCGGCCGGATGGGTGAATACGAAGGGGTGCGGTTCGCGGTCGGCCGAAGCGCCCCCGAGGGCCCCGACACCGCGGTGCAGACGACAATACTCCGGCAGAACAATCCGCCCCTGCAGGTCGTCTGGCTGGTAAGCACCGGCAGCGGCACCCCGAAGATCATCGACGTGCAGGCCGAGGGCACGAGCATGCGGCTGACCGAACGCAGCGACTACACCAGCTTCCTGCAGCAGCACGGCGGCAACGTGCAGGCATTGATCGACGCGCTGAAACGCCAGGCCGTGCAGCAGGGCTAGAACCCGCCGGCATGCGACTCGCCCTGGCGCTGGTGCTGCTGATCCCGCCGGCCGCCGCCCGAGCCGCGGACAGCTCCCCACCCTGCGATCACCCCGTCCGCTCCTGGTGGGTCGCCACCGACCCGGCCAAGGATCTGCGGAACCTCATCGAGAAGAACCCGATCACCATCCTGACCGGCCGGACGGTGCCGGTGACGGTGCTCAAGGTGGCCAATCTCCGCCCGGACGCGGCGCTGAGCGACGGCAGGCATGTCTGCCGGGCCGATATCACCACCGACAAGGGGCGGGCCACCTACACCTACTGGTACGAATCGATGGGCTTCGGCCAGACCGCTATCAACGGCGTCGCCCGCTGGCTGGATTTCGATCCGAACAGGTAGCCCGTGAAGGCTCACACTGCGCTCAGAACCAGGGCAGAGGTGTTCCACTCCATAAACGCGCGCCAGGGTTGATTAATTCAGCCCAGGGTTTAATCTGCCTGAATACTCTCGTAGGTTGGTTGAGAGGCAGCTTGAACCTCGCTGGAGCAGCGCGAGCATCATGCGGATCGTCTGCGTAGTCGGAACCCGGCCGGAGGTCATCAAGATGGCGCCGGTGATCCTGGAGCTCCGCACTCGTCCCTGGGCGCAGGTCTCGGTCCTCTCCACCGCCCAGCACCGGAACCTGACCGCCCCGCTGCTGAGCTTTTTCGGCATTCCCGTAGACCACGACCTCGACGCCATGCGTCCCGATCAGGGCCTGCCGGAACTCACGGGCAGGCTGCTGCCGCGAATCGCCGCCATCCTGCACGCCGAGCAGCCCGAGCTAGTCATCGGACAGGGCGACACCACGACGGTGATGGCAACCGCCATGGCCTGCTTCTACGGGCATGTCGCCTTTGCCCATGTCGAGGCCGGCTTGCGCACCGGCGATCTGCAGCATCCCTTCCCCGAGGAGTTCAATCGCCTCATTGCGGCGAAAGTGGCGACGGTGAATTTCGCCCCCACCCGGGCGGCGCGCGCAAACCTGCTGCGCGAAGGGGCCGATCCTGCCGGCATCTTCATGACCGGCAACACGGTGATCGACGCGCTTCTCTGGACCTCGAAGCGGGCCCGCAAGCTGCCTTTCCCCATCGCCCCGGGGGGCCGCGTGCTGCTGATGACCTTGCATCGGCGCGAAAGCTTCGGCGCGCCGGTCCGCGGCGTCTTGTCGGCGATCCGCCGGCTCGTCGCGAGCAATCCCGACCTCTCGGTGATCTACCCCGTGCATCCCAACCCGCAGGTCAGCCGGCCCGCGCACGAACTGCTCGGCGGGGTGCCCCGCGTCCACCTCTGCCCGCCCCTCGACTATCCCGAGATGATCGCCGTGATGCAGCGCGCCGACATCGTGCTGACCGATTCCGGCGGCATCCAGGAGGAAGCACCGGCACTCGGCAAGCCGGTGCTGGTCACCCGCGAGACCACCGAGCGTCCCGAAGCGGTGCACGAAGGCGTGGCGCGGCTGATCGGCACCGACCCCGACCGGATCGTCGAGGAGGTGCAGCGTCTGCTCGACGACAAGCAGGCCTATGCAGCGATGGCGCGCGGCGCCTCGCCTTACGGCGATGGCCAGGCAGCGCGGCGCATCGCGGATGTGCTGCAGCGGCGCCGCAGTCGAGCCGAGCCGCAATCCGCAGAGCCGGCGTACGCGTGATGGAGCGCGACCTGTCCGCCCATGAAGGCGCTCGCGCCGAGGTCACGAGCGGAGAGGTGGCCCGCGCAAAGGCGAACGGGAGCGGCCCTCGCACGACTGTCTCGCCGGTGCTGCGCGGCAAGCGGGCTCTGCGCGGCCGCGCTGCAATCGAGCCGCCCGCAAGCGCGGCGAGCACGGACAAGGCCGAGACGAACGCGACGCCCGATGCCGAAGCTCAGAAGGGCCTGGTCGGCGTGTTCGACGCGGTCCACGGCCGCCTCGTCGAGGGCTGGGCGTATGATGCGCGTACGCCCTCGCGCATTCTCACGGTCGAAATTCGCGACAGCGATCGCCTGCTCGGCGCCATTCCGGCCAAACTGTTCCGCGCCGACCTGGCGGAGGCCGGCATCGGCGACGGCTGTCACGCTTTTCGCTATGCGCTGCCGTTGGAGCTGTTCGACGGCCAGGAGCACGTCATCACGGCGCGGGTGAAAGGCGCCGACTTCGCCTTGCAGGACAGTCCGAGGGTCCTGCGCACGGCGCCTCTGCCGTCGGCTCAGGCCTTTCCGTCGCAGCAGCGGCTCGCCGAGGTGACACCGCCGCTCTCGGACCTGCAATTCACCATGCTTCGGGCGCTGAACGCGATCGCCGAGAACTTAAGCGCGCAGGGCAGGGCGCTCGCCCTGCTCGTCGACCGGCTTGACGATCCCGCGCCGGCGCGGGTGCTCGAGGCTCCCCCGCCCTCACCGGAGGCACTCTATGGCGCGCTGCTGCCGGCCGCTCTGGCGGCCGCCGGCGGCCCGCATGACGTCCTGTTCTTCTCGATCATCGATTGGCATTTCCGGACCCAGCGGCCGCAGCATCTGGCGGCAAAGCTGGCGGCACTCGGCAGCCGGGTGTTCTATCTGAGCGTCAGGTTCGAGGCGCCGGACCCGAGCGGCGGCCGCTTCAAGATCCGCTCGCAGTCTGCCAAGGGCGTGTTCGAGATCGTGCTCACCTGCCGGCCCCCGGAACCCAGCATCTATGCCGGCATCGAGGACGAGCGGCAGATCGAGGAACTTTCTGCGGCGCTGGCCGCCGTCGCCTCGGAGCTCAGGCTGCGCAGCCCTGTGGGAGTCGTTCAGTTCCCGGGGTGGTACCCGGTGGCGATGTCGCTGCCCGGCATGGTCCTGATCCACGACTGCCTCGACCACGTCGCCGGCTTCAACGCCGTCTCCCCCCGCGTCGTGGCGCTCGAGGACAAGCTCATCCGCGAGGCGGACGCGGTCGTCGCCACCTCCGAGTATCTCGCCGACATCGTCAGACGGCAGCGCCCCTGCGAGATCGTGCGCAACGGTGCCGAGGTCGAATATTTCTCGACGCCTCCGGCGACCCGCTATGTGCCGGCGGCGCGGCCGGTCATCGGCTATTACGGCGCGATCGCCGACTGGTTCGACATGGAGCTGGTCGTCAGCTGCGCCCATAATCATCCGGAGTGGCACTTCATCCTGATCGGCGCCACCGAGGGATGCGACGTCGCCCCGGCGCGCAAGCTCGCCAACATCGTCTTTCTCGGGGAAAAACCGTATTCGGAGCTGACCCACTATCTCTATTCCTTCGATGTCTGCATCATTCCCTTCAAGCTGGTCGATCTGATCAAGGCGACCAATCCGGTAAAGCTCTACGAGTATCTCTGCGCGGGCAAACCGATCGTCGCCACCGACATGCCCGAGCTGCGGCGCGTGCCGGCTGGGCTGCTGCAGATTGCGCGGTCGCCGGGCGAGTTCGAGAAGAAGATCGCGGGCTATCTCAAGGCTGGTTCTCACAACTCCGGTTCTCCCACGCTCGGCTCTCGCAAGACCGACTCCGTGAAGAACGACCGCACCCTCAAAGACGACGGTACCGCGATCGCGGCGCAACGCCGGGAGTGGGCTGCCCGGCATTCCTGGTCGACGCGCGCCGCCGCCTTCTCCGCGGTCATCGACCGGCAGTTTCCGACGGTGAGCATCGTCGTCCTCTGCTACAACAACCTGGATTTCACCCGGGCGTGCCTGTCCAGCCTGCTGACCTTCTCCGATTATCCCGAGCTGGAGATCGTCTGCGTCGACAACGCCTCCAGCGATGCGACGGGCACCTACCTGGAGGAGATGAGCCGCCAGCACCATGCGATCCGGCACGTCCGCAACCCGAGCAATCTCGGCTTCGCTGCCGGCAATAATGTCGGTCTCAAGGCGGCGACCGGCGAGATTCGGGTCGTCCTGAACAACGACACCTACGTGACCAAGGGCTGGATCCGCGACCTGATCCGTCCGCTGCTCGCCGATCCGCGCGTCGGCATGACCGGTCCGCTGAGCAACATGATCGGCAACGAGCAGAAGATCGTGATTTCCTACTCCGACATGCAGGAAATGGCGGCCTCGAGCGCCGCTTTCACGGCCCGGCGTCGGCGCTGCACCTTCGAGACCGAAAACCTCGCCTTCTTCTGCGTCGCCATCCGGCGTGAGGTGATCGAAACCGTCGGCTACCTCGACGAGAGCTTCAGCGTGGGCTTCTTCGAGGACGACGACTATTGCCGCCGGGCGCGCCAGGCCGGCTACCGTCTGCTGATCTGCGACGACGTGTTCGTCCATCACCATCTCTCCGCGTCGTTCGACAAGCTGGCCGCCGGCGAGAAGGCGGAGCTGATGCAGCGCAATCGCAAGATCTTCGAGGCGAAGTGGGGGCCGTGGACGCCGCACCGCTATCGCGACCAGCCCGGCTTCGGGGAATAGCCGGATGTCGGCCGCCCCGCGCCGCATCACCATGGTGCTGGGAATGCACCGCAGCGGCACCTCGCTCTGCTCGCACCTGCTCAGCGTCATGGGCATCGACATGGCGGGCCAGATCGCATCCGACGGCAGCAACGCGAAAGGCCACTGGGAACGCCCGGAAATCGTCGCGTTCCACGACACCATCCTCCAGCTGTTCGGGCGCGACTGGTACAGCCCTGACCACGCGCTGGCCCTGCCGGCGGGCTGGTGGGCCGACCCGCGGGTGCGCGCGGTGCGTGACCAGGCAATCGATTGGCTGGACGGGCAGCTGCAACGGCACCGCCGTTTCGGCTTCAAGGACCCGAGGGCGGCGCGGTTGTTGCCGTTCTGGCGGGAGGTCTGTAGCGCATTGGAGCTCGAGCCGAGCTACGTGCTGTGCCTGCGCTCGCCCGCACAAGTGGCCCGCTCGCTCGCCGCCCGGGACGAGATCGACGCCGCCGACGCCGAGTATCGCTGGGCCGTCTATAACGCCCACGCCATACAAGACATCGGCGCCGCCCCGGTCTGCGTCATTCCGTACGAGGGCTGGTTCACCGCCCCCCAGGACAACACGGCGCGCCTGATCGCGCATCTCGGTCTTCCCTGGGACGCCGCGGACCCGGCGCTCGAGGAGCTGGTCGCTGAGATCGCGGACGCCGGCCTGCGGCATGACGATCATCGACCAGGGGCATCCGGAGCGTTCTGCCGGATGCTGCATCGCCGGATACTGCAGGCCGCACCATCCGGCTGCTTCGGTGAAACTCTGCGCGAGACGGCCGCGGTTTTCGTCGGTGTCGAGCAGCTCATGCGGCCGCTGCAGCAGGCCGCGGCGTCAGTGTCGGCGCTGCAGGCCCGATGCGAGGCGGCGGAGGCCGAACTGGCGGAGATGCGCGCCCGAGAAGCGTTGGCGGCAGCCTCCAACGCGGTGCCGCTTCACAGGAATCCGGTGGACAGCCAGGGAATCGCGGCGACGGCGATGACGGCCAGCAGCAAGGCTCCGAGATATGGCCATACGCGGCCCATCGCCTCGTCCGGCGTGGCCCCGCCGATGGCGCAGGAAAAATAGAAGCCGATCCCGAACGGCGGCGCGAACAGGCCGAGCCCCATCGCCAGCACCACCGTCATGGCGTAGTGCACATCGTTCACGCCGATGGCGCGCGCCGCCGGGAACAGCAGCGGGCCGAACAGCACGATCGCCGGGATGCCCTCCAGCAGCGAGCCGAGCACGGCGAAAACGACGATGGAAACGCCGAGGAATCCGGCCTTGCCGCCGGGCATGTGGATCATCGCCTCGACGAGCTGCTGGCTGAAGCCGGACTGCGTCAGCGCCCAGGCCATCGCCGTCGCCATGCCGATGATCAGCAGGATTGCGCCGGAGAGCGCCGCGGTGCTTACCAGCATCGGATAGAGCCGGCGCCCATCGAACTGCCGGTACACCAGGAACCCGACCACTACCGTGTAGGCGATGCCGACCGTGGAGACCTCGGTCGCCGTCGCCACGCCCTTCACCACCGCGGCGCGGATCAGGAACGGCAGCACCAGCGCCGGCGCCGCCACGGCACCGGTGCGCAGCATGTGTCCGAAACGCGCCCGCCTGGCGCCGCGGAGGTCATCGCCGCGCGATCGGTAGCGGCAGACCAGGACCAGCGCCAGCGCGCCGGCGGCGGCCGGTAGCATACCGCCGGTGAACAGGCCGGCGATGGAGACGCCGCAGGACGAGCCGATGGTGATCAGCACGAGGCTCGGCGGAATGGTCTCCGACATCGCGCCGGAGGCCGCGAGCTGCGCCACCAGCTCGCCGGGATGCGCGCCGCGCCGGCGCATGTCGGGAAACAGGCTCGGCGCCACCGCCGCCATATCGGCCGCCTTGGAGCCGGAGATGCCGGAGACGAGATACATCGCCGCCAGCAGCACGTAGGAGAGCCCGCCGCGGACATGGCCGAGCAGCGCCACCATGAAGTTCACCAGCGCCCGTGCCAGCCCCATCATCTCGATCAGCACGCCGAGAAAGACGAACAGGGGCACGGCGAGCAGGATCAGCTCCGACATGCCCTCGTCGATCCGGTTGACCACGGTGGAGAGCGGCGTGTCGGTGGTGACGGCCAGATAGGCGAGGGTGGCGGCGCCGAAGGCAAAGGCGATCGGGGTGCCGATGGCGACGCAGAAGCCGACCAGCACGACGAAGAACAGAACCAGGTCGATGTTGCCCCAGGGCGCGATGACGTCCTGCACGGCCCACAGCCCGGCAGCTCCGGCAGCCACCAGAATGACAGCCCCGGCGGCCTGCGCGGGCGTTGCAAAACGGAACAGCCGGATCACCGCGACGCAGCTCATCAGCACCGCGCCGAGCAGGATCGCCGCGACTCGCACACCATCGTGAATCTGCAGGGCCGGCGTGGTCACCACCCATTGATCCTCGATATACTGCTCAGCGGGCGCCAGCAGCGCCAGCATGCAGGCGATGACGATCGCCGAACCCAGCGCCTCCATCCAGCCGCGCAGGCCGGGCGGCGCGGCATTGACCAACACGGTGAGCCGCATGTGCTCGCCGCGCTGCAGCGCGATCACCGCGCCGAGCAGGGCCAGCCAGAGGAACAGCGCCGAGGCCAGCTCGTCGGACCAGACCAGCGGCCGGTGAAAGACGTAGCGCGAGGTGACGCCGGCGGAGAGCAGCAGGATTTCAGCGACCACCAGCCCGGCGGCCGGGATTTCGGTGAGCAGTGCGAGAGTGCGCTCGAGCTGCGCCAGCGCCGCCGCCCGGGGTGGCGGCGAGGCCGCCTGCAGTAGGCTCTCGACCATGCCGGCTCGGTCCGGTCAGGCGAGCTTGCCGGTGTATTTCTCCAGCAGTCCCCAGCACTCCGGGCCGAAGGTGTCGCGCCACTTCGCATAGAACCCGGCACTGCGCAGCTTGGCGCGGAACGGCTCGGTGTCCGGCGTGTTGAAGGTCATGCCGAGCTTCTCCAGCTCGCTCTGCAATCCCTCGTTCAGCTTGCGGATGTCGGCACGCTGCTCCTGCGCCGCCTGCTCGATGTTCTTCGACACGACATCCTGCACATCCTTCGGCAGCCTCTCCCAGGCCCGCTTGTTGGCCAGCACCCAGAAACCGTCCCACATGTGGCTGGTCAGTGAGCAGTATTTCTGCACTTCATAGAATTTCCAGTTGTAGATGATGGAGAGCGGATTCTCCTCGCCATCCACCAGCCGCGTCTGCAGCGCCGAATAGGCCTCCTTGATGTTGATGGAGGTCGGCGAGGCGCCGTAGCTCTCGAACAGCGAGGTCTCCAGCGGCATCACCGGCACGCGGATCTTGAAGCCGTTGAGATCGTCCGGCCGGGCGATCGGCTTGGCGCCGGCGGTGATCTGGCGGAAGCCGTTGTCCCAGATCTTCGGGAACGTGTAGAACCCGGCCGGCTCCATCGCGCGGCGGATATAGGCGCCGAACTCGCCATCCATCGCCGCCCAGACCATGTCGTAGTCCTTGAACGCGAACCCCACACCGTTGGCGCCGGCGACCGGAACGATGGTCTGCACGATCAGCCCCGAGAGCGGGAAGAACTGGATCGCCCCGCTGCGCAGCTGGCTCATCATGTCGGTATCGCCGCCGAGCTGGTTATTGGGGAAGAGCTGGATCTGCAGACGTCCGCCGGTCTGCTCGCGGATGCGGTCGATCGCCTGCTGCGCCCGGACGTTGGACGGGTGGCTCGGCGGCTGGTTGGTGGCGAATTTGTAGCTGAACTCGGCGGCATCGGCGCGGCGGGTGAGCAAGGCTGGTAAGGCGGCAAGTCCCTGACCCAGCGCGCGACGGGTGATGATCGGCATGTCTCGCCTCCCTTTCTGTCGTGGCTCTTCTATCGTTAGAGCGCGATGACTCTAAAAGACGAAGTCATCACGCTCTAACTGTTTGGTTTGAGAGCGTGATTCAGACCTGCGGTGATTCCACCTTCGGTCATCACGCTCTAGCGCTTCAGCCGATAGAGGCGCACGGCGTTGTCGTGCAGCAAGGCGCACTGTTCGCCCTCCGGCCGGTCGGCGATTGCGTCGAGAAACTGCCCGGCGATCGCGTCGAAGCTGGCGACCAGGCTGTCCACGGGATAGTTGCTGGCGAACAGGCAGCGCTGCCAGCCGAAGATGGCGATGGCGTCGCGGATCACCGCCCGGTTCGACACCGCGTTCCATGACCCGTCCGGCAGACCGAGGCCGGAAATCTTCAGCGCAACGTTCGGTGATACCGCCACGCGCTCCAGCGCCGCGCGCCACGCCGCCAGCGCCGGCGCGCTACGGTCTGCCGGCAGGCCGGTGTGGTTGATGATGATCTGCGTGCCCGGAAAATCACCGGCAAGCGCCGCCGCTGCGTCCAGGTGCCACCACGGGGTCTGCAGGTCGAAGCTGAGACCGTGCCGCTCCAGCAGGGCGTAGCCGCGCCGCCAGATCGGGTCGTCCATGGACCCCGGCTCGCCCCGGCGCGCGGCATCGGCGCTCGCCGCCGCCGCCGGCTTTTGACGGATGCCGCGGACCAGCGGCCGCGCCGCCTGCTGCGCCAGCACCTCCTCCACCTCCGGACGCTCGAGCCGAGCCTGGGTGACGCAGGCGGTCGGCAGTCCCTCGCGCGCCGCCAGGCTCTCCAGCCACAGCGTCTCCTCGACGGGTCGGGCGGGATCGAACTGAGCCTCGATGTGCACGGTCGCCCTGACCTCGTGGGCGGCGGTGTCGCGGCGGTAGTCGGCGGGCAGATAGGTGCGGCGGATGGCATCGGCGCGGCCGTAGCGGAACGGGATCGGCTCGGTGCCGGCGAGCCAGGGATAGTCGCCCCCGGCGAGATCCCAGAAATGCTGGTGCGCGTCGATCATCCCGCCCACCCCGCGAGCCATCAGCTTCCCGCCTCATACAAGCGGATGATGGATGCGCTGTCGACGAGCTCGTTCCCCAGCCCGACATAATCGGCATAGCGCCGGCACGCCGTCTCGACCATCGGCAAGGTCAGATCGAGCGCCTGGGCGGCGCCGGTGACCGCCTTCATGTCCTTCAGCAGCTGACGGGCGTAGCTCAGCGGCGGATCGAAGGCACGGGCCTGCATCTGCGGATAGATGCGCTGGAGCAGCGCGCTGTCCGCCAAGCCGCCGGCCAGGCACCCTGGCATCGCCGCCGCGTCGATGCCGGCCGCCTCGGCCAGGCGCAGCGCCTCGGCCATCAGCACGAAGCCCGAGCCGACGATCGCCTGGTTGACCAGCTTGGTGAGCTGCCCGGCGCCGACCCCGCCCATGCGCGTGACATTCGAGGCGAGGTCGGCCAGCACCGGCGCGGCATGCGCCATGTCCTCCGGTTCGGCGCCGAGCATGATGGTCAGGCTGCCCGCCCGCGCGGCAACCGGGCCGCCGGATACCGGCGCGTCGACCCAGCCCGCCCCGGTGCGCCCCTTCAGCCGGGCGGCGAAATCGCGCGTCGCCGCGGGATCGATGGTGGAGTGATCGATCACCAGCCCGGCGCCGCTGGCCGCCGCGGCCACCCCGTCCTCGCCCCAGACGCAATCCGCCACCGCCTCGGTGTGGAGTACGCACATCAGCACGATCTCGCAGCTCTCGGCGACTTCGCGCGGACTGCCGGCCGCGCGGGCGCCGGCCGCGAGGACCGGCGCGAGCCGCGACGGCTCGCGGTTCCAGACCGTGAGATCCCAGCCGCGCTCGAGCAGCCGCAGGCTCATCGCCGCGCCCATCAGGCCGATGCCGATGAAGCCGAGGTGCGGGTTATTGCCCATCGCCCTACGCCCGACCGACGGCGGCGAGCCGGCTGCGCGCCACCGCCGGGCTGTCGCGCAGCCGCAACGCCAGGCTGCCGGAGATCACCAGGGAAAGGATCAGAAAACCCTCGCCGACCAGGACATTGCCGGTGCGGTCGATCAGGAATCCGACGATGAACGGGCCGAAGAACCCACCGAGATTGCCGATGGCGTTGATCGAGCCCATCGCCACGGCCAGCACGTCCTCGGCGACGAAGGCGGTGAGTGCCGCCCAGAACACGGCGTAGCAGTAGATGAACCCGAGGCAGATGCTGAGCGCCGCGATTGCCAGCACCGGCCGGCCCGGTCCGGCCAGCACCGAGAGGGCCAGGAACAAGGCTCCGGCAAGGATCGGCACGGCAATGTGCAGGCGGTGCTCGCCGGTGCGGTCGGCATGTGTCGAGTTGATGATCGAGCCGATCATCGCGGCCGCCCAGGGCACTGCCGAGATCCAGCCGATCTGCATCATGGTGCCGTGCGAGAGCGACTGTACCAGCCGCGGCAGCCACAGGCCGTAGCCGTAGAAGCCGACCTGCAGGAAGCAGAACAGCAGCAGCAGGGTGATCACGTTGTGGTTGGCCAGCGCATCGCGCAGGCTTGGAACCTCGCTGGTCAGCACCCGCTTCTCCGCCGCAAGGGTGCTCTCCAGATAGCTCCGCTCCGCCCGCGAAATCCACTTCGCCCGGCTGGGGTCTTCGTCGATGACGAACCACCAGATCGCCGCGAAGACCAGTGCCGGCGCACCCTCGATGAGGAACATCGTCCGCCAGTCATAGTGGGTGAGAATCCAGCCGGAGAGCGGGGCGGTGATGATCGAGGCAACGGGGATGCAGAGATACCAGTAGCCGTTGGCGCGGGCGCGCTCGTTCAGCGGGAACCACTTGGTCAGCAGGATCATCGTCGCCGGCGACACCCCGCCTTCCACGACGCCGAGCAGGAAGCGGGCCACCAGCAGCTGCGGCAAGCTATGCACGAACGCGGTCGCCATCGAGCAGACGCCCCAGAGCACCAGCGAGACGGCGACGAAGGCCTTTGCGCTCCAGCGCTGCGCCAGCACGCTGCCCGGAATTTGCAGGAACAGGTAGCCGAAGAAAAAAATGCCGCCGGCGAGCCCGGCCGCGGTCGCGTCCAAACCGAGCTCCTTCTGGATGCCGAAGAAGCCGAAGGCGATGTTGTTCCGATCGATAAAAGAGATCGTGTACATCAGGAAGGCGGCGGGAATGATCCGCATCCACCGCGCCGCCGGCACTACTGCTGCGTCCATCGTTTCCTCCCCTGCGCCCCGCCTGGTCCGCTACGCCTGGTTCTCCATTTCCCCGAGCTTGGCGACGCGGCGCCGGCAATCCTCGTCGGTGGAAAACTCGGCCCCGACATACGCATCCAGCAGATCGCAGGCCAGCCAGGGACCGACGATCTGCGCGCCGAGGCACATCACGTTGACGTCGTCATGCTCGACGCTCTGATGCGCGGAATGGACGTCGTGGCAGACCGCGGCGCGAATGCCGCGCACCTTGTTTGCGGCGATCGAGGCGCCGACCCCGGTGCCGCACACCATGATGCCGCGCGCCGCCTCGCCGCGCTTGATGATGTCGACGAGCTTGCGGGCGATGTCGGGAAAGTCGACGGGGCGGTCGTCATGCGAGCCGACGTCGATGACCTCGTGACCGCGGCCTCGCAGATGCGTGAGCACGGCGGCCTTCATCGGAAAGCCGGCGTGATCGGAACCGATGACCAGGCGCATGGACGCTTCTCCCTCAGGCCTCGGCGAGTGTGACGCCGCATCGTTGGGGGTTCATTGTAATCGTATCGAGCCCGGTGGAAAGAGCGCCGGTGCTGCCGATCCGGCCATTGACGGCGCGCGGGTTTCGGAAACAATCAAGCCCGATGGAGCGGTGGCGATCGGCGCCGCCGCGGCAGTTGGGGATCGATAGCGATGCGCGAGCGGCGTACCCGTCGAAACCGGCACGAGCCGGGCATGAAATTCGGGCGTGGTGCCCGCGCCCTGGGAACGATCCTCAGCCTTGCCGCACCGGTATACGGCACGGCGCAGGCCCAGTCCGTCATCAAGATCGGCGTCCCCGTGGGCTTGAGCGGCGCCAACAGTGTGGTCGCACCCTCGGTCGTGCAGGCGGGGCAGCTGGCGGTCGCCGAGATCAACGCTCATGGCGGCATCCTCGGCAAGCAGGTCGAGTTCGCCGTCGCCGATGACGGCAGCGGCGCCGACGGCGCGGTCAAGGCGTTCAACGCGTTGCTCTTCCAGCAGAACGCCAACGCCATCATCACCATGGAAACCAGTGCCGCCCGTAACGCCGGCCTGCCGGTGGTATCGCGCGGCAAGGTGCCGTTCATCTACACCTCCTATTACGAGGGACGGTCGTGCAGCCCTTACCTGTTCGTCGACGCCTGGGTGCCGGACCAGCAGGTCGCGCCAATCGTCGACTACTTCCTCAAGGAGAAGAACGCCAAGACGTTCTATCTCGTCGGCAGTGATTATGCCTTCGGCCGCGGCATGCTCGGCTTCACCCGCAAATACATCGAAGCCCATGGCGGCCGCGTGCTCGGCGAGGAGTACCTGCCGATGGACGCTTCGGACTGGACCTCGGTGATCAGCAAGCTGCGCGCCGCACACCCCGATGCGCTGATCAGCTCGACGGCGGGGGGCGCCCCGAATGTCACCTTGACCAAGCAGCTTCGCGCCGCCGGCGTTGATGTTCCGTTCGGCAATCTGGCGGTGGATGAGGGCACGGCGAAGGCGATCGGCGCGGATGCGGCCGGGGTCTACATCTCGCAATCCTACCTGACGACGCTCGACAACCCGAAGAACAAGGCATTCATCGCAGCGCTGCAGAAGATGTTCGGCAGCGACTTCAAGATCCCGAACGACCTGTCCGAGCCGGAATATGACAGCGTTTATCTCTACAAGGCGGCGATCGAGAGGGCCGGCAGCCTGGACACCGAGAAGGTGCTGAAGGCACTGCCCACGGTAAGCTTCGACGGCCCGCGCGGCACCATCACCATGGACAAGGAGCACCATGCGCCGCTCACCATGTATCTCGGCCAGGTGCAGCAGGACGGCAGCGTCAAGGTGATCCAGAGCTTCAAGAACGTCGATCCCGGCGACCAATGCCCGAAACTGAAATAGCCGGGAAACGTTGATCTCGGGCCGGCTGGCATCGAAATTGCCGAACCCTCGCCTTTGAGGCGAGCGATGGCCGGCTCGGATCAGGCATCGGCTCGGACCGAAGGAGGCCGAGGTGGGACATCTCGATCAATCGTGGTACCGGCGGGCTCGGCGTGCACGAGGCACACTGGTGGTCGGTGCCGTGCTGGGGCTGACCTTGGGCAGCTTCGCGGCACTGGCGCAGAACGTGGTGAAGATCGGCGTGCCGATCGGTCTGAGCGGCGCCAACAGTGTGGTCGCCCCTTCCGTCGTGCAGGCGGGACAGTTGGCCGTTGCCGAAATCAACGCTCATGGCGGCATTCTCGGCAAACACGTCGAGCTCGACGTTGCCGATGATGGCAGCGGCGCCGATGGCGCCGTGAAGGCATTCAATTCGCTCATCTTCCAGCAGAACGTCAACGCGCTGATCACCATGGAAACCAGTGCGGCGCGCAATGCCGGCCTGCCGGTCGTGGCCCGGGGCAAGGTGCCGTTCATCTACACGTCCTCCTATGAGGGAAGATCGTGCAGCCCGTACCTGTTCGTCGACGCCTGGGTACCGGAACAGCAGGTGCCGCCCGTCATTGACTACTTCCAGAAGGAGAAGGCAGCGAAAACCTTCTTTCTCGTAGGCAGCGACTACGCCTTTGGGCGCGGCATGCTCGGCTTCACCCGCAAATACATCGAGGCGCATGGCGGGAAGGTGATCGGCGAGGAGTATCTGCCGATGGACGCATCGGACTGGACGCCGGTGCTGAGCAAGCTGCGCACCGCCAACCCGGATGCGCTGGTCAGCTCGACCGCCGGCGGCGCCCCGAATGTGACGCTGACCAAGCAGCTCAGGGCATCCGGCATCCAGGTGCCGTTCGGCAATCTCGGCGTCGATGAAGGCACAGCCAAGGCGATCGGCGCGGACGCAGCTGGCGTCTACGTCTCGCAATCCTACCTGACCAGTCTCGACAATCCGCAGAACAAGGCGTTCATCGCCGGCCTGCAGAAAATGTTCGGTAGTGAGATGAAGACGCCGAACGATCTGTCCGAGCCTGAATATGACGGAGTCTACCTGTACAAGGCAGCGGTCGAGAAGGCCGGCAGCCTGGATACCGACAAGGTGCTGAAGGCGCTTCCCACGGTCAGCTTCACCGGCGCGCGCGGCCCGATCCAGATGAACAAGCAGCACCATGCGCCGCTGACCATGTATCTCGGCCAGGTGCAGCAGGACGGCAGCGTCAAGGTGATCCAGAGCTTCAAGAACGTCGATCCCGGCGACCAATGCCCGAAACTGAAATAGCTGCGTCGCGCCGAGCCTGGCGATGACCGATCTGCTGCTCGACATCCTGACCACCGCGGGCATCCTGTTCGTGGTGGCCGTCGGGCTGCTGATCGTGTTCGGCGTGCTGAAGATCATCAACTTCGCGCATGGCGGCTTCCTCACCCTCGGCGGCTACGCTGCGTTGATCGTCACCGAGCTGAACTGGAGCCCATGGCTCGCAGCACCGGTGGCTCTCGTCATCGGTCTGCTGCTCGGCGCAGCTGTCGAGCGGCTGATCGTCCGCCCGCTCTACAGCCGCCCGCTCGATGCCATCCTCGCGACCTGGGGGCTGAGCATCGTGGTGGTCCAGCTGATCACCATCGGCTTCGGCCGCAGCACGCAATTCGTGCTGAGCCCGGTGCAGGGGGCGGTGCCGCTGCTCGGCACCAGCTACTCGCTCTACCGACTGATCATGCTGATCGTAGCGCTGGTGCTCGGCGGACTGATCGGCGTGGTGATGCAGGGCACGCGGCTCGGCCTGGCGGCGCGGGCGGTGATCATGAACGAGACGCTCGCCCAGAGCCTCGGCATCAACAGCGAGCTGGTGCGATTCGCCACGTTCAGCGTCGGCGCCGGCATTGCCACGGTCGCCGGCGCGCTGATCACGCCGCTGCTCAGCATCGATCCGCTGATGGGCCTGCCATGGCTGCTGAACGCCTTCATGCTGGTCATGGTCTCCGGCACTTCGCTGATCAGCCTCGCCGCTGCCTCGCTGGTGCTGGGCGGTGCCCAGGTCGTGGTCAGCACCTACAGCAGCCCGGTGCTCGGCGCGCTGACCATCGTGGTTCTCGCGGCCGTGCTGCTGCGCATCCGTCCCGCGGGATTTGCCCGTGCCTGAGCCGACGCCATGAGCGCGCCGATGCGCGACGCCGCACCGGCCCGGCTGCCCTCGGAGCGCTTCCGGCTCGAGCTCGGCGGCATCGGCGCGCTGACCTTGCTCGGGCTGGCGCTGGTCGCGGTCGGTCCGCTGCTGCTCGACCGCTACTCCGTCAACATCCTGATCCGCTCCTTCCTCTACGGCAGCATCGCCGTCACCGTGGACATCCTCTGGGGCTTCACGGGGGTGCTGTCGTTCGGGCAGTCGGCGTTCTTTGCGATCGGCGCCTATGCCTGCGGCCTGGCTTTTTCCCACCTCGATTTCACGCCGCTGGTGGCCGTCGCGGCGCTCGGCGGCGGCGTGGTCGTGGCCGGGCTGGTGGCGGCCCTGATCGCCTGGCTGGCTTTCGGCACGGGCGTGTCGCCGCTCTACATCTCCGTGGTCACGCTGGTGCTGTCGATCGTCTTCGTGCAGGTGATCTACGCGGGCGGTGACTTCACCGGATCCAGCAGCGGGCTTTCCGGTTTCGACACGTTCGATCTTTCGAATGAAGCCTGGTTCCGTATCGCCGGCGTTGCCCTGGTCCTGGTCACCCTGCTCGGCTGGATCTTCGTGCGCAGCGATGCCGGCCGGCTGCTGGTCTCGATCCGCGAGAACGAGCAGCGCTGCCGCTATTTCGGCATTTCCACTTCCTGGGTAAAGGGCGCGCTGCTGGTGGTCTCGGCGGTGGTGGCCGCCCTGGCCGGCTACGCCTACGCCGCCTACACCGACGTCGTCGCCCCCGATCTCGGGGATTTCCAGTTCGGCACCATGCTGGTGATCTGGGTGGCGCTGGGCGGCCGCGGCACACTCATAGGCCCGGCGATCATCGCGGTGCTGATCGATTTCGTCAGCGCCTGGCTGAGCGGCAGTCTGCCCTTCGTCTGGCAGCTCGTCGTCGGCGCGGTGTTCATCGTCGTCATCGTCATCATGCCGCAAGGGCTGGGCCCGGCACTCGCGGGACTGGTTCGCCGCCTGCTTCCCCGGGTGTCCCGCATCCAGCCGACCGCGGCACGCCTGGCCGAGGCACCGACCTACGACATCGAGACCCACATGCAGATGGGGCACGCGCCCGCCGCGGTGGAAATCACCGGCGTGGCGCGGAGCTATGGCAGCCTGCATGTGCTGGAGGACATCTCCTTCACCGGCCGCCGCGGCGAGCTGGTCAGCCTGGTCGGGCCGAACGGTGCCGGCAAGACCACGCTCATCCGCTGCATCAGCGACGGGCAGGAGCGTACCCGCGGGCGCATCGCCATCCAGGGGCGCGAAGTCGGCCGCATGCCCCCGGAACGCTGCGTGCGCCTCGGCCTCGGGCGAAAATTCCAGACGCCGAACGTGTTCGATGCGCTGACCGTGGCGGAATCCCTGCGGGTCTCCCGCTCACGTCTGGAGAGGCTGTCACCCTGGCGGCGCGCCGACGAAATTCACCTGCCCGAAGCGGCGATGCAGGTCGCCCGTGCGACCGGCCTCGTGGCCCAGCTCGGCACCACCGTCCGCCACCTCTCCCACGGCGCCAAGCAGGCACTGGAACTCGCCATGGTGCTGGCCATGGAGCCGAGCGTGCTGCTGTTGGACGAGCCGACCGCCGGCCTGACCAAGCCGGAACGCACATTGATCGGCGGCATCCTCGTCGACCTTGTGGCGAAGCACGGGCTTTGCATCCTCCTGATCGAGCACGACCTCGAATTCGTGCGCGAGATCAGCTCGCGCATCATCGTGCTGCACCAGGGCCGCATCGTGCTGGACGGCAGCGTCGAGGAGGTCGTCACCTCCGAGCTGGTGCGCACCATCTACACCGGCGAGCCGCAGGCGATCGGCGAGCCCGCCGCCGCAGGACCCGGCTCGGATGGCTGACGCGGCCCTGCAGATCGAGCACCTCACCAGCGGCTACGGCGAGGCCATGGTGCTGCGCGACATTACACTCAGCCTGCAACAGGGCGAGGTGCTGGCCGTGCTCGGCAAGAACGGCATGGGCAAGAGCACGCTGCTGAAGACCATCATGGGCTTTCTGCCGCCCCATGGCGGCACCATCCGCATCCACGG
Source organism: Acidisphaera sp. (assembly GCA_019240395.1). Taxonomy (GTDB): domain Bacteria; phylum Pseudomonadota; class Alphaproteobacteria; order Acetobacterales; family Acetobacteraceae; genus JAFAYA01. The sequence goes on along the minus strand of JAFAYM010000038.1, from coordinate 35,709 downwards.
CACGCCGACCACCGGCCTGTCGCCCCACCGCCTGGCCGCGCGCTCGGTCGCCTACAGCCCGCAGGACCAGGCGATCTTCCAGGATTTGAGCGTCGAGGAAAACCTGCGCCTCGGCCTGCGGAGCGATCGCGGCTTCGCGCCGGCGCTGGACCGGGTCGCCGGCTTCTTTCCCTTCCTCGCCAAGCGGCGCCGCCAGGCCGCCGGCACGCTCAGCGGCGGCGAGCAGAAGATGCTCATCATGGCCCGCGCCCTGCTGTCACGTCCCCGGCTCATGCTGGTCGACGAGATTTCGGAGGGGCTGCAGCCCTCGGTGATCCTGCGGATGGCGGAGGTGATGCGGTCGGAGCTCAGCGGGTCGCAGCTGAGCATTCTGCTGATCGAACAGAACGTGCAGTTCGCGCTCTCGGTCGCTCAGCGCTACGCCGTGCTGACCCGCGGCGAGATCGTCGATACCGGTCTCATCGCTCAGCCCGGCGTGGAGGCGCGCATCCACGACCATCTCGCGGTCTGACCGCGCACCCGGAGGCAGGCATGCAGGCCAACACCTTCTCCATTGCCGCACGCTGCTCGCGCACCGGCATGCTCGGTGTCGCGGTCAGCACCGCGGTTCCCGCCGTCGGCTCGCTCTGTCCGCATGTGCGGCCTGGGGTGGGCGCGGTCAGCACCCAGGCCTGGGTCAATCCCTATCTCGGCTTCCGCTCGATCGAGGCGCTGGCCGGCGGCGCGAGCGCCCAGGCGGCGCTGGACAGCGTGCTCGCGGACGATGAGGCCAGGGATGTCCGCCAGATCGGCGTGGTGGACTGCCAGGGCAGGGCGGCAAGCTGGTCGGGGAACAACTGCACGCCGTGGTTTGGCCATCATACCGGGCCCGACTACGCCATCCAGGGCAACATGCTGACCGGACCGGAGGTGCTCGACGCCATGCAAGCCGCCTTCCTGGGCAGCGCCGCCGCCGAGCTCGCCGAACGCCTGCTGCTGGCGCTGGAGGCCGGGCAGGCGGTCGGCGGAGACAAGCGCGGCAAGCAATCCGCCGCGCTGCTGGTGCACGACACCGAGGACTATCCCTGGGTCGATCTGCGCGTCGACGAGCATCGCCATCCCGTCGCCGAGCTGCGCCGGATCTGGAGCATCTTCCTCGCCCAGGTGCGGCCATTCCTGGCGGGCATGCCGAAGCGGGGGCAGCCGGCGCTTGCGGCGCCGGAGGGCGTCACCGCGCTGCTGCTCACCCCGCCGCCCTACCGTCCCGGCGGCGGGGGGACTGCGTGATGGACCGGTTGCGCGACATTCTCGGCATCGAGCTGCCGGACGAGACGATGCGGGCGATGCTGCTGGCCTATGAGACCATGCATCGCGAAATCCGCCGGCTGCGCACCCTCGATCTGACCGACATCCATCCCGCCGTGGTGTACGATCCGCTGCTCGCCTACCGGGATGGCGACGATGCGCCCTGATCTCGGCTTCGCCACCATCGAGACGCTGTCGGCGGAGGTCCGGGCCAGCCGTCTCTCGCCAGTCGCGCTCATGGAAAGCCTGCTCGAGCGCATCGCGCGCATCGATCCGGTGCTGCAAAGCTTCATCTGCCTGGCGCCGGAGCCGCTGGAGCAGGCGCGGCGCGCCGAGCAGGAAATCCGCACCGGCACCTGGCGCGGGCCGTTGCACGGCATCCCCGTCGGCATCAAGGACAACTACCTCACCGCCGACATGCCGACCACGGCCGGCAGCACCGCGCCGGGTGTCGCCTTCCCGCGCACCGATTCCGCCGTCGCCGCGCGCCTGCGCGCCGCCGGGGCCATCCTCGTCGGCAAGACCCGCACCCATGAATTCGCCTGGGGAACCATCACCCCGCCGACCCGCAATCCCTGGGACACGGAACGTATCCCCGGCGGCTCCAGCGGCGGCTCGGGAGCGGCGGTTGCCGCGGGATTGTGCCCGGCGGCAATGGGCTCGGACACCGGCGGCTCGATCCGCATCCCCGCCAGCCTGTGCGGCACGGTCGGGCTGAAGCCGAGCTTCGGGCGCATCAGCCGCGCCGGCATCGTGCCGCACAGCTGGTCGCTCGATCACGCCGGACCGCTGACCCGCAGCGTCGCCGACGCGGCGATCCTGCTGCAGGTGCTCGCGGGCTATGATCCGGCCGATCCCGGCAGCCGCGACCACGCGGTGCCCGACTACGGGGCGGTGTTGCATCAGGGCGTGCGCGGCCTGCGCGTCGCCGTGGTGCGCAACCACTTCTTCGGCCGCAACCATGCCTCGGTGGAGGCTGCGGTGGAGCAGGCGATCGCCTGGTACGCCAGGGCGGGCGCGGTCGTGCACGACGTCCAGCTGCCCAACTTGCAATACGGGCTGGGCGCCATCTTCGCCATCGAGCTCTCCTCCTCGACGGCGTATCACGACGTGTCGCTGCGCGCCGGCAGGGTGGCGCACTACACGCAGGATGTGCGGACATTGGTGCAGCTCGGGCGGTTCGTGACCGGCCCCGATCTCCTGAAGGCCGAGCAGCTGCGCACCGTGCTGATGCAGGAGTTCCGGCGCGTCTTCGACAAGGCCGACGTCATCCTGGGTCCCACTGAGCCGGTCACCGCGCCGCGCATCGGCCAGGCCAAGGTCGAAATTGCCGGGGGCGAGGAGAGCGCGCTGGCCGCGACCTGGCGGCTCACCTATCCTTATAACCTGACGGGACTGCCGGCGATAACCCTGCCCTGCGGCTTCGATGAGGCGGGCCTGCCGATCGGGCTGCAGATCGCCGCCAAGCCGTTCGACGAGGCCACGGTGCTGCGCGCCGCGCACGCCTACGAAGCCGCGCATGACTGGAAGGACCGGCACCCGAATGACGCCGCCTGACACGCAGCTGACCGTCGCCTGCATCCAGATGGAGCCGCGCATCGGCGCGGTCGAGGAAAATGTGCGACGCAGCCTGGAGTTCATCGGCATCGCCGCCGATCGCGGCGCGCGCCTCATCGTGCTCCCCGAATTGTGCAACTCGGGCTACGTCTTCGAGACCGCCGAGGAGGCGCGCGACCTCGCCGAGGATGCCACCAGCGGTCCCTCGGTGCAGGCCTGGGCGGAGATCGCCGCACGGCGCGATCTGCACATCGTCGCCGGGCTCTGCGAACGCGCCGGGGACGGGCTCTTCAACGGCGCCGTGCTGATCGGTCCGCAAGGTCCGCTCGGCACCTATCGCAAGATGCACCTCTGGGATCAGGAGAACCGCTTCTTCACGCCGGGCGATCTCGGTTTCCCGATTTTCGATCTGCCGTTCGGCCGCGTCGGCGTGCTGATCTGCTACGACGGATGGTTCCCCGAGAGCTGGCGGATGTGCGGCCTGCAGGACGCCGATATCGTCTGCGTGCCGACCAACTGGGTGCCGATGCCGGCGCAGCCGGCGCAGCGCGATGCCATGGCCAACATCCTGGTGATGGCGGCGGCGCATTCCAATTCCGTGTTCATCGCAGCGGCCGACCGGATCGGCACCGAACGCGGGCAACCCTTCCTTGGGCGCAGCTTGATCGTGGCGCCTACGGGGTGGCCTCTGGCCGGACCGGCTTCAGCGGATCAGGAGGAGATTCTGCTAGCCAGCTTCGATCCGACAGAGGCTCGCCGGACGCGGCAGCTCAATGCTTTCAACCACGTGCTGAACGATCGGCGGCCTGAGTTTTATCAGGCAAGGCAAGGCGAGGGGCTCCGCCCCTCGACCCCGGCAAGGGCAATGCCCTTGCAACCCGTTACGTAGAAGGGAGGGCGCGATGGAGACGGTGGCGACTGCGCAGTGGGATGCGTCCGGGACGAGCCCCGAGTTGCCGGGCTCGGGTGCAAGTATGCGGCAGATCCACGTGAAGGCCGGGCATGTCGCCACCCGGCACAGCCACCCGCACGAGCAGTTCCTCTACGTGCTGAGCGGCGCTGCGGAGCTTCAATGCGAAGCCGGCAGCGTGCCCCTGCGTCCCGGCACCGCCATCCGCTTCGCGCCGAATGCCTGGCACAGCGCCGAATTCACCTCCGACACCATCCTGGTCGAATTCAACCTGGCTCAGTAACCCGCTCCGCCCTTGCTGGAGGGCCTTCATCGGCAGGCACGTTCCGCGCCAACTCCTCCAACCACACCCGCGCATTTCCATCGGAGGGCGCACGCCAATCCCCACGCGGGGAGAGTGACCCGCCGGCAGCGACCTTCGGCCCGTTCGGCACCGCCGAACGCTTGAACTGGCTGAACCCGAAGAACCGGCGCAGGAACACTTCCAGCCACCTCCGGATTTCCGGCAGATCGTAGGAGCGCCGTTGCGCGACCGGCAGCCCGGGCGGCCAGTCCCCGCTCTCGGGATCGCCCCAGGCGTGCATCGCCAGGAACGCCACCTTCGAGGGTCGGAAGCCGAACCGCAGCAGGTGATAGAGGTTGAAATCCTGCAGCGCGTACGGCCCGATCTTCGCTTCCGTGCTTTGCGGCGAGGCACCCGGCACCAGCTCGGGTGAAATCTCGGTGGCGAGGATCGCGTCCAGCGTCTCCAGCACCTCCGGCGCGAATTGCCGGGAGCCGATCACCCAGCGGATCAAATGCTGGATCAGCGTCTTCGGCACCCCGGCATTGACGTTGTAATGCGACATCTGGTCCCCGACGCCATAGGTGCACCAGCCCAGCGCCAGCTCTGAAAGGTCGCCGGTGCCAAGCACGATGCCGTCGTGATGGTTGGCCAGCCGGAACAGATAGTCGGTCCGTAGCCCGGCCTGCACATTCTCGAACGTCACGTCGTACACCGCCTCGCCGCGGGCGAAGGGATGCTCGAGGTCCTGCAGCATGCGCCTGGCCGCCGGCCGGATATCGAGCTCGGCATGTGACACATCGAGCGCGCCCATCAGCCGCAGCGCATTCTCCTTGGTGCGGTCGCTGGTCGCGAAGCCGGGCATCGTGTAGCCCAGGATGCCACTGCGCGGCAGGCCCAGCAGATCGAAGGCCTTCGCGGCGACGATCAGCGCCTGGGTCGAATCGAGCCCGCCGGAGACGCCGATGACGACCCGTTCGATCCCCACCGCGCGCAGGCGCTGCACCAATCCGGCGACCTGGATGTTGTAGGCCTCATAGCAATCCTGCTCGAGGCGCTGCGGATCGGCGGGCACGAAAGGGAAGCGCGCGACGCGCCGCCGCAGCCCGAGATCGTGCATCGGCGGATCGAGGCGAAAGCCGATCGTGCGAAAGCCGGACGCGGCGAGGTGGCCGCGGCGGTTGTCGTCGAACGTGCCCATCCGCGACCGTTCCTGGCGCAGCAGGTCGAGGTCGATGTCGGCGAGCGCGAACTGCGCGTGCGCGGGGAAACGCTCGGTCTCCGCCAGCGCCACGCCGTTCTCGAAGATCGAGGTCTGGCCATCCCACGCCAGGTCGGTGGTGGACTCTCCCGTGCCGGCCGCGGCGTAGAGATAGGCCGCGAGACAGCGGGCGGATTGCGACTGGCACAGCAGCCGGCGGGTCTCCGCCTTGCCGACGGTGATGTTGCTGGCGGAAAGATTGGCGAGCACCAGGGCGCCGGCCAGCGCCGCCTCCGCGCTCGGCGGGATCGGCACCCAGAAATCCTCGCAGATCTCAGCGTGCACGACGAGCCCCGGCAGGTCTTCCGCGGCAAACAGCAGGTCGGTGCCGAACGGTACGACATGCGGGCCGATGCGGATCGTCTCGCCACGTATTCCCTCGCCTGAGGCGAACTGCCGGCGTTCGTAGAATTCCCGGTAATTGGGCAGGTGGATTTTCGGAACAGCGCCGAGGATGCGCCCGCGATGCAGGGCGATCGCGGCGTTGAAAATCCGGTCGCCCTGGCGCAGCGGCGCGCCGACCAGCATCAGCGGGTGCAGATCCTCGGAACCCGTTGCCAGGTCGAGCACCGCCTGCTCGACCGCGTCCAGCAGCGCATCCTGCTGGCGCAAATCATCGATGGCGTACCCCGAAATGCCGAGCTCGGGAAATACCGCGAGAGCGGCGCCGCGGTCGCTGCCCTCCCGAGCGAGCGCCAGCGTCGCCTCGGCATTCGCCGCCGGGTCGGCGAGGCTCGTCGGCGTGGTGCAGGCGGCGACCCGGGCGAAGCCGTGGCGGTAAAGCGAGCGGAACGTCATGATCGCCTCCGGGCGCTCAGGCGGCGCGCCCCTCGGCCGCCGGCGTCACGCCGAAATGCAACGCGCCAAGCTCGCCGGCGGATTTGCCGTCGATCGACCAGAGCGTCGTCAGCAGCCGCTCGGCGGCCGCGCGCCCGATCACCGGCGTCGTCAGCTCGAAGAACTTGTCCGAAAGTTCGGCGTCGCTCAGCGGTGCGTCGGGATCGCCCTTGCGGGTCGCCTGGTAGTGGTTCAGGCGGCGCCCGTCGCGGGTCTCGATCTCGACGAGCGCGGACCGCCTGGCCGGAAAATCAGCGTCGCAACGCGGGTCGACGACCATCCGCACCCGCCGCATCAGCGCCTGCACGTACGGATCGGCGAGCCGCTCCGGCGTCACCGCATCCAGCCGCACGCTGCCATGCACCAGCGCGCTCGCCACCGTGAATGGCGTGCTGAACCGGCCTTCGAACGGCGTTGCCACGACATGGCGGTCGGTCACCTCCACCGCCGGACGATACGTGCCGACGGTGATGCCGGCGATGTCGTCGGGGGTGAGGCCATGCTCGCGCTGCATCGCCAGCACCGCGTCGATGGCAGCGAAGCTGTGCCCGCAGCAGCCGTGGTTCTTGAAGGTCATGGCCGCGATATTGTAGCGGCTGCCGAGCCCGTCGACGGCGCGGCGCCAATCCGCCCCCTGGCTCATCGCCGCCCCGAATCCGGCTTCGCCCTCCAGCACGTCGAGCGCGCCGGTAACGCCCCGGCCGGCCGCCAGGGCCGCCAGCGCCCCCGCTTCCGCGGCGTGGCCGGCGTGCAGCGGCTTGGACATCGCATCCGAGCGGAACGCCTGCTGCAGCGCGGCGGCGAAGGTGCCCGCAGTGGCCAGTGCGTGCGCCATCGCCGGCGCCTCGAGCCGCAGCGCCGTGGCGACCGCCGCCGCAGCGCCGAACGTGCCGACGGTTCCCGTGGTGTGCCAGAAACGATAATGCGAGGGCTGCACCGCGACGCCGATACGCGTCGAGACCTCATAGCCCACCACCACGGCCCGCAGCAGCGCGTCCCCATCGAGCCGCCGTGCCTGCGCTGCCGCCAGAGCGGCGCCGATCACCGGGCACCCCGGGTGATAGACCGCGTCGCGGAAGATGTCGTCGAACTCGACGGTATGGGAGGCCGTGGCGTTGATCAGCGCGGCCGTCCGCAACGGAGCGCGCTGCCCGCCGGCATAGACGGTGGCGCCCGCCGCCCCGAACTCGTCGGCCAGGGCGGCGGCCAGCAGGGTCGCCGGAGCCAACAGGGACCCCGGCAGCAGGGCCGCGAACCAGTCGACCAGCGCCCGCCGCGCGTGGTGCCGCACCGCTTCCGGCAAGAGCCCGCCCTGCTCCGCCACGGCGTACTGCGCCAGCGTCTCGACCACGGTGGGCATGGGGCGATCCTTCGTCCTGCGCTTCGGCCCTGTCAATTGCGGGTTTGTTTAACCACAGCGCGTAATGCGTTCACCAATTATCAACCACTGCTTGCGTGGCGCCGCCCCTGCTTCTACGGTGCACCTGTTCCGACGCAAGCGGAACGCCTTGCGGAGAGGGGCGCCATGCCGGGAGTGACCTACGCCGGCACCTACAACGCCGGCCTCACCCTGACCAATCCGACCACCCAGAACCCGGCGACCTTGACCGGCCTGGTGACGATCGCCAACGGCACGAGCGCCGCGAACGGTACCGGCATTCTCGGCGCCGGCACCTACCCCTGGACCATCCACGTGCTGGGAACCGTCGCCTCCACCGGTCCGGTCGGCGTCGGTGTCGAGCTGGCCGTCGGCGGCGTGCTCACCGACGGTGCGAGCGGCTCTGCGGCAGGGCTGATCTCGGCGACCACGCTCGGCGTCTATGCCCCGGTGGCTGCCGCCGTGAGCAATTACGGCTCGATCGAGAGCGCGGGGAAGGCAATCTTTCTCAAGGGCGGCGGCAGCGTGCTCAACGGCCAGGGCGGCGCCCTGATCAGCGGCGGCTTCCTCGGCGTGTCGATCTACTCGGGGCCGGGCTCGGTCACCAATTTCGGCTCGATCGCCGGCGGCCAGACCGCCGGGCTCGGCGTGGAGATCTACGCCGGCACCGTCACCAACGCGGCGGGAGCGGCGATCACCGGGGCCTACGGCGTCGGCGCGGTCGGCGGCCTGGCCAGCGTCATCAATGCGGGCACCATCGCCGGCGGCTTGCGCGACGGCGTCGAGCTGCTGGAGGGCGGCTCCGTCGCCAACAGCGTCGCGGCATCGATCACCGGCAGCTACAGCGGCGTGCTGGTCCTCGGCGCTGCCGGCAGCGTCGCCAACGCCGGAAGCATCAGCGGCGATAAAGTCGGAGTCCAGCTGGTGGCCGGGGGCAGCATCGGCAACGGCGCGGGCGGCACGATCGCCGGCGGCTACGGCGCGCTGCTCTACGATGGTCCGCTCTCCGGCACGCCCACCCTGAGCGGCGCGATGAGCAACCTCGGCACCGTCAGCGGGACCACCCACGGCGTCGTGCTGCTCGCTGATGCCATGCTGACCAACGGCACCGTCGGCAGCAGCGGCGCCGTGATCTCCGGCGCCACCTATGGCGTGTTCGTCGAGAGCGTCGCCGCCACCATCGCCAATTACGGGCTCATCCAGGGGATCGTCGGCGTTTACGGCCGTGACGTCACCGCCAACAACACGATCTACGCCCCGTCGATCACGCTGACCAACGCCGGCACCATCGCCGGCAGCGGCGGGACCGCCGTGTCGCTGTTCGCCAGCAACGACCTGCTCGTGGTCAAGCCGGGCGCCAGCTTCATCGGCGCCGCGCAGGGCGGTGGCGGCCGGCTGGAGCTCGCCGTCGGCACCGGCACACTCTCCGGGCTTGGGAGCGCGTTCTCCGATTTCGCCACCACGACCGTGGATCCCGGCGCGACCTGGACCCTGTCGGGAACCGTGGCCACCCACACCAGCCTGGTCAATGACGGGACGATCCGGGTCGGCGGCGGCACGACGCTGCAGGTCGACACGCCGCTTGCCGCGGGCACCGGTGATGCCGGGGCCGTCGTCATCGCCGGCGGCGCCGAGGCGATCCTGCAAGGCGCGGCGCTCTCCGACGAATTGGTTGAGTTCACCGCCGCGTCGGGCGAACTGGCCATCGGCAACGCACTCGACTTTGCCGCCGGGATCAGCGGTTTCGTCTCCGGCGAGACCATCGAGCTCATCGACGCGCCGCTTTCCGGGCTCACCTTCGGCTATTCCGGCAACTCAACCGGCGGCACGCTGACGGTCAAGGAGAACGGGGCCTCCTATGCGGCGCTGACGCTCAATGGCGGCTACACCGCGGCCTCGTTCCACACCATGGCCGACCCGGGCGGCGGGACCGACTTCCTGACCACCGCCCTGCCGTGCTTCCTCGCGGGCAGCCGCATCCTTACCGCCCGCGGCGAGGTGCCGGTGGAGGCGCTCCGCGCCGAGGACACCGCGATCACCGCCGCCGGCGTGCCCACCCCGATCGCCTGGATCGGCCGCCGCCGGCTCGACTGCCGCCGGCATCGCCAGCCGGAACGCGTCCTGCCGATCCGCATCCGCGCGCACGCCTTCGGCGAGGGCCGGCCGCACCGAGACCTGCTGCTCTCGCCCGACCACGCGGTGGCCGCCGAGGGCGTGCTCATCCCCGTTCAGCAGCTGCTCAACGGCATCTCGATCACGCGGGAGGACCGGGGGGAGGTGATCTACTTCCACGTCGAGCTGGCCCGCCACGACCTGCTGGTGGCCGAGGGGCTAGCGGTGGAAAGCTATCTCGACACCGGCAACCGCGCGCAGTTCACCGACGCGTTGCACCCGGACCTCGCTTCGCCGCGTAACGCCGATGGCTGTGCCCCGCTGGTGCTGGCGGGCAGGGCTGTCGATCGCACACGGCGGCGGCTCGTCGCCCGCGCAGCCGTCGAAAGACAGGCGAGGGCTCTGCCGCAAGCCCGCCGGGGTCAGCGGGCGTGATGCTCAGCGGCGCTCAAATACGTACGGAACCTGCGCCCGGCTGAGGCCGATATCGGCCAGCTCACGATCGGAAAGCATGTTGAGTTCATTGAGCACGGCGCGCCGGCGCGGCCAGTCCCTGATGTACTCGACGAACCGGAGCACTGCCTCGCCGGCTCGGTTCGAGCCGCTTCCGATGCTGATCTCCGGCTTGGCAAACTGGGCACTCATGTCACTCTGTCCTCGGTTTGGCGTTGCCCGGAATATGCGCCCGACGGCGCGGAGGAGACGCGCCAAGACCATGCGCCAGCCATGCTCTATCTGCATGAACCGGAGGCAAGCTATGAATTTCGTGTTAAAGTCCCCGGCGTGAGTGCCTCGCGGCTGTCCGCGCTGCGGGCCGAGCTGACGCGCCAGGGACTGGAGGGCTGCCTGGTGCCGCACGCCGACGAGCACCTCGGCGAATACGTGCCGGCCTGCGCCGAGCGGCTGGCCTGGCTGACCGGCTTCACCGGCAGCGCCGGCCTCGCCATCGTGCTCGCCGACCGGGCCGTGCTGTTCACCGACGGCCGATACACCCTGCAGGCGGCAGCGCAGACCGACCCCGCCCTGTGGGAGCGGCGGCACGCCGTCGAGGAGCCGCCGGCAGTCTGGCTCGCCGAACATGCACCGGCGGGAGCACGGATCGGCTACGACCCCTGGCTGATCAGCGCCGACGGGCTCGCCCGCTACAGCGGCGTGACGATGATGCCGATCGCCAACCCGATCGACGCGATCTGGCGGGAGCGTCCGGCGCCCCCGCTGGCTCCGGCCGAGCCGCATCCACTGAATTACGCAGGGCTGAGCTCGGCGGAGAAGCGGGGGCAGATCGCGGCCGCCCTGCGCGCGGCGAAAGCGGACGCCGCGGTGCTGAGCGATCCGTCATCGATCGCTTGGCTGCTCAATATCCGCGGCGCAGACATTCCCTACACGCCCTACGCTCTGGGGTTCGCCCTGGTGCAGGCCGACGGCTTGGTGCAGCTGTTCATGGCCGGCGCGAAACTGTCCGCGGAGACCCGCGCATGGCTCGCCAACGAAGTGGCCTGCCATGAACCCTCGCACCTGCCCGAAACGCTGGCCGGGCTCTCGGGCAAGCGGGTGCAGGTCGATCCGGGCGGCTCGCCGGTATGGTTCGATCAGACGTTGCGCCGGGCCGGAGCGGAGGTCGTCGGCGGAGCCGATCCGTGTCTGCTGCCGAAAGCCTGCAAGAACCCGACAGAGCAGCAGGGAGCCCGCACGGCGCAGGCCCGCGACGCCGTCGCGGTATGCCGGTTCCTGCACTTCCTCGCGCAATCCGGGCCGCGCGGGGGCGAGACCGAGCTCTCCGCGGCGGCGCGGCTGCTCGCCTTCCGCCAGGAGGTGCCCGGCTTTCGCGGCGAAAGCTTCTCCGCCATCTCCGGCGCCGGCGAGCACGGCGCGATCATCCATTATCGCGTGACCGAGGCGAGCAACCGGCCGATCCGCGCCGACGAGGTCTACCTCATCGATTCGGGCGGCCAGTATCCGGAGGGCACCACCGACATCACCCGCACCGTCTGGACCGGTCCGTCGGAGCCGCCCGACGAGCTGCGCGAGCGCTATACGAGGGTGCTGAAGGGGCATATCGCAATTGCCACCCTGGCGTTTCCGTCCGGGGTCGCCGGCCCGCATATCGAGGCATTCGCCCGCCGCGCCCTGTGGGACGCCGGCCTGGACTACGATCACGGCACCGGTCACGGGGTCGGCAGCTATCTCGGCGTGCATGAGGGACCGGCGGCGCTGTCGCGCGCGGCGGCACCGGTGCCCCTCGCGGAAGGGATGATCCTGTCCAACGAGCCCGGCTATTACCTGCCCGAGAACTACGGCATCCGGCTCGAGAACCTGCTGCTGGTACGCCGCCGCGAGCTGGCCGGCGCGGTCAAGCCGTTCCTCTGTTTCGAGACGCTGAGCCTGGCCCCCTTCGAGCCACGGCTGATTGCGCGAGAGCGGTTGACGCAGGCGGAAACCGCGTGGCTCGACGCGTATCACCGGCGCGTGATGGAGGAGGTTGCGCCGCAGTTGGACGAGCCCGTACGGGCGTGGCTGGCTTCCGTATGTCTCGCTGACTGAGATTCTGCTTTGTTCTGCCAGCAGGCATGAAGATTTACCGAGTGGTCATACCCTGCACGAAAGCGTCAGTCGGAAACGCCGCCGCGTTAACTGATCTGGCTTCCCCGTGTGCGACTATTTCCATCGCCGACTCGAAGCTCGGCTGGGGGACCTCGTGATGCTGGACGGGGCTGAATTGCGGGCCTTCTCGGTGTGGTGCGCCGAGCACGCGCTGCGCTGGTTGCCGGCCACGGCCGAATGCGGCATCGGCGCCATGGTGCTGGAGCCTGCCCAACGCCGTCGGGCGTGGGAGCGCATGCTTCTGCTGCTGCGGGAAGACGGGTTTCACCTGGTCACCGAAGACGGCGAGGCGCTGGCCAAGGCGTCGGATCTGCTGGCGCTGCTCGACGCGCTCGACAGCGGCGTCGCCGAGCCGGAGTGGCGGCCGCCCCAGCAGCGCGGCTCCCGACGGAACGCCGAAGCGGCATTGAGCCCCGGCTACGTCGTCTAGCCGGCAGGTCCTCTAGCCGCCGCCGGTCAGTTCCCGCCACTCCGCTTCGGTGGCGACGCGCACGCCCAGCTCCGTCGCCCGCTTCGCCTTCGACCCGGCATCCGCCCCGACCACCACGAGATCGGTTTTCGCCGAGACGCTGTCCGTCACCTTGGCGCCGAGCGCCTCGGCGCGGGCGCGTGCCTCCGCACGGGTCATCGTCTCCAGGCTGCCGGTGAACACGACGATCTTGCCGGCGAGCGCCTGGTCCTCTGCCGCGGGCGGCGGATCGGTGATCCTCAGCAATGCGGCCAACTCGTCGATGATGGCGACGTTGCGCGGCTCGGCGAAGAAATCCGCCAGCTCCTCGGCGGCCGCCGGGCCGATGCCGAGGATGCTGTCGAGCTCGCCTCGCGCCGGCGAGCCGACCGTGGTCGCCGCCAGCATCTGCCCGCGCCAGGAGGCGAAGCTCCCGTAATGCCGCGCCAGAAGGCGGGCGTTCTGCTCGCCGATCCGCCGGATGCCCAGCGCATAGATGAAGCGCGGCAAAGCAACCGTGCGCCTCGCGGCGATGGCCTGCACGAGATTGGCCGCGGAGAGCGCGCCCCACCCCTCGCGCCCGGCGATCTCCGCCTCACGGGCGGGCAGCCGGAAAATATCGGCCGGGCTGCGCACCAGCCCGTCCTCGTAGAAGGCCCGGATGGTCTTCTCGCCGAGACCCTCGATGTCGAAAGCCGGCCGCGAGACGAAGTGCACCAGCCGCTCGACGGCCTGGGCCGGACAGGTCAGTCCGCCGGTGCAGCGGCGCACCGCCTCGCCGGGCGGGCGCACCGCAAGGCTGCCGCAGACCGGGCAATGGTCGGGGAAGACGAACGGCACCGCATCCGGCGGACGCCGCTCGAGCACCACGCCGGTGATCTGCGGAATGACGTCGCCGGCACGCTGCAAAGTGACGGTGTCGCCGATGCGGACATCCCTTCGGGCGATCTCGTCCTCGTTGTGCAGGGTGGCACGCGCCACCAGCACGCCGCCGACATTGACCGGCTCGAGATGCGCCACCGGCGTCAGCGCCCCGGTGCGGCCGACCTGGATGTCGATGCCGGCGAGCACCGTCGCTGCCCGCTCCGCCGGAAATTTCCAGGCGATCGCCCAGCGCGGCGCACGGCCGACGAACCCGAGCCGTCGCTGCAGAGCGAGGTCGTCGATCTTGTACACCACGCCGTCGATGTCGTAGCCGAGGCTGCCACGGGTCAGCCCCACCTCTTCCTGGAACGCCGCGGCCTCGGCCTCGCTGGCCAGGCGGCGGGAGAGCGGGTTGACCTCGAAACCCCATTTCCGTAACCGCGCGAGATAGGCCCAGTGCGTCTCGGCGACGCTTTCACTGGCCTCGCCCTGGGCGTAGGCGAACAGCGACAGTGTGCGCCCGGCGGTTATCGAGGCATCGAGTTGGCGCAGGCTGCCGGCCGCGGCGTTGCGCGGGTTGGCGAAGACGCGCTGGCCGGCTTCGGCCTGCGCCGAATTGAGCGCCAGGAAGTCGGCCTTCGTCATGAACACCTCGCCGCGGATCTCGATGCGCGACGGGGCGCGGCCGCGCAGCTTCTGCGGCACCTTCTTCATGGTGCGCAGGTTGGCCGTCACATCCTCGCCCTCGGTGCCGTCGCCGCGGGTGGCGCCGCGCACGAAATTGCCGTCCTCGTAGGTCAGCGAGATCGACAGGCCGTCGATCTTCGGCTCGGCCACGAAGCTCAAGGGAAACTCCGGCTTCAGCCCGAGGAAGCGCCGGGCCCGGGCGCAGAACTCGCGCCAGCCGCTCTCGGCGAAGACGTTGTCGAGCGACAGCATCGGCACGCGATGGCGCACCTTGGCAAACCCGCCGGCCGGCGCCGCGCCGATCTTGCGGGACGGGCTGTCCGGGCGGATCAGCGCCGGGAATGCCGCCTCGAGCCGGGCATTGCGCCGGCGCAGCGCGTCGTATTCGGCGTCGCTGATCTCCGGCGCATCGCGCTCGTGATAGGCGCGGTCGTGATGGGCGATCTCGAGGGCCAGCCGGGCGAGCTCCGCGGCGGCCGCCGCCTCGTCGAGCGTCTCGATCGGCGTCTCGCTCGCCGTATCGGCGCCCGAGGCCTTGTTCCGGCCCGCCGCCCTGCCGCGCGCACCCGCCATCGACGCCGCTCCGCTACCGTCCCGGGCTGAGATCAGGCCGCCCGCTCAGCCTGGCAAGCCTCCAATCCGCTTAGAGCAGCGTGCGATCAGGTGGGGAATCACCTGATCGCACGCTGCTCGCCAAAACAAAGCGTTAGAGGGGCGGGCGTGAACGCGAGTTCGCGCCCGCTACTCTAGCCCGTCGGTGCGAGGCCGCAACACGCCGCGGTATTGATCGATCGCCTGTAATCGGGCAGGGTGGCTGCTGTGCAGCGTGCACGCGCCGCGTGTGTCGGGGTCCCTCGCCACCCGCGTCGGCAAAAAGAACGGGAGCGAAACAATGTCCAGGACCAGAGTGCGGGGGATGCCCCGGGCTGCGGGCAGACGCGACAGGAAGATGCGACTCGCCTTGCCGGCCGCGGGATGCGTGCTGGCAGCCGCCGCCTTCGGCGCCCGCCCGGCATCGGCGGCCGTGTCGTGCAGCAATCTGGCGCAGCTGATGCTGCCCAATGTCACGATCACCTCTTCGGCCGCGGTCACCCCGCCCTTCCTCTATCCCGGCGAGCCGGCGAGCGGGGCGCCCGTCTCCGTGCCGTTCTGCCGCGTGCAGGCAGTCGCCACGCCGACCGGCAGCTCGGGCATCCATTTCGAGGTCTGGCTGCCGCCCGCCGGCACCTGGAACGGCAAGTTCCGAGGCGAAGGCTCGGGCGGCTCGGCGGGCTCGATCTCCTATAGCGCCATGGTCGACGCGGTGCAGCGCAACTACGCCACCATGGCCAACGACAACGGCCATACCGGCAGCAACTGGACGTTTTCGCAGAACCCCTATTCGGTGATCGACTTCGGCTACCGCGCGCAGCACGTCACCACGGTAGACGCCAAGCAGATCGTCGATGCGTTCTATGGGCGCGCGCCGCAGCACTCCTATTTCGTGGGCTGCTCGCAAGGCGGCCATCACGCCCAGATGGAGGCCCAGCGTTATCCCACCGACTATGACGGCATCATCGGCGGCGACCCGGCATCCGACTGGACGGGACAGATGTTCCTCGAGGTCTGGGTCGGCCTGCATTCCGATGCCGGCGGCACGCCGCTGCCGCAGACGCAGCTCAATCTCGTCACCAACGCGGTGCTGGCGCAATGCGCCGGCCAGGACGGCGGCCTCTCCACCGACAAGTTCCTGACCGACCCGCGCGACTGCCACTTCAATCCGGCCGTCCTGCAATGCGCGACCGGTCAGGACCCGAGCACCTGCCTCACCGCGACCCAGGTGGCGGACGTCAAGGCGATCTGGCAGGGACCCTACGACACGATCACCGGGCAGAAGATCGCTCCTGGCCTCGCCGTCGGCAGCGAGACGTTCTGGCGGCAGGTGCTGGTCGGCGGCACGGTTCCCGGCGGCAGCTCGGACTCCTTCTTCGTGAACGGCATCTTCGACGATCCGAACTACAACTTCGCCAACTTCAATTTCGGCACCGACGTCGCGCTGACCAACGACAAGGTGTTCGCCGGGCAGACCGCCGAGGAGATCCTCGACGCCAACAACACCAACCTCGAGCCATTCCGGCAGGCCGGCGGCAAGATCATTATGTATCACGGCTGGGCCGATCCGTTCGTCGCCTCGCAGTTCAGCATCGATCTCTACGCCGGCATCATCGAGCACAACGCCCAGGCCCATGGCCTGCCATTCGCCTTCGGGCCGCTGCTCGAACAGAGCTTCCTGACCGGCGGGAGCAGGTATCTCAGTGCACAACGCCTGATCGCCCGGATCCTGGCTCTGGAGGTGAATGACGCAGCGCTGAAGGACACGCAAAAATTCGCTCGCCTGTTCATGGTTCCCGGCATGAACCATTGCGCCGGGGGCCCGGGTGCCAACGTGTTCGGCGGCGTCGGCCAGCCCGACGGGACGAACCGGACCAATGACATGGTCGACGCGCTGGACGCCTGGGTGACCCAGGGCATCGCACCGACCGAAATCGTCGCCACCAAGTACAATAACGACACGCCGAGCCAGGGTGTCGCCTTCAGCCGGCCGCTCTGCCCGTATCCGCAGATGGCCGTCTACAAGGGCTCGGGCGATCAGACGAGCGCCGCGAGCTTCTCCTGCGCGGCCGACGAGCCGGACAATAACGGGCCGCCGATCCTGGGCATCAACTCCTATCCCAACGGGTCGCCGTAGCGGGACGGAGCGGGGCAGGCGGAGCGCCTGCCCCGCTCTCAGCTCGCGAGCAGGCTGTCGGCGGCCGCGCGCGCGGCTTCGGTGATCCGCTCGCCGGCCAACATACGGGCGATCTCCTCGCGCCGAGCCGGAGCGTCGAGCGGTTCCACTGCGGTGGAGGCTCGGCCGCGCGTCGCCTGCTTGACGACGCGCAGATGCGCCGTGCCGCGCGCCGCGACCTGCGGGCTGTGCGTGACGACCAGCACTTGCAGCCGCCCGGCGACGCGCGCCAGCCTTTCGCCGACCGCCGCGGCGGTCGCTCCTCCGACGCCGGAATCCACTTCGTCGAACACCAGGGTGGGCACCGGCGAGCCGCTCGCCAGCACGACCTTCAGCGCCAGCATGAGCCGGGAAAGCTCGCCGCCGGATGCGATCCGGCTCAGCGGGCCGGGCTCCTGGCCGGGATTGGTGGTGATCAGGAAGCGGACCGCGTCGGTGCCACGCGGCCCCCACTCGGCCTCCTCCAACGGAGCCACTTCGCAGAGGAAGCGCGCCTTGTCGAGGCGGAGCGGCGCCAGCTCGCGCCCGACCGCGCGCTCCAGCCGGGCGCCGGCGGCACGGCGGCTTTCGCGCAGTTTAGCCGCCGCCGCGATGTAGGCACCGCGCGCCTGGGCCGCCGCCGCCTCCAGCGCTACCACCGCGGCCGCCCCGGTCTCCAGCGCGGCGAGTCGCCCGCGCAGGCTGGCCAGCAGCGCCGGAAGCTCGACCACGGCGACGCCGTGCTTGCGCGCCGCGGCGCGCAGGGCGAACAGGCGCTCCTCGGCCTGCTCCAGCCGGCGCGGATCGGCGGCGGCCTCCTCGGCGAGGCGGCTCAGCAGGGTCTCGGCCTCGGACAGCGCTTCCTCGGCACGCTCGATCGCCGCGAGCGCGGTCCCTGCCGGACTGGTTTCCGGCGGATCGGCACGAGAAGGCTCGCGCGGGACCAGGCGCTGCAGGGTGCGGGCGGCGGCCCGCAGCGCCGCCGCCGGGCCGGGGCCGCGGCGGTCGCGCGGCGCCAGCTCGGCACAGGCGGCGGCGATCGCCTCGGCGCCGCGCTCGGCCTGCTGCAGGCGGTGGCGCTCGGCGGCGAGGCGATCCTCCTCGCCGTCCTCGGGGGCGAGAGCGTCGAGCTCCTCGACGGCGTGGCGCAGCCAGTCCTCCTCGCGCTCGGCCGCCTCGATCGCCTCGCGCGCGCCCAGCAGCGCCGCCTCCGTCTCGCGCCAGCTGCGCCAGCTTCCCGCGGTTTCGCCGCCCAGGGCGGGTGGCACGCCGTAGGCGTCGAGCAGCGCGGTCTGGGTGGCCGGGTCGGCGAGGCCCATCTGCTCGTGCTGGCCCTGCACCTCGACGAGCAGCGCGCCGGCCCGCCGCAGCAGGGCGACCGCCACCGGCTGGTCGTTGACGAAGGCGCGCGAGCGGCCGTCGGCGGTGAGCACCCGGCGCAGCACCAGATCCTCCTCGCCGTCCAGCCCCTGCTCGGCGAGCAGCGCCAGCACGGGATGGCCGGCCGGCGGCGAGAAGCAGGCAACCGCCGTGGCCTGCGCCGCGCCGGCCCGCACCAGCCCCGCATCGGCGCGCGCGCCGAGCGCCAGGCCGAGGCCGTCCAGCAGGATCGATTTGCCGGCGCCGGTCTCGCCGGTCAGCACCGTCAGCCCGGGGCCGAAGTGGAGATCAAGCCGCCCGATCAGCACGACGTCGCGAATCGACAGCGCGGTCAGCATGGCGGCCGGGGCGTGCGCCCGGTCAGAAGATCCAGCCGAAATTGCGCGAGAAGAAGCCGCCGTTGTCGGCTTCCCCGACGATCTTTCCCTTCACCGCGCCGTCGGCGATCAGCTGATTCCAGCTGTCCTCGTACCAGCGGCTGCCGGGGTAGTTGTGGCCGAGCACGGCGGCGGTCCGCTTGGCCTCGTCGGTCATCCCGAGGATCAGGTAGATCTCGGTCAGCCGGTGCAGTGCCTCGGGGACGTGGTTGGTGGTCTGGAAGTCATCCACCACCCGCTGGAAGCGGCCGATCGCGGCGGCGTAGAGGTGCTGGTGCTCGTACCAGCGGCCGACCTCCATCTCCTTGCCCGCGAGATGGTCGTTGCAGAGGTCGATCTTCAGCCTGGCGTCACGGGCGTAGGCGCTGTCGGGGAAACGGTTCACCACCTCCTGCAGCGCCGCCATCGCCTCCTGCGTGCCCTTCTGGTCGCGCTGGATGTCGGCGATCTGCTCGTAGAAGCAGAGGGCGCGGAGGTAATAGGCATAGGCAACGTCGCGATGCGTCGGATGCAGCTGGATGAAGCGGTCCAGCGCACCGATGGCGTCGGTGTATTTGTTCTGGAGGTAGTCGCTGTAGCCTTCCATCAGCTGGGCGTTCACCGCCCAGGCGGAATAGGGGTAGTTCTGCTGCACGGCGTCGAACTGGTCGGCCGCGACGGAGTAGCGATGCCCGTGCAGCGCGTCCACGCCGTGGCTGTAGATCTGCTCGGGCGAGATCTTGCTGTAGTCGGTCTGCTTCTTGAGCGATTCCGGATCGCCGTTCCAGGAGGAGCAGGCGGACAGCAGCAGGAGTGCGGCGCAGGCCCGGGCCGGGGGACGCAGGACGATCATGGCGGGTTCACCGATAGCATCCGATGGCTTGCCGGATATACCAAGGCCGAGTCGAAGGCCAGGGGGCTTTGCCCCTGCCTTGACGGGTGGCACCCCATTGGGGCAATGCCCCAAACCCCTTCACGAAAGGGGAGGCGGGATGAAGCTCTATGAGGGGGAACGCACCCTGAAAGGGGCTCTGGTGACGGTCGATGGCAGGCCGCTGGCGCCGCGGCTCGATCTGCACGCCTTCTCGCCTGCCGGTTTCGAGTGGACCTATGCCGGCCCGGGGCCGCAGCAGCTTGCGCTGGCGCTGCTGGCCGACCATTTCGGCGACGACGCCAAGGCGCTTGCCTTGTCCGAGACGTTCATGCGCGAGGTCGTCGCCTATCTCGACAACGCCTGGCGCCTGACGTCGGAGGATATCGACGCAGCGGTGAGCGCATTATAGGGAGAGCTGCCATGATGACGCCGCGCCAAGCCGCGTTCCGCGAGGCTTATCGGGCCCAGATCGCGCGCCTCTACAACGGGCCGGCGCACGTGCTGCTGATCTATGCCATCGGCGGCGCCACCATCTGGTATGCTGCCCGGCAGGTGAATGCGCCGAGCTGGCGGGAATGGTGCGTCATCCCGGTGGCGTTCCTCGGGTGCAACCTGTTCGAGTGGTTCCTGCACGCGCAGATCATGCACCGGCCGCGACGCGGGCTGATGGGCATCTATCGGCGCCATACGCTGGCGCACCACCAGTTCTTCACCGCTCAGGAGCCGACACTCGATGACACGCGCGACTACCGCATCGTATTCTTCCCGCCCTATGCGCTGATCACCTTCATAGCGATGTCGGCGATCGGCGCCGCGCTCGTCGACGCCGTCTGGTCGAGCAACGCCGCGTGGCTGCTGATCTGTACGACAGCGGCGGTCTATCTGAATTACGAGTTCTTCCACTGGTGCTGCCACGTCAAGGACGACCGGATCGTCCGCCGGATTCCGTTCGTCAACACGATCCGGCGCCATCACATCGCCCACCACGACACGGCGATCATGATGGACTGCAACATGAACCTGACCTATCCCATCGCCGACTGGGTGTTCGGCACCAGCGACCTCGATCGGGGCCTGCTCGGTCATCTGTTCAACGGCTACAGCACGAAATTCGTGCGCAAGGACCTGAAGAAAACCCGGGCCTCCGCAGACCGGCCGCTCGCCCGGGCATGACCGGCCGTTCCCCTCCGGCCAGGCGCAGCATGGCCTCCCTGGTCGGCGGGCTGGCAATTTCCGTCGGTGTCTTCATCCTGTGGCTGTTGGTCGCGGGCGAGATCGCGGGAAAGACTCCGGGTCTGTTCGTCGTCGCCCTGGGCCTGCTCGTGGCCGGCGGCATCGGTCTCTGGGTGCGCCTCGCAGACCTCTGACACCGGAAGCTGGCCGGCCAATCATGGAAAGAAGAATGGCACACCACTCAAAGTTGAACGTTTGGGAGCAGACCTGGGAGCTGGATGAAGCCCAGTGCCCCTGCGACATCCACCTGCTCGAATGGATCGACAGTCAAGCGGTCAGCGACGCTGCCGTTTTCCATTTCGGCACGGGGGTGCATCATCTCGTCGGCATCGAGAACGCGAGACCGACGCGACGCAATGCGGTCCTCGGGATAACCGCGTCGGTGGAGGAGTATTCTGCATACGAGTCCCTGATCATGGAGCGGCCGGACGTTCACCGGTACTACACGGCCGTGTTCGGCGACATCTATCTCATCAATGATGCTCTGTTGCCGCAGTTCGACGTCGTGACACTCTTTCATCTCTGCGAATTCCGCACCGCCAAGAATGACGCCTATGGCGCTCACACCGACCTGGAACTCGCCACGCTGCTCACCCGGCAAACCAGGCGCGGCGGCCACATCCTGTTCTATGCCAACTCCTCCGCGTTCGAACGTGCCGACTCCCGGGTGAGGGAGGTCCTCGAAAGCTGGGAGAGAGACTGCGACGTAGAGCGCGCCGCCGACTTCAAGACCCTGATTGTCTATCGGAAGCGGTGACGCGCGGCGATGAGCACGCGAGAGGCCGCCATCTCCCGAGCCCTGGCGTTCTTCGACAGTGGCTTTCGCGATCGGCTGGCGGCGCTGGTCGCGATCCCCAGCACCTCGCAGGATCCCGCCTACGCGGGTGATCTGGCGCGCTATCTCGAGGAGGCGATGCGTCCCTGGCTGACGCGCCTGGGCTGCGCCGTCGCGGTGCACGCGAACCCGGTCGCCGCCGGCGGTCCGATCCTGGTGGCGGAGCGCTTCGAAGGCCCCGGCCTCCCGACCGTCCTCAGCTACGGCCACGGCGACACGGTGCGGGGGCTGGACGAGCAATGGCGGCCCGGTCTCTCGCCCTGGACGCTTGTCGAGCAGGACGGCCGTTGGTACGGCCGCGGCACCGCCGACAACAAGGGCCAGCACGCGCTGAACCTGTCGGCACTCGAGGCGGTGCTGGCGGAGCGTGGCCGGCTCGGTTTCAATTTCAAGCTGGTGCTCGAGACCTCGGAGGAGCGCGGCTCACCGGGCTTGCGCGAGTTCGTTGCGGCTCAGCGATCCGCTCTGGCGGCCGACGTGCTGATCGGCAGCGACGGCCCGCGCGTGGCGCCGGAGACGCCGACCATCGCCACCGGCACGCGCGGCACGTTCCATTTCGACCTGATCGTGACGTTGCGGCCCGGCGGCGTGCATTCCGGCCATTGGGGCGGGCTCATCGCCGATCCGGCGGTGGTGCTGGCGCATGCCATTGCCGCGATCTGCGACCGGCACGGCCGCATCCTGGTGCCGGGCTGGCTGCCTGCCGCCGTGCCGGAGAGCGTCGCTGCCGTGCTGAACGGGTGCGTGGTGAGCGGCGGGGATGGCGCGGTGATCGACCCGGAATGGGGCGAGCCCGGCCTGAGTTCGGCGGAGAAGATTTTCGGCTGGAACGGCTTGATCGTGCTGGCGATGGTGTCCGGCCGGCCGGAGAATCCGGTTAATGCGGTGGCGCCGGACGCCAGGGCGCATTGCCAGATCCGCTACACCGTCGACACCGATCCGGCGGTGTTCGCGCCGGCGCTGCGCCGTCACCTCGACGCAGCAGGCTTCTCCGAAGTGCGCATCGAAAATTCCGGCGTGCGCATGCGTGCCAGCCGCACCGACCCGGCGCATCCCTGGGTGCGCTGGACCGCGGCGAGCCTGGAGCGCACGCTCGGCCGGCCGGTGCAGGTGATCCCGAATTCGTCCGGCGGGCTGCCCGGCGACGTGTTCGCCGATACGCTCGATGTCGCCCTGGTCTGGGTGCCGCACAGTTATGCCAGCTGCGGCCAGCACGGGCCGGACGAACATCTGTTGATCGCGCCGGCGCGCGAGGCGATCGCCGGATTTGCCGGGCTGTGGTGGGACCTCGGCGAGCCAGGCAGCGCGCCGACGGTTCCGACCGCCGCTTGACGGCACCGGGACGACTCTGGCCGGGCGACTGCACCCGCATATGAGGCATCGTATCGCCCTGATCGGCCTCGGCATGGCGGTGACGCCGCACGCGAAGTCGCTGCTCGACCTCGCCGACCGGGTGCAGGTCGCGTATGCGTGGAGCCCCAGCGCCGAGCGCCGCGCCGCCTTCGCCGCGAGATTTCCGTTTCCCCAGGCGGCGAACCTGGAGGCAATCCTGTCCGATGCCTCGGTGGGTGCGGTGGCCATCCTGACGCCGCCGGCGACGCACCTGGATCTGGTTCGGCGGTGCGCGGCAGCCGGCAAGCACGTGCTGCTGGAAAAGCCCCTGGAAATCACCACCCCGCGCGCCGAAGCCCTGGTTTCCGCCTGCCGCGAGGCGCGGGTCACGCTCGGTGTGGTGCTGCAGCATCGGTTCCGCCCATCCGCCCTGCGGCTCGCGGCGATGCTGCGGGCCGGCGAGCTCGGCGCCCTGATCGCCGCCTCGACCGGCATCCGGCTGTGGCGTCCGCAGAGCTACTACGACGAACCCGGGCGCGGCACCCTGGCGCGCGACGGCGGCGGCGTGCTGCTGACCCAGGGCATCCACACACTCGACCTCCTGCAGAGCCTCGCCGGGCCGGTGACGGAGGTGACGGGCTATGCCACGACCAGCGCGGTGCACCGCATGGAGACGGAAGACCTGGTCTGCGCCGCGGCCCGCTTCGCCGGTGGCGCCTTCGGCACCATCGAGGCGACCACGGCGGCCTTCCCCGGCTTTCCCGAGCGGATCGACCTGATCGGCGATCGGGCCACGGCCAGTCTCTCAGGCGTCGACCTGGTCGTGCACGGCCACGACGGGCGCGTCACCGAACTGCGTCCGCAGACCGGCGGCGGCGGCACCGGGGCGGACCCGATGGATTTCCCGCACGACACGCATCGCGCTTTGCTCGGCGATTTCCTCGACGCCATCGAGCAGGGACGCGATCCGGCCGCCAGCGGCAGCGAGGTTCTACGCGTGCACCGGCTGATCGATGCGCTTCTGCAAGCCGCGCAGACCGGCCGCCCGCAACCTGTCCTTGCCTAGGGCGTGATGACCGAAGGCGGAGCTACCGCAAGTCTGAATCACGCTCTCGAACCAACCAGTTAGAGCGTGATGACTTCGTCTGTTAGAAGTCACCACGCTCTGACAGGCGAGGCTTCCGCGGAGCGCCCGTGACGCTGCCGCGGCTAGCCCCTCGCTCGGCGATCAGGACATCACCTGGCTGGTCGGCGGCGTGTGCATCTCCCGCCATGCCACCCGGGATAGCAGGGTGAGCGCCCCGGAATAATAGTCGGTCGCGGCGGTATGCAGGGAGGGAAATCCCTGGGGCAGCGGCGCATCGCCGTGATCGGTGGAAACCTGCGCGATCGCCCGCATGCCGGGCGATGCCGCATAGGGGGCGGTCGCGCCGCTGCGCAGATCGACCCACGCCGGCATCGTTCCGCTATCGGCGTACGAGGCGAAGGACCGATCCAGATCGTTGGGCAGCACGTGTGCCCATGACATGTAGAGCGGCACCCGGATCGCATCGTAGGAGAAGCGGACCGGCCGTCCCGGTGCCGGTTGAAGCGATCCGTCGCGCCGCGACACGCTCAGCCAGTCCGGCGGCAGCCGCCAGCGGCCGAACCGACCTTCCGACAGCATGGCCACTCCATCGCGTTCCAGCGCATCCCAGACCGGGCTCGGGGAGGCTTGCGAGAGTTCTTCGAGCGCCTCGAACGCGTAATAGGACGGGTTGACCTCGATCGAGTCGGAAGAGGTGAAGCCATTGGCCCCGGGCAGCAGCACGGTCCGCGGCCCCGCCCGGCGCACCAGCAGGCCAAGGATGTCGTCCGCCATCCTGTGGGCGGCTTCGGCGTAGCGCGGCTCGCCCCAGCGATAGGCAGCGCGCCAAAGCGCCCAGGCGATGAAGATGTCTCCGTCGGTCGCGTTGTTGGGGTCGGAGACCGGGTTGGGGCTGCCGGGCTGATAGCGCCAGCTGTGCAGCGAGTCGCTGGGGCGGCTGAGGGTGCGCTCGGTCCAATCGTAGATTCGGGTGAAGGTGTCCCGATCGTCGAAATCGACGGCGAACAGCATGCCCCAGCCCTGGCCCTCGGTATGGGATTCCGAGTTGTTGCCGGTGTCGACGATCCGGCCGTCAGCCAGCAGGAACCGGCGCTTGAAAATCTGCCATTCGCGGGCATCGGCCGGGCTGAGCGTGGCGAAATGCGGCGGCCGCACGACGCTGGGGGTCGCCCGCGGCGTCGCGGCGACGGTCGGCACCGCCCGATGGATCAGCTCGAAGCTCTTCGCGCCCAGGCCCATGACGCCCAGCGCCCCGACCGCCTGCCCGGCGACACCAAAGAAGCTGCGACGGGTGGGAGTGGCGAAAGGACTGGGCTCGTCGGCCTCGGCGAGCTCCTGAGCGTCGGCCGCGAGATCGGAAGCCGCGTCCCTCTTGTAGCGCTCGCGTTCGAAGTTTCCTAGCATGGCTCTGCTCCTCACATGAGGGGCTTCTCTGCCCCTGCGAGAAAGACCATGCTGCGATCCAAATCTTACTTTTGAGCTTCCAGCAAGAGATCACGAACGCGGTACTATTCTGAAAAGACAAAGGTCCAGGGCACCCGCCCTGGACCTTCCC
Organism: Acidisphaera sp.; assembly: GCA_019240395.1. GTDB lineage: Bacteria > Pseudomonadota > Alphaproteobacteria > Acetobacterales > Acetobacteraceae > JAFAYA01. Next base: position 10,089 of record JAFAYM010000038.1, on the reverse strand, counting down.
CAGCCAGCTCCCGGCGTCCTTGGTTCAGGGCTTCGCCTTGTCCGCAGTCGTGCTGACTGCGTGGCCGGCGGCCGAGACATCCTGCCCCGCTCCGGCCACCGTGTTGCACGCCGTGAGCAGCGAGGCGGAGCCGATCAGCGCGAGCGCTGCAAGCGCAGCGGCGAAAACCTTGTTCATCTTTAGTCTCCCTGAACTCTGATGTGAGCTGTGACTGTGGATGGTGGGTGCGGCAGGGATTGAACCTGCGACCCCCGCCGTGTGAAGGCGATGCTCTCCCGCTGAGCTACGCACCCATCCCGCAACCCCGGCTTCCTACGGTCGGGTTGCAATCGTTGCAACCCCCGCGCTGCTAGAAGGCAGTTCGGCGCAACGGGTTGCAGCCCGCCGCTCCACCCGGCCCTTGCCGTTGCGCTCTTGCGTCACCCGCCGGCCGGGACGACCTTCGGGCGGAACGGAGGGAGGGATCGGATGGCAGAGGAACGGGAGTACACGCAGCGCGACGTGCCGATCGGGATCGACGCCACCGGCAGCCGTGTCGAGACGGATTCCATGGGCGCCATCGAGGTCCCGGCCGACCGATACTGGGGGGCGCAGACGCAGCGCAGCCTGGTGCACTTCGCAATCGGCGACGACCGCATGCCGAAGCCCGTCTACCACGCCTACGGCATCGTCAAGAAGGCCGCCGCCCTGGTCAACGGCGGCGACGGGCGGCTGCCGGAGTGGAAGGCCCGGGCGATCTGCACCGCCGCCGACGAGGTCATCGACGGCCGCCTCGATGCGCACTTCCCGCTCTATGTCTGGCAGACCGGCTCGGGCACGCAGTCCAACATGAACGTCAACGAGGTGATCGCCAATCGCGCCGTCCAGCTGCTCGGCGGCAGGCTCGGCAGCAAGCAGCCGGTGCACCCGAACGACGACGTCAACATGTGCCAGTCCTCCAACGACACCTTCCCGACGGCGATGCACATCGCGGCGGTGCAGGAGATCGACGGCCACCTGCTGCCGGAAGTCGAGGCGCTCACCGCGGCGATCGAGGCCAAGGCGCAGGCCTGGTCGGGCATCGTCAAGATCGGCCGCACCCATCTGCAGGACGCGGTTCCCCTCACCGTGGGGCAGGAATGGTCGGGCTACGCCCACCAGCTGCGTGACGCGATCGCCGGCGTGCGGCGCAGCCGCCCGGCGCTGCTGGAGCTGGCGGCGGGCGGCACCGCCGTCGGCACCGGCGTGACCGCGCCGCCCGGCTTCGGCCAGGCGATCGCGGCGAAGATCGCCGAGATGACCGGCAAGCCCTTTATCACCGCACCGAACAAATTCGCCGCCCAGGGCTCGCTCGACGCCCTCGTGGCGGGAATGGCGGCGCTGCGCGGGATCGCGGTGGCGCTCATCAAGATCGCCAACGACATACGCTGGCTGGCCTCCGGCCCGCGCTGCGGCCTCGGCGAGCTCAGCCTGCCGGAAAACGAGCCGGGCTCCTCGATAATGCCGGGCAAGGTCAACCCGACGGAGTGCGAGGCCATGATGATGGTCTGCATCCAGGTGATCGGTGAGGACAACGCCGTCGCCTTCGCCGGCAGCCAGGGCAATTTCGAGCTGAACGTGATGCGTCCGCTGGTCATCAACAATTTCCTGCATTCCGCGCGAATCCTCGGCGATTGCAGCGAGAAGCTGCGCCTGCACACCATCGAGGGCGCCGTGGTGAACGAGGCGCATGTCTCCGAAATGGTCAACCGGTCGCTGATGCTGGTGACCGCGCTCAGCCCGGTGATCGGCTATGACCGCGCGGCGGAGATCGCGCATATCGCCAATGCCGAGGGGACCACATTGAAGGAGGCGGCGCTGAAGACCGGCTACATCGATGCGGCGCGCTTCGATGCGGTCGTCGATCCGAAGAAGATGGTCGGCCACGGCGTCGCGGGCAGCTGATACGGACATCGCTCGCTCGATGAGGAGGAGGCTACGCCATGGCGACCAAGCAGCCGGTCCTGATCGTCACCGGGGGCAGCCAGGGTATCGGCGCCGAGATTGCACGTCTCGCCGCGTCGCGCGGCTACGCCGTGTGCCTCTCCTACGGCCATGCGGCGGAGCCGGCGCAGGCGCTGGTCGGCGAAATCGAAGCCGCCGGCGGCCGGGCAATCGCCGTCAAGGCGGACGCCGGCAACGAGGACGACGTGGTCCGGCTCTTCCGGCAGGCCGAGAGCGCGCTCGGCCCGATCAGCGCCCTGGTCAACAATGCCGGCATCACCGGCCCCTTCGCGACGGTGGATCGCATCACCTCGGAAATCATCGACGAGGTCATGGGCGTCAACGTGCGCGGCGTTTTCCTGGCGACGCGCGAGGCGGTGCTGCGCATGGCGACCGACCTCGGCGGCGCCGGTGGGGCCATCGTCAATGTCTCCTCGCGCGCCTCCGGCCTCGGCGGTGCCGGCGAGTGGGTGCACTACGCCGCGTCGAAGGGCGCGGTCGACACGCTCACGCTCGGCGCGGCCCGCGAGCTGGCGCCGCGCGGCATCCGCGTCAACGCCGTCAATCCGGGGCTGATCGACACCCCGTTGCACGCAAAAGCCGGGGCGCCCGACCGGGTGGTGCGGCTCTCCGCGGGGGTGCCGCTGGGTCGGCCCGGCACCGCCGCGGAGGTGGCGACGGTGGTGCTCTGGCTGCTGTCGGACGAGGCCTCGTACGTGACCGGCGCGCTGCTGCCGGTTTCCGGCGGGCGCTGAGCGAGTTCAAGGAAACAGGGAAAGCGATCATGGGCCAGCGAATTGCCTTTGTCGGCGCGGGCGCGGTGGGCGGCTATGTCGGTGGCCACCTCGCGCGCGAAGGCTACGACGTGACCCTGATCGATCCGTGGCCGGCGCATGTCGAGGCGATCCGCGCCAACGGCCTCGCCATCGAGGGTGTCACCCCGGAGGAGCGCTGCACGGTGCAGGTGAACACGATGCATCTCACCGACGTGCAAAGCCTCTCCAAGCAGCCTCCGATCGACATCGCCTTCGTCTGCGTCAAATCCTACGACACGGAATGGGCGACGATGCTGATCCGCCCCTATCTCGCGGCGGGCGGTTATGTCGTGTCGCTGCAGAACTGCATGAACGAAGAGCGCATCGCCGGCATCGTCGGCTGGGGCAGGACGCTCGGCTGCATCGCCGCGCGCATTTCCGTCGATCTCTACGAAGCCGGGCGCATCCGGCGCACGGTGCCGAAGGGCGGTGCCGCCCATACCGTCTTCCGGGTGGGCGAGGTCCACGGCCGCATCACCAAGCGGGCCGAGGAGGTGGCGGCGATGATCGCGACGATCGACAGTGTCAAGGTCACCACCAATCTGTGGGGCGAGCGCTGGTCGAAACTGTGCGTGAACGGCATGCGCAACGGGGTGTCGGCGTGCACCGGGCTCGCCGGCAATGACGGCGATCGCGACGAGACGATCCGGCGATTTGCGATCCGGCTCGGCGGCGAGGGCGTGCGCGTCGGCCAGGCACTCGGCTACGTGCTCGAGAAGATCGGCAACCACGATCCCGAGCGTCTGGCGCGGGCCGCCGAAGGCGACGAGCGGGCGCTCGGCGAGATCGAGGCGGCGATGCTGGCCGGCAGCAATTCCGCGGCGCGCAGCGACTTGCAGCGCCCATCGATGGGGCAGGACATGCTGAAGGGGCGCCGCACCGAGATCGATTACATCAATGGCTTCATCGTCGAGCAGGGTGCGCGGGTCGGCATCAAGGCGCCGACGAATGCGGCGCTGACGGCGGTGGTGAAGCGGGTGGAGCGGGGGGAGATTCCGGCTTCCCCGGAGAACTTGACACGACTTGAAGTATAGAAGGCGAGAGGGCTTTGCCCCCTCGACCCCCACCAAAGGCAATGCCTTTGGAAACCGTTCCTTAAAATCATGGGGTCTGGGTTCGACGGACCCCAGCGGGGTCCCATGCTTCAGAGCTGGGCAGAGCCCCTCGCCTTACTTATCCAGCCACCGCGCCAAATTCGCCTGAACGAACGCATCATCCGCAAGATCGGCGTGCTCGCGGCACACCCGGTCGATCTCCTCGAACTGCCCGGGGCTGAGACCCTCCTCCGTATCGAGGCACCAGATGCCCTCCAGCAAACCCTGCCGCCGCAGCACCTCGTGGCAGCCGGCGATGCAGCCGCGAAAGCCATTTGCCACGTCGAAGAACGCCGCGTTGCAATCGGTGACGCGGCTGTCGAGCGCCAGCAGCTCTGCCGGCACCGTGCCCTCCGCCGCCCGGCAGCGCTCCAGCAGCGCCACCGCGCTCTGCACCCAGACCGACCAATGCCCGAGCAGGCCGCCGCGAAACCGCACCGTCACCGGCCGTGCCTCACGCATCACGACACTCGGCACCAGCAGGTCGAGCACGATGTGGTCGTCATTGCCGGTGTAGAGCGCCACGCGCTCCTCGGCGCCGGCCTCCACCACGCCGCGGATCACGTCGAGCGTGCGATAGCGGTTGAACGGCGCGACCTTGATCGCAATGACATTGTCGATCGCCGCGAACCGCGCCCAGAAATGCGCGCTGAGCAGCAGCCCGCCCACCGCCGGCTGCAGGTAGAAGCCGACCAGCGGGATTTCCTGGGCGACCGCCGCGCAATGCGCGATCAGCGCGTCCTCGTCCGCGTCGCGCATCGCTGCGAGACTGAGCAGCCCGGCATGGTAGCCGAAGCCGACGGCACAGCGCGCCTCGGCGATCGCCTGCGCAGTCGTGCCGCAGAGGCCGGCGATCAGCACGATCGGCCGGTCGGCCCATTCCGCCGCGGTCTGCGCGGCGCTCTGCAGCACCGGCTCGTACAACCCGGCCTGGCGGATGGCGAATTGCGTGGTATGCACGCCGACCGCCAGGCCGCCGGCGCCGGCATCGAGATAATAGCGGGTGAGCGCCCGCTGCCGGCGCGGATCGAGCCGTCGCCGTGCATCGAGTGCCAGCGGGTGCGCCGGGATGACGGTGCCGCCGCGCAGCGTGTCGATCACCGGTGCGGGCAGAGCAGAGCGGTGCAAGCCCATGGCCAATTCCTTTCAGCCGAATTCCGGGCCGGCCGCGACCAGCAGGCGCGCCGGATCGCCGGGCATCGAGGCGGCACCGAGCGCCATGCGCAGGAACCGCCGCTGCGGCGTAAAGCCGCGCGCCTCGAGCCAGGGTTCCAGCGCGGCACCGCTTTCCAGCAGGTCGATCACCACCGGTCCGTGCGCCGCCGCGATGGCGCTGTCCAGCAGCATCGGGGCGCTCGTGGTGTCGGCCACCAGCGGTCCGATCTGCATGGCATGGCGCCCGGGCCGCAGCAGCACGCAGCCGCCGTCGGCTGCGTAGGCCGCGCTGCCTGGCCGGCCGAGGAAGCTGTCCAGCAGGAAGCGGCGATCGGCGCCGAACGCCGGCGCGTCGATGTCAGCCACTTCGGCACGGCTCGGCGTCGCCCGGCCGGTGCCGTTGCCCGCCCAGCGCTGCATCCCACAAAGCGCGCGGAAGCCGAATGCCGCATAGACCGCCGCACCCGCCGGCGTCGCATCCAGGAACGCGACGCGGCCCGTCTCGCGCAGCCGGGCGATGCACGCCGTCATCAGCTCGCGTGCGTAGCCGCGTCGGCGGCACCCGGCGGTGACCAGAACCATGGAGATCCAGCCGAACGCCTCGCCATAGGGCAGCACCGCGGCGGTCGCCGCCAGCCGTCCCTGCGCGAGCAGGCCAAGCACCTTGCCATGCCTGACGAACACCGCCCAATCCTCCGCGGACTGGTTCCAGCCGGCCTCATCGGACAGCGCGAGCGCCTGCGGGATCTCAGCCGCGGAGAGGATGACGCGCTCAGTAGGCGCCACTGCGCACCTCGAACTTGGTCGGCTTGTTCAGGCTGGGCCGGTCGTTCGCCACCCAATCCGCCACCCAGTCCAGCATCGCCGCGAGCGGCACGCGGGGATAGCCGAACAGCAGGTTGGCGGCGGCGGTGTTGGTCAGCCACGCCGTCGGCGCCTCCGTGCCGGTGATCGCCGGCACCCGCCCGAGCCGCCGGCCGAACTCGCCGGCCAGCCACCGCACCGACAGCGTCTCCGGCCCGCTGACATTGAGCGGGCTGGTCGGCGTGGTGCAATGGCCGAGGCAGCGCAATGCCTGGGCGCAGGCGTCGCCCTGCCAGATCACGTTGACATGCCCCGTCGTCACGTCGAGATCGGTGCCGTCGCGTACCTTGCGGGCGATGTCGTGCAGCACGCCGTAGCGCAGGTCGATGGCGTAATTCAGCCGGAACAGGCGTCCGGGCGTCCCATGCAGGCGCGAGAAATAGGCAAACATCCGCTCGCGCCCGACGCAGGTCACGGCGTACTCGCCGGGCGGGTCGAGCGGCGTGTCTTCGGTCGAGCCGCCCTGCGACACCGGCGCGAAGGGATAGACGCACCCCGTCGAGAAGGCGACGATGCGCGAGTCTCGAAAGGCTTCGGCAGCCAGCGCCGGCGCATGCACGTTCATCGCCCAGGTGATCGCCGGATCGCCGGAAGCGCCGAACTTGAATCCCGCGAGATAGAGCACGTTGCGTACGCGCGGCAGCCGCTGCACCGCGTCGCGGTCGAGCAGGTCGGCGGCGATCGTCTCGATGCCGTCACGCTGCAGCGCCTCGCGCAGGCCGGGCGCGCTGAAGCGGGCAACGCCGATGACGCGCCTGTCGGGAGCGGCGTTGCGCGCCAGGCGAGCCAAGGTCGGGCCCATCTTGCCGCCGACGCCGAGGATGAGGATGTCGCCCTCCAGCGCCGCCATCTCGGCCACCAGCGCCGGGTCGGGCGTCGCCATCAGCGCATCGAGCGCCGCTTCATCGGCAAGGCGGGCGGGCAGGGGGTCGGACGACATGCGCATCGCTCTCCCGGTCATGCAGCGCGCTCTTGCACCGCGGCTTGCCGCTCCGACCGCACCGCCGCCATGACGAACTCGAGGACATGGCGCCGCCGGGCTGCGATCTCGGCCGGCGCGCGCAGGTCCCGACGGAAGATGGCGGAGAGCGTGGCCGTGTTGGAAAAATAGAAATACGGCAGGGCGGCAATGGAGATGTAGAGCTGCAGCGGATCGATATCGTGCCGGAAGCAGCCGCCGGCGGCGCCGGCGCGCAGCGTGCGGTCGATCAGCGCGATCAGCGGCGCATGCATGTCAGTCAGCTCGCGCGAGCGGCGCACATGCTGCGCGCCGCACAGGTTCTCGTCGTTCAGCAGCGCGATGAAGTGCGGATGGTCCCGGAGATAGTCGAAACTGAACAGCACGAGTTCCCGCAACGCAAGCTCGGGCGGCAGGTCGGCCAGGACAAGGGCCTGCTCGCGCGCCCTTATGTCGGCGTAGGCCTGCTCCAGCACCGCCTGGTACAGCCCGTCCTTGCTGCCGAAATAATGATAGACGAGCTGCTTATTGAGGCCGGCGCGCCGGGCGATCGCCTCGACGCGCGAGCCGGCAAAACCCTTGGCCGCGAACACGGCGCGGCCGGCCGCCAGCAGCGCCTGGCGCGAGGTCTTCGCGTCCCGCCGGCGCTCGCCCATCAGCCGATCGCGGTCCGCTGCGCGCCCGGCCGCAGCCGGCGGCGCAGCCAGGCCGAGACGCCGGGGATGGAGAACACCACCGACGCGAGCGTCAGACACGCCAGCACGATGCAGATCGGCCGCGTGAAGAAGGGCAGGATGCTGCCGTCCGATATCGTGAGGCCGCGCAGCAAATTCTTGTCGAGCAGCTCGCCCAGCACCATGCCGAGAATCATCGGCGCCATCGGGAACTTCCAGCGCCGCAGCAGCATGCCGAGCAGCCCGAACACCAGCATCACCCAGATGTTGAACACCCGCGCCGTCGTCGCGTAGGCACCGATGGTGCAGAGCAGGACGATCACCGGCATCAGCCGCTCGCGCGGAACGCGCAGGATCAGCAGCAGCGGGCGCACCAGGAAGAAGCCGTAGAACAGCTTGGCCATGTCAGCCATCATCAGCATGGCGACCACGCGATAGAGGTATTCCGGCGTCGTCACCAGCAGCATCGGCCCCGGATTGAGACCGTGGATGAACATGGCCGCCATCAGCACCGCCGCCGGCGCCGAGCCCGGCACCGCGAGCGTCAGCACCGGGATCATCGCGCCGGGGACGCAGGCGCTCTCGCCGGTTTCCGCTGCGATCAGCCCCTCGATGCTGCCATTGCCGAATTTCTCGCGTTCGCGGCTGCCGCGCCTGGCGGCGGCATAGGCGGCGAAAGCGGCCGTCTCCTCGCCGAGGCCGGGCAGGGTTCCGGTGAAGGTGCCGATCAATCCCGACCGCAGGATGGTGCGCCAGTAGCGGGCCACGTCTGCCGGGCGCGGCAGCACCGATCCCACCTTGGTGATGACACCCTTCACCTGCGGCCGTCCCATCGCCGTCAGCACTTCGGCAAGCCCGAAGGCACCGACCAGCGCCGGCAGCAGGCCAATGCCGCCCGCCAGATCGGAATTACCGAAGGCGAAGCGCGGATAGGCGTGCTGCGCGTCCTGGCCGATCGTGGAAATGAACAGGCCGAGAAAGCCGACCATGTAGCCCTTCAGCGGATCGCCGCCGGCCAGCGTGCCGGAGATGACGATGCCGAACACCGCCACCCAGAACAGCTCGTAGGAGCCGAAGGAGAGCGCGAACTGCGCCAGGAACGGCGCCAGCGACGCCATCACCAAAGTGCCGCACAGCGTGCCGAGCCAGCTCCCCGTCGTGCTGATGCCCATGGCACGGCCGGCCAAGCCCTGGCGCGCCAGCGGAAAGCCGTCGAGCGTGCTCGCCGCACTGGCCGGGGTGCCGGGGATGTTGAGCAGGATGGCGCTACGGCTGCCGCCATAGATCGCGCCGACATAGACGCAGATCAGCACCTGGATCGCCTGGTTCGGCGCCAAGCTGAACGTCAGGCTGGTCATCAGCGCCACGCCAAGTGTGGCGGTGAGACCCGGCAGCGATCCCACGACGATGCCGGCAAACGTCGCCCAGAGCACGTTGAACAGCGTCATCAGGCTCGCCTGATCCGCCAGCTGGCCGCCGAGCATGGACAGGTTCTGGAGCATCGGTCAGGGCATGCGGATGAGGAACACGTGCTCGAACAGCAAGGTGATGCCCCAGCCCGTGACCAGCCCGATTGCCAGGGCAATGCCGGCGATGCGCGCCAGCACCGATGCGGCAAGGCCGGGCCGCCATTCGAATGCCAGGATGAACACGAAGACGAAAATCGCCGCCGCCGCCCAGAACGGCAGCCGTCCGACCATGAAGCCGGAGAAGGCGACCGTCAGCACCGAGGCGACGGCAATGCGCAGAATGGCCCGACGCTCCGCTCCGCCGGCCGGCGCCGCCGGGCGGAAGGCACCGCGGAGTATCGAGCGCGTCGCCAGCACCAGCGACAGCAGGCCAATGACCGTGCCGTGGAACGCCGGCACCAGCCCCGGCGCCACGTAAGCCGGCGTGCCCTGGTCGGTGAAGGTCGGCATAGCAGCCGATGCCGCGACCACCGCCAGGCCGAAGACGAGAAAGCCGGCGGCGACCGCAAGGTCGGTGCCCGGGCTCGGCGGCGGGCTGTCGGCGGAGTGCGACATCCGGCGCCGCGGTCAGGCGCGGCCGATGCCGAGACTGTCGGGCGAGACTTTCGCCTTGCCGCCGTCGTAGTAGAGCCACGCTGCCTGGCGCACCAGCTTCATCGCCTCGTCATGCGCCTGCGCGCCGTCGAGCGGGGTGAACAGCGCGGCCCGGCGGCTCGCGTAATCCTGCAGCACCTTCGAGCTCGCGATCCGGTCGTGCCAGACCTGGGTCATCGTGGCGCTGATTTCCGCCGGCGCGTCCTTCGGCAGCCAGATGCCGAAATAGTTCAGCGGCGCCGCCATGCCCGGTATCCATTGCGTCACCGGCGGGATGTCGCCGTATCCGGCGAGCGGCACCGGCTTGTCCGAAATCGCGGCGAGCGGCACCAGACGCTTGGCCCGGATCATGTCACCGGCTTCGACGAGCAGGCAGCCGACCACCGGCGTCTCGCCTGCCACGGCCGCGATCACCGCGGGATTGCCGCCGTCATAGGGCACGTGACGGTAGGTTCCTTTCGTCGCCTGCCGCAGCATCTCCATTTCGAGCTGCCCGGCCGAGGA
>JAFAYM010000183.1 GCA_019240395.1 Acidisphaera sp. | reverse complement strand
GGGAGCTATCGCATGGTGCTCCCGGACGGCGGGCATGTTGTCGCCGGGGACGAAGGGCAGTTGCGGTTTGATGATCGGCAGGTCCGTTGCTCGACGAGCGCCGATGGCGAACGGGTCAGCGTGTTCACGGCCGAGGAAGTGGCCGAGCTGGTCCTGATCGATCCCTACGCGCCATCGGCGGGCGAGACCGCCGATGGCGGCAAGGTGATGGCGCCGATCCCCGGGACCGTCACGCGCGTGCTGGTGGAGGCCGGCGCGCCGGTGACGCGCGGACAAACGCTGCTGGTAATCGAGGCCATGAAGATGGAGCTGACCCTGACCGCGCCCTCCGAGGGAACGATCGTCGAGCTGCGCTGCGCTGCGGGTGACATGGTGCAGGAGGGACGTGAGCTGATCGTGATGAAGGAAGCAAGCCCAAGGCCTCTGTCCCTGAACCCGGCTGCGGACGGAGGACCCCAGACCTCATCACTTGAGTAATGGGGACTAGGGTCCGCTGACCCCAGCGGGTCCAGGGCGGAGCCCTGGCCTTGCCTCCTGCCGGTGCCAGAGCACCAGCCCGATCGCCACCATGATAGGCGGCAGGATCGCCATGTTCAGCGTAAGCCACCCCGCCTGGCTCTCGACCACCCCCGATGCGAGCGCGCTGAATGCCACGGTTCCGAACACGATGAAGTCGTTGGTGGCCTGCACACGCACGCGTTCCTGCATGTCGTGGGCGGTGGTCAGCAACGTGGTCGCCCCGACGAACATGAAATTCCAGCCGAAGCCGAGCAGAACCAGCGCCGTCAGGAAGGTCAGATAGGATGATCCGGTCCAGGATAGCCCGGCGCAAAGGATCGCCAGCGCACCGCCGATGCAGATGATGCGATGCATGCCGAAGCGCTGGATCAGCCTCCCCGTGACGAAGCCCGGTGCGTACATGGCTATGGAGTGGGCGCGGATCACGTCGATGCTGTCGTTCACCGGAAACCCACACAGCATCATTTGCACCGGGGTCGAGGTCATGATCAGGCTCATGGAGCCGTAGCCGGCGAGTGCTGCGATCACCGCGGTGACGAAGGTGGGGCGAGCCAGGATGGCGCGGATCGGCACCGAGGAGCGGGTGCGTGGCGGTGCCGGCGGGAGGCGGGTGAAAGCCAGTAGCACGGCGCAGACGATCGAAGGTCCGACGAGCATGAGGTAGGTGCCGAGGAACAGGAGCGGTGGCAGCAGATCCTTGCTCCGCTTGACCAACTCGGGGCCGAGCACGCCAGCGAGCAGGCCCCCGGTCATTACCAGGGCGATGGCGCGTGGCCGGGCGGCGGGGTCGGCCACCTCTGCGGCGGCGAAGCGGTAGTGCTGGGCGATGCCGAAGCCGAGCCCCGCCGGCACCGCAGCCAGGCAATACAGCCAGAAGCTCGTCTCCCAGATCGCCAGCGCGAACAGCAGGCTGCCGAGGATGGCGCCGGCGACGCCAAGCATGAACCCGGGCTTGCGGCCTAGCCGTGCAAAGACCAGCCCGGCCGGTATGGAGGCAGCCATCACGCCGAGCATCTGGATGGCGTAGGGCAGGGTGCTGAGCGCCTTGTTCGGAGCCAGGCTGTAGCCGACCAGGGCGCTCATGGTGACCTGCCCGACTACGGTGGCGTTCATCAGGGCTTGGCAGCAGAAGAGCAGCCATACGTTGCGGTTCACCGGAAGTGGCTCCAGCCGGCCACGGCAAGCTCGACAGGGGAGCCCTGAGCGTCGCGCACACTCACGTCCGCGCCCGGCACAAATCGGCCGATGCGGGTGAGCGCAATCCCCGCCGCGCCCCCGGCCGCAAGCAGCGCCGGCTCGCGCTCCGGGGGGACCGCCATCACCAGCTCGTAATCGTCGCCGCCGGAAAGGCAGGCGGCCAAGTATTGCGGCCCAGCGGCGCGGGCGGCCTCGGAAAGCGGAACGGCTTGGGCGTCGATCTGCGCGCCGAGCCCTCCGGCGCGGCAAAGGTGCTGGACCTCCTGCACCAGCCCATCGGAGATATCCATCGCAGCGGAGGCGATGCCGGCGAGGTTGAGGCCGAGCCGCGGTTCGGGCAGGCGGTAGCGCGCCGCGAGCACCCCCGATGGATCGTCCAGCCGTCCCTGCAGGGCATACAGGCCGAGTACGCCGTCGCCGATCGTGCCGGTAACCCAGATCGCGTCGCCGGGCCGGGCGCCTCGCCGGCGGATCGCCGCACCCGGTGCCACGTGCCCGAGGATGGTCAGCGACAGGCAAAGCGGGCCCGGGGTCGAGGTGGTGTCGCCGCCGAGCAGTCCGATGCCATAGCGCGCTTGGTCCTGCCCCAGCCCGGCCGCGAAGTCGGCGAACCACGTGTCCGGCGTGTCGGCGGGGGCGGCGAGGGTCATCAGATAGCTGAGCGGCGTCGCGCCCATTGCCGCCAAGTCGGAGAGGTTGACGCGAAGCAGCTTGCGCCCAACCAGGTCCGCTGCCTCGCCCGGCAGGAAATGCACGCCTTCCACCATTGCGTCAGCCGCCAGCACCAGTTCGCGGCCGGTGGGCGGGGCCAGCACGGCGGCATCGTCCTCGAGATCGAGCGCGCCGGGCCCGGCGAGTGGGCGGAAGTGGCGCGCGATCAGCGCGAATTCGCGCGGCAGTTCTTCCCTCACCCCGCACCCGCAGGTTCGGCGGGAAACTCCGGCGCGCGCAACTCGCGGGCGATGCGGTTCAGCACGCCATTGGCCATCCGCGGCTCCTCGCCGGTGAAGAAGCCGTGTGCGACGTCAATATATTCGTTGATCACCACCTTCGCCGGCGGCCCGTTGAGCATCAGCAGCTCGGCGGCTCCGGCGCGGAGCAGGGCGCGCAGCACCGGGTCGAGCCGCGGCAGCGGCCAGTCCGGCGGCAGCGCGTGAGCCAGCCGCAAATCGATCGCGTCCTGCTGCGCGGTCGCGGTGCGGACGATGCGCGCAAACAACGGTACCTGGGCGTCGGGAATGCGCCCCTCTTCATAAGCCCCTTCGTAAGCTCTTTGCGCGCCGCCATTGCCGGGCGGCGCGCCGAGCCGGTGGCGAACGAACTGATCGATGACCGATTCCAGATTGTCTTGCGCCTGCTCGCCCTGGAACAGCGCCTGCACCGCGGCGACGCGTGACGCCGTGCGCGGCCGCGTCGGCGTCGCGTCGGCGCCCATCAAAACGCTCCTAGCCGGCGGCCCGCGGCGATCTGCACCAGGGCCGCCACGGCCGCCTCGGCGCCCTTATTGTGGCCATTCGGGGCGGAGCGCGCGAGCGCCTGCTCAATCCTGTGCACGGTCAGCACCCCAGCGCCGAGCGCCAGACCGTGTGTGAGGGCCACCTGCATCAGGCCGGCCAGGATTTCCCGGCAGAGATAGTCGTAGTGGTCGGTCTCGCCGCGCACCACGCAGCCCAAGGCGACGTAGCCGTCGAACCTGGTGCGCCCGTGCAGCGCGATGCGGATCGCCTGCGGCAGCTCAAAGGCGCCCGCAACATCCAGCGTCTCGGAGGTAGCGCCCGCTTCGCGCAGGATGCGCGCGGCGCCATCGCCGAGGCCGTCGACCACCTCGCGATAGTAGGGCGCACGCACCACCAGCAGATGCGGTGCGGCTCCCGGTACGCTCGGCGCGACCGGCAGTGTGGCATCGCGCGTGCTCATTGCTGAGACACTCCCTGTCTCATTCGCCGTGTCCGTCGGGAATGCCCTCGATCGGCCGCCGGTCGACGACGTTCAGTCCGTAGCCCTCGAGGCCGACAATTGTGCGGCGCGCATTGGTCAGCAGGATCATGTTCTGCACGCCGAGATCGGCGAGGATCTGCGCGCCGATGCCGTAGTCGCGCAGCTCGGTCTGCGGCCGCGGGCTGGCGGCACGCATGCGCAGCCGGTCGGAGACGGCGGTGGGCTTGGTCTCCCGGATCACGACGACAGCGCCGCGCCCGACTTCGGCGATCATGCGCATGGCGCCGTGGAACACCCACCAGTACGGTCCCTGCAGCAGATTGTCGACGACGTCGACCTGGTGCATGCGCACCAGCACCGGCTCCGGCCCGGAAACATCACCCTTCACCAGCACCATATGCTCGGCGTAGTCGAAGGTCGTGGCGTAGGCGATGACGCGCCAGTCGCCGCCGGTGTCGTGATGGAACGGTCCCTCGGCGACGCGGCGGACCAGGCGCTCGGTACGGCGGCGGTGGCCGATCAGGTCGGCGATAGTGCCGAGCTTGAGGTTGTGGTGCTGGGCGAAGCTCACAAGGTCGGGCAGGCGCGCCATGCTGCCGTCATCGTTCATGATTTCGCAGACCACGCCGGCCGGGTTCAGTCCGGCCAGCCGCGCGATGTCGACCGCCGCCTCGGTGTGCCCGGCGCGCACCAGCGTGCCGCCCTCGCGCGCCATCAGCGGAAAGACGTGGCCGGGGGTGACGATGTCGTCGCGAGTGGAATCCGGGTTGATGGCGACCGCGATGGTGCGGGCGCGATCGGCGGCCGAGATGCCCGTTGTTACCCCCTCACGGGCCTCGATGGACACGGTGAAGGCGGTCTGGTGACGGGTGCCGTTGGATTGGCTCATCAGCGGCAGTCCGAGCCGCTCGACGCGCGAGCGGGTCATCGCCAGGCAGATCAGCCCCCGGGCGTGGCGTGCCATGAAGTTAATCGCGTCCGGTGTCGCAAACTGCGCCGGCATGACGAGGTCGCCTTCGTTCTCGCGGTCCTCGTCATCGACCAGAATGAACATGCGCCCGGCCCGCGCTTCCTCGATCAGCTCGTCCGTCGAGGAGAGGTATTCGTGCAGGCTGGCGCTCTTGAGGCCGTTGATCGTGTCGCCGATCTTCATGGGAATTCCGCCAGCCGGGCGACGTAGCGCGCGAGCATGTCGACCTCGAGATTGACCGGAACGCCTGGTGACAGCGCGCCGAAGCTGGTGACCGCCATGGTATGCGGGATGATGTTGACGCCGAAAACCGCGCCGTCCACCTCGTTGACGGTGAGCGATACGCCCTCGACGGCAATGCTGCCTTTGCGGGCGATGTAGCGGGCGAGCGCGGCCGGGGCGCGGAAGAGCCAGCGCATGGACTCGTTTTCCGAGCGCCCTTCGATGGTCTCACCGACAGCGTCGACATGGCCGGAGACGATATGCCCGCCCAGCTCGTCCCCGAGCCGGAGCGCGCGCTCGAGGTTGACGCGGCTGCCGACGCGCCAGGTGCCGAGCGTGGTCTGCGAGAGCGTCTCGGCGGAGGCCTGCACGACGAACCAGTCTGGCCCGACAGCGATCGCGGTGAGACAGCAGCCCGAGCAGGCGATCGAGGCGCCGATAGCGATGCTCGCGGTGTCCGGCCAGGGTGCTTCGATGGTCAGGCGCATGTCGCGGCCGGCGCCAAGCGGCGTCAGCTTGCGCACCGTTCCGAGGGCGGTGACGATGCCGGTGAACATCAGGCAGCCTCAGCCACGGCGTCGGCACGGACAAGCTCGGTCAGCATGTCCTCGCCGATGGCCACGCTGTTGGTACGCACGAAGCGCGGCATCGCGTCGAGCCGTTCGACGCCGAACGCCTGGGCGGCAGGCCAGCCGTCAGCGCCGATCACTGTCGGCGCATGAAACCAGGCGATCCGGTCGACCAGGTCGGCGCGCAGCAAGGCGGCCGCGATCTGCGCGCCGCCTTCAACGAGCAGCCGGGTCAGCCCTCGCTTGGCCAGCATTCTCAGCGCCGCCGGAAGGTCAATGCCGACGCTGCCCGGCGGGACCTCGATGACCTCGGCACCGAGGTCGATCATGGCGCGCTGGCGCTCGGGATCGGTGCCGGCGCGCACCAGGAACCAGGAAGGCACCTCGCGCGCGGTGGCAGCAATGCTGGAGGTGAGCCGCGTGCGCAAATGGCTGTCGGCGACGATGCGCAAGTCTGGCACCTTCTTCAATCCCGGAATACGGCAGGTGAGCTTCGGGTCGTCGGCGAGGAGCGTGCCGACGCCGATCAACACCGCGTCGTTGCGGCCGCGCAGAGCATGGGCTGCCCGCCGCGCCGCCGGGCCGGTGATCCACTTGCTCTCGCCGGCATGGGTGGCGATGCGGCCGTCGAGGGTGGAGGCTAGCTTCAGGGTTACCAGGGGCCGCGTCCGGCAGATCCGGCTGGCGAATCCCGCAACGACGTCCAGCCCCTCCGCTGCCAGCACGCCTTCCTCGACCGCGATTCCTGCCGCGCGCAGCCGGGCGAAGCCGGCGCCATCGACCCGCTTATCAGGGTCGCCCGCGGACACGACCACGCGCGCGATCCCCCCGGCGATCAGTGCGTCGGTGCAGGGCGGTGTGCGGCCGGTGTGGCAACAGGGCTCGAGACTGACATAGGCGGTCGCCCCGCGCGCCGCCGCACCGGCCATGGCGAGCGCCAGCGTCTCGGCATGTGGCCGCCCGCCCGGTGCCGTCACCGCCCGCCCGACCACGCGCCCGTCCTTGACGATGACGCAGCCAACCGACGGATTGGGCCAGGTGTTGCCGAAACCGCGCCGCGCCAAGGCGAGCGCCGCCCGCATATGGGCAAGATCCTCCATGCCGCTCATGTAGCCTCGCCGAGCGAGCCCAGGAAGGCCTCGAAATCCTTGGCCTCCCGGAAGTTGCGATAGACACTGGCGAAACGGACATAAGCGACGGCGTCCACCTCCTTCAGCGTCTCCATGACCAGCTCGCCCACCTGCTTGCTGGCGATGTCGCTCTCGCCGCTTGCCTCGAGCTGGCGGACGATACCGTTGACGATGCGCTCGATCCGCTCCTCCTGAACCGGGCGCTTGCGCAGGGCGATGCGCACCGAGCGGGCCAGCTTGTCGCGGTCGAACGGCACCCGGCGGCCGTCGGATTTCACCACCGTCAGCTCGCGCAGCTGCACTCGTTCGATGGTCGTGAAGCGCTGGCCGCAGCCGCCGCAGAATCGCCGCCGGCGGATCGCCGATCCGTCATCGGTCGGGCGGCTGTCCTTGACCTGCGTGTCCTCGTTGCCGCAGAAGGGACAGCGCATTCATCGGCCTCGGCCATAGATCGGGAAGCGGCCGCACAGCTCCAGCACGCGGGCGCCCACCGCCGCTTCGGCGGCTGCGTTGCTGCCGTCGTTCGAGCGCGCCAGCCCCTCCAGCACCTCGTCGATCATCACGCCGACCTCGCGGAATTCGGTGACGCCAAAGCCGCGCGTGGTGGCGGCCGGCGAGCCCAGGCGGACGCCGGAGGTCACCGTCGGTTTCTCCGGGTCGAACGGGATTGCGTTCTTATTGGCAGTGATGCGGGCGCGTTCGAGCGAGGCCTCGGCAGCGCGGCCGGTGACGTGCTTGGGCCGCAAATCGACCAGCAGCAGGTGTGTGTCGGTGCCGCCGGTAAAGATGGCGAGGCCCCGTTCAGCCAGCGTCTCGGCGAGCGCGCGGGCGTTCTCCACCACTGCCTTCTGGTATTGCCGGAACTCCGGCCGCAGGGCCTCGGCAAAGCCCGCCGCCTTGCCCGCAACGACGTGCATCAGCGGGCCACCCTGAAGGCCGGGGAATACCGCCGAGTTGATCTTCTTGCCGATCTCGGGGTCGTTGGACAGCACCATGCCGCCACGGCCGCAGCGCAGTGTCTTGTGCGTCGTGGTGGTGACCACGTGGGCGTGTGGCAGGGGCGAGGGATGGAGACCGGCGGCAACCAGACCGGCGAAATGCGCCATATCGACCATGAAGATGGCACCGACCTCGTCGGCCACGCGGCGGATCCTCGGAAAGTCGATGATGCGCGGATAAGCCGAGCCGCCGGCGATGATCAGCCCGGGCTTTTCCGCCAGCGCCAGCCGCTCCAGCTCCTCGTAGTCGAGCAGCCCGTCATCCCGCCGTACGCCGTACTGCACCGGCCGGAACCATCTACCCGACAGGTTCGGCGCCGCTCCATGGGTCAGGTGGCCACCGGCGGCCAGGCTCATGCCCATGATGGTGTCGCCGGGCTTCATCAGGGCAAGCAGCACGGACTGATTGGCTTGCGCCCCGGAATGCGGCTGCACGTTGGCGAAAGCGCAGCCGAAAAGCTGCTTCGCACGTTCGATGGCGAGCTGCTCGACGACGTCGACGTTCACGCAGCCCCCGTAATAACGCTTCCCCGGCAGGCCCTCGGCGTATTTGTTGGTCAGCACGCTGCCTTGCGCCTCCAGCACCGCTTGCGAGACGATGTTCTCGCTGGCGATCAGCTCGATGCCATCCTGCTGGCGGACCAGCTCCGCTCCGATGGCCGCGGCCAGGTCCGGGTCGGTCTCGGCCAGCGGCGCGCCGAAGAAGCGGGCCAGGCTGACCGGTTGCGTCTGCTCGTTCATGGGTACGACCCTTTGGACTGCTTCGCTGCGACGTCTAACACGCCCGGCCACCCACCCAAAGCCGCTCGGTCGGCCGAGAGCAGTCGGCTGAAAATTGCTGATCGGAGCAGAAATCAGCCAGCGATGGGACCTCAGTCCGTCAAGGACGAAGCCTTTGGAATCCGCTACTTGAACGGAGTCATGGGAGACCGCTACCCCCACAGAGCGAGAGCGAAGCCGTCGCCTGGCTTTTCAGCGCCCGCTAGGGGCTGCTGGCGCTCGGGGCACCGCCGGTGGTGACACTGCCTTCGGTCGACGCCGGTACGTTGAAGCGTCCGACGTTGCCGAGCAGCTGCTGCATGAACGAGGCGCTGCTCCCCGGCGAGGGTGTCGCCCGGGCCACCACGTCGACCGGCTTGCTGTCTTTCTGGGTCAGTTGCTGCACCTCCCGCAGCACGCCTGCCTGATCAAAGGTCAACACGATCACCTGCTGCTGCAGCACTCCCTGCGTGCGGCCGATCTCCGGCCGGGTCACCTCGCCGATATAGACCCACTTGTTATCGTCGAAGGTGGCGCGCGTCGTCGGTGAGCCGAGAAGTGACGTGACGTCGGCGCGCGTCGACGTCCCGGGCACCAGCTCCTTTAGGGCGTCCGGCCCGACTCGGTTGCCGCGCACCTGCGCCGGGGCCTCGAAGAAGCTGCACCCGGCGAGCGCCAGGGCCGCCGAAAGCACCAAGGTCCTCGTGAGATCGGTCAGTATCGGGGATTTGCGCAAGGCGGCGCTCCTCGGGCAGTTTGGCCGCGCCTCTCGCGGCATCCCCGGTAAGGAGGACCATGAAGCGCAGGCGGAAAGGCGGCGGCGTGTCACGCGGTCCAGGCTGTGTCAATTGTCTCCCCGGCCAGCGCCTGCCCGGAAGATGTCGGCCGCGAAGATTGCTGTCCGGGAGCCCGGAGGTGGCACGGTGCTGTTCGGCTTGATCCCGCGTCACCGGCACGAGCGAGCCGGGTTCATGCTGTATGGGGCGGCGGTCAGGGCGGCGCGCGACTCCGCCCTCTATACCACGTTCGGTGTTCCCGACACGCTGGACGGCCGGTTCGACCTGATCGGGCTGCATGCCTTCCTGCTGATCCGCCGCCTCCGCCGGCTGCCGCCTCCCGGGCCGGCGCTGGCGCAAGCGGTGTTCGATGCCATGTTCAGCGACATGGACATCAATCTGCGCGAACTGGGGGTCGGCGATCTCGCCGTCGGCAAGCGGGTGCGCGTGATGTGGGAGGCCTTCCACGGTCGCTGTGCCGCCTACGAGGCGGCGATGCAGGAGGGCGACCCGGCGACTCTCGCCGCTGCCCTCGCGCGCAACATCTGGCGCGGCGAGGCGGCGGGCGGCGCCCCCGATCTGGCACGGCTCGCCTTCGCGCAGGACCGCCATCTCGCGGGGCAGCCGCTCTCCCGACTGGCAACGGGTGAAGCCAGCTTCCTGCCGATGACCTCTGCTGGACCCATCACGGAGCTGGCGCCATGACCCTCGAGCTCCGCCGACCGCTGGCGGCGGAGGCAGTCCCGCCAGGCGGGCGGGAGGTGTTGGTGGAGGCCAACCCGGCGGAATGCGCCGTACTGGCGAGGCGCATGGGATTGCCGGCGCTGCTCTCGCTCAACTGCGCGTTCCGGCTGATTCCGGTGCGATCCGGCGTGATCGCCGCCGAAGGCCACCTCAAGGCTCGGCTGGTGCAGATCTGCGTAGTCACCCTCGAGGAGTTCGAGACGGAGCTGGACGAGCGGTTCACCGTCCGCTTCCTGCCCCAGGGCACGGAGAGAGACGACCCTGATCCGGATGCCGAGGACGAGATCCCCTACCACGGCGGTGTCCTCGATCTCGGCGAGGCAGCGGCGGAGCAGCTTGCCCTGGGACTCGATCCCTACCCGCGCAAGCCCGATGCCGTGCTGCCTCCCACCGGGTCTGAACAAGACGAAGAGGCTGTGGGTCCCTTCGCTGGCTTGGTTGGGCTGAAGCCGCCGCCCTAGGGCCTGCCCGCGGGACGTTGCTCGCCTCGCTCTCTTGCCCGGGGCCTTGCCCTCTGCTAGAGGCCGCCGCTCACGCCAAAACCAATTTGACACGAAGCCGTCGGGCCCTGCGCCGGCCGGATGTCATCGATACCGGAGGGCGCTGTCCCATGGCCGTTCCCAAGCGGAAAACTTCCCCCTCGCGGCGGGGCATGCGCCGCAGCCACATCGCCTTGTCAGTCGAGTCGCATGCGGAGTGCCCGAATTGCGGCGAGCTGAAGCGGCCCCACCATGTCTGCGCACATTGCGGTCATCACAACGGGCGCGAGGTGGTGACGGCAGGAAAGGCCCTGAAGGGCGCCGTCCGGATCTGAGGCGAGGCGGGCGCTTGGCCTTTCCGAGACCTGCCGGACCTTGAGCACGATCTACACCCTCGCAGTTGACGCCATGGGAGGCGACCATGCGCCGGGTGTCATCGTCGCCGGTCTGGCGATCGCCGCCGAGCGCCATCCCGAGGCTCGCTTCCTCCTGGTGGGCGACACGGCTCTCGTGGAGCCACTGCTGGAGCGTCATCCCAAGGCGGAGGCTGCCTGCACGCTACGCCACGCCGCGGAGGTGATCGGCAATGACATGAAGCCGATCGCGGCGCTGCGCAGCCGCGACAGCTCCATGCGCATCGCTATCGACGCGGTCGCCGGCGGCGAGGCGGCCGGCGTGGTGACAGCCGGCAACACCGGGGCATTGCTCGCATTGGCCAAAATCATCATCAAAACGCTGCCCGGCATCGACCGCCCGGCGATCGCCGGCATCGGACCGTCGGCCCGCGGTGACGTGGTTATGCTCGACCTCGGCGCCAACATCATCTGCGATGCCCGCAACCTGGTGGAGTTCGCCATCATGGGCGACGTGTTCGCCCGAACCGTACTCGGCCTGACGGGGCCGACCATCGGCCTTTTGAATGTTGGTGCCGAAGAGCAGAAGGGCGACGAGAGCCTGCGCCAAGCGGCCGACGTGCTGAAGGCGAGCCACGTCGGCCCGCAATTCCACGGCTTCATCGAGGGCCACGACATCGGTGCGGGGACCACCGACGTGGTGGTGACCGACGGCTTCTCCGGAAACATCGCGATGAAGACCGGCGAGGGCGCGCTGCGGCTGATCGGAGACCTGCTGCGCCAGGTGTTTTCCAGCAGCCTCATGGCCCGGCTCGGCTACCTGCTTGCCCGTCCCGGGCTCGATCGGCTGCGCGAGTGGCTCGACCCGCGTCGCTATAACGGCGCGGTGATGCTCGGATTGAATGGTGTCGTCGTGAAGTCGCATGGCGGCACTGACGCCGAGGGGTTCGCCCACGCCGTTGACGTCGCCATGGACATGGTGGTGCATCGCTTCAACGAGAACATCAGGGAGGGCCTCGCCCGCATCGCCGAGCTGAGCACCGGGCTGGCCAAGGACAAGGACGAGGGCGGCCCCCGCCTGGCGACGGCGGGCTGACCGGAATGGCGATTCGCACTTTGCTCGCCGGCGTCGGCGCCTATCTGCCCGAGCGCGTCGTCACCAACGACGATCTGGCGCTGAGGGTGGATACTTCGGACGCCTGGATTCGCGAGCGCACCGGCATCCGTCAGCGTCACCTCGCCGGACCGCACGAGACCTGCGCACATATGGGGGCGGAGGCGGCACGCGGCGCCTTGCGCGACGCCGGGGCCGAGCCGGCGGACGTGGACGCAATCATCCTGGCTACCAGCACGCCCGATCAGGCTTTCCCGGCGACTGCGCTGCGGGTGCAGGCGGAGCTCGGGGTCGACCGCGGCTTCGGCTTTGACCTTTCCGCCGCCTGTAGCGGCTTCATCTACGGGCTGTCGGTTGCCGACGCGCTGATCCGCACCGGCCAGGCGCGCGGCGTGTTGGTGATCGGCAGCGAAGTCTATTCGCGCATCATGGACTGGCAGGACCGCGGTACCTGCGTGCTGTTCGGCGATGGTGCGGGAGCGGTGTTCCTGCGGCCCGGCGGCGAGGCAGGCCGGGGTATCCTATCGACCCACCTGCACGCCCAGGGGAGCCTCGGTGACATCCTGTACGTCGACGGCTCGGTCGGCCGTCACGATCGTCCAGGGACGCTGGCAATGAACGGCCGCGAGGTGTTCCGCCACGCCGTGGTCAAGCTTGCCCAGGTCGTCGATCAAGCGCTAAAGGCGAACGGCCTCGAGCGCAGCGCGGTGGATTGGCTGGTGCCGCACCAAGCCAATCTGCGGATCATAGATGCGGTCGGGCGCAAGCTTGGCTTGCCGCCGGAGCGCGTTGTGGTGACGGTGGACCGCCACGCCAACACCTCAGCCGCCTCGATCCCGCTGGCGCTGGCAGAGGCGGCAACGGACGGGCGCATCCGGCGCGGCGATCTCGTCTTGATGGAGGCGCTCGGTGGTGGGCTTACCTGGGGCTCTGCTTTGGTGCGGTATTGAGAAAGGGTGTCCCGTTGTGGGGCTCCGGGGGGTGAAGCCCCTCTCCTTCTTTTTTGCTTTCAGCCTACAAGACCCTGATCGTTGCGGATTTGACGTGCGGAAACGCTCTGCCTAGCCTGCTCGAATGCAGACGGTCACCCGTGCGCACCTGGCGGAGACGATCTACACGCAGGTCGGACTTTCGCGTAACGAAAGCGCCGATCTCCTGGAGACGGTGCTCGAGCGGATGTCTGCGGCACTGGAATCGGGAGAGTCTGTGAAAATCAGTGGCTTTGGCACCTTTTCCGTGCGCCAGAAGGGCCGACGGGTTGGCCGCAACCCGAAGACCGGCGTGGAAGTGCCGATAATGCCGCGACGGGTTTTGGTGTTCCGCCCGAGCCAGGGTCTGAAGGCCGAAGTGAACGGCCTCACGCCGCCCGTGGATGACGACGAATGAGTGTGGACCCGGAGGCCGATCCGACTGCCGCCGACCCCGCCCGGGTCAAGCCGCGCAAGGCACCGAACGCCTTTCGCACGATCAGCGAAGTGGCGGACGATCTGCATATCCCACAGCATGTCCTGCGGTTCTGGGAAACCAAGTTCCCGCAGGTGAGGCCGCTGAAGCGCGGGGGCGGCCGCCGCTACTACCGGCCGGACGACATTGCCCTGCTGCGCCGGATCTCCGATCTTCTCTACATCCAGGGCTACACGATCAAGGGCGTACAGCGCTTGCTCCGTGAGGGGGGCGGTACTCTCTCCGACGACATCCCGCCCCCGGCGCCCGAGGAGCAGGCGCATGCCGAGGCGTTGGATTCCAGTGATCCGCAGCTGCCGATGCCTGGGCTCAGCACCTCCAGCCTACCCCCCGCCAAACTGGTGGCCAAGGCGGTGCCGCGGCTGCCGGGAGCGTCGAATCCGACTCCGGAGACCGCCTCCGGGCCGGAGCATGATGAGCTGCGGGCGGTACTGTCGCGGGTGCTGGCCGAGCTCGAAGCGTTGCGGGAGTTGCTTCTCGCCTGAGCCGCGGCCTTCCAATCAATGGGGTCCCCTGCTACATCGCCGACGCGGTCGGAGCGTAGCGCAGCCTGGTAGCGCATCAGTCTGGGGGACTGGGGGTCGTGGGTTCGAATCCCGCCGCTCCGACCAACGATTTTCGGCGGGTCGAGGCGTTCGCTCGTGGCTGCCCTGCGGTGACCCCCGGTGAAGTAATCCGGCGCGAAGGCCGCCGGCTTGACCCAGGGCCCTTCGCGGGTATCCCATCGCCGGGCACAGCAAGAACAAGGGAGGCTACGATGCGCGCCTGGGCCGTGGTCGAGAACGGGGCGCCGCTGCAGGAAATCGAGCTGCCGACGCCGGAGCCGAAGGGCACGGAGGTGCTGCTCGAAACGACCCATTGCGGCGTCTGCCACTCCGACCTGCACATCTGGGAGGGCTACTACGATATCGGCGGTGGCAGCCGCATGTCGCTCAAGGATCGCGGAGTTGTACTGCCCCTCGCCATGGGCCACGAGATCGTCGGTCGCGTGGTGAAGCTCGGCTCGGAAGCGAGCGGCGTTTCGATCGGCGACCTTCGCATCGTCTATCCCTGGGTCGGCTGCGGCGACTGCGAGCCCTGCCGGAGCGATGAGGACAACATGTGCCTCAAGCCGCGCAGCCTCGGAGTTTATCAGAACGGCGGTTACGGGACGCATGTGATCGCGCCGCACCCGCGCCATCTCGTCGATCCCGGGCGGATCGATCCCGCGGTGGCGGCCACCTATGCGTGCTCAGGCATCACCGTCTATTCCGCGATCAAAAAGGTGATGCCGCTGTCGCCGGACGAGCCGGTCGTGGTAGTCGGTGCCGGTGGGCTCGGGATGAACGCCATTGCCGTTCTCACTGCGATGCAGCATCGCAACATCATCGTTGTCGATCTCAGCGCCGAGAAGCGGGAAGCCGCCATGAAGGCGGGCGCGAGCAAGACCGTCGATGCCAGCGAGGAGGGCGTCGCCCGGCGCATCATGGAGGCGGCGGGAGGCCCGGTGCTGGCGGTGATCGACCTGGTGAACGGCACGGCCACCGCCCGCTTCGCCTTTGACGCTCTGCGCAAGGGTGGCCGCCTGGTGCAGGTCGGCCTGTTCGGCGGCGAGCTAAGCCTGCCACTGCCACTGATGGCGATCCGCGCACTCACCGTCCAGGGCAGCTATGTCGGTACGCTGAAGGACCTGCGCGAGCTAATCGCGCTCGCGCAGAAGGGCGACGTGAAGGCCCTGCCGGTGTCGACGGTGCCGCAATCGCAGGCCAACGACGCGCTGATGCGCCTGCGCGAGGGGCGGGTCACCGGGCGGCTGGTGCTGCGCGCCGAAGCCGCCTGATGCGACACGCCGCTCG
>JAFAYM010000120.1 GCA_019240395.1 Acidisphaera sp. | reverse complement strand
ATGGGCCTGTTCGGGCATGACCAGGCGGCGGTGCTCGACGGCGGGCTGCCGAAATGGCGCGCCGAGGGTCGCCCCACCGAAACCGGCGACCCCGACCCGGCCACCCCGGCAAAATTCCTGCCGGCGTTCCGCGCCGGCCGGCTGCGCGCCGTCGGCGACCTGCTGCGCAACCTGGAAACCGGCGAAGAGCTGGTGCTCGACGCGCGGGCCGCCGGGCGGTTCGACGGCAGCCTGCCGGAAATCCGCCCCGGCATGCCCTCCGGCCACATTCCGGGAAGCCGCAACCTTCCCTACGCCCAGCTCCTCGCCCCCGACCAGACCCTGCTGCCTGCCGAGGAATTGCGCACCCGCTTCGCCGCCGCCGGTGTCGACGGCAGCCGCCCGGTGGTGACCAGCTGCGGCAGCGGCGTCACCGCGGCCATCCTGACCCTCGGCATGACGCTCGCCGGCCTGCCCCCGGGCGCCCTCTACGACGGCTCATGGACGGAATGGGGTGGCCGGCCCGACACCCCCAAGGAGACCTAGATGCCCGACGACCACGCTCCCGGCCGCCGCTACGCCTTCGAGACGCGCCTCGGTCACGTCGGCCGCCCGGGCACCCGCACCCACGGCTTCGTCAACCCGCCGGTGGTGCGCGGCTCCACGGTGCTGCAGCCCTCCTGCGAAGACCGCCGCAAGTCGGGCAAGGACCGCCTCAGCCAGGCACTGGTCTATGGCGTCATGGGCACGCCCACGCATCACGCCCTGGAGGACGCGATCTGTGAAATCGAAGGCGGCACGCGCTGCCAGATCGTCTCCTCCGGCCTCGCCGCCGTCACCGTGCCGCTGCTCGCCTACCTGAAGGCTGGCGACCACGTGCTGGTGCCCGACAGCGTCTATGGCCCGGCCCGCTCGTTCTGCAACTCCATGCTGGCCAGGCTCGGCATCGAGACCACCTACTACCAGCCGACCATCGACGCGGCCGGCATCACCGCGCTGTTCCGGCCCAACACCGCCGTGCTCTACACCGAGAGCCCGGGCAGCCACACCTTCGAGATGCAGGACATCCCGGCCCTGGCCAAGGCGGCGCATGCCAAGGGCATCAAGCTGCTGCTCGACAACACCTGGGGCATCCACTTCTTCCAGCCGTTCCGCCACGGCGTCGACGTCTCGATCCAGGCGCTGACCAAATATGTCGGCGGCCATTCCGACGTGCTGCTCGGCAGCATCACCACCGCCGCGGACGAGGACTGGGAGCGGGTGCGCAACACCGCCATGGCGCTCGGGCAATACGCCAGCTCCGACGATTGCTGGCTGGCGCTGCGGGGCGCCCGCACCCTCGCGGTGCGGCTGCAGCACCAGATGGAGGCCGGTCTGACCGTGGCGCGCTGGCTCGCCGCGCGGCCGGAGGTGGCGCAGGTGCTCCACCCCGCCTTGCCCGGCGCGCCGGGGCACGACATCTGGAAGCGCGACTTCACCGGCGCCTGCAGCCTGTTCGGCGTCGTCTTCCAGGCCGGGACGTCGACGGAGGCCGTGGAGGCGATGATCGACAGCCTCGAACTCTTCGGCATCGGTGCCTCCTGGGGAGGCTATGAGAGTCTCGCCCTGCCGACCACGGGCACCATCACCCGGACCTTCGAGCCCGGCTTCGCCGGGCCGGCGATGCGGCTGCATATCGGCCTCGAAGACCCGGCCGACCTGATTGCCGACCTGGAGCGCGGCCTTGCCCTGCTCCGCTGAAGACCTGCGGGAGGCGATCCGCTTCGACGCGAACGGCCTGGTGCCGGCCATCGCCCAGCAGCACGACACCGGCGAAGTGCTCATGCTGGCCTGGATGAACCGCGCCGCCCTCGAGGAAACCCTTGCGACCGGCGCCGTGTGCTATTTCAGCCGCAGCCGCCAGAGCCTCTGGCGGAAGGGCGAGACCTCCGGGCACGTGCAGAAGCTCGTGGAACTCCGCGTCGATTGCGACGCCGACGCGCTGCTGCTGCTGGTCGATCAGACCGGCCCGGCGTGCCACACCGGCAACCGGTCTTGTTTTTATCGCAATCTCATTCCGCTTCGCGGAAGCGCCGACTCATAGCCGTCATGTCAGCGAAGCGGGAATCGATGTGTGGCGTGGACCCCCGCTTCGCGGGGGTGACGATAAGGGGTGGCGCTCTGTGCGACGCTATCAGGTGATTCCACCTGATCGCACGCTGCTCTAAGCGCGGGCTTGCGCCAGCAGGTTGCGCACCCTCGAGGCGGCAGCGGCGCCCTTTACAGCCTCGCGCCAATTGGCTTCGGCGACCCGCTGATGGGCCGCGATCGCCTCGTCGGCTCCCGTGACCATCGCCACTCCGGTCTCCGCATTCGGGTGGGTGTCAGGGCGGAACGGGTTGACCGCCAGGCTGGCCCGGTCGCGCGAGCGAAGCACCTTGAACGAGCCGCTCGGCTCGGCCGACGCCAGCAGCCCGAACTGCAGGCCCATCGGCTCGGTCTCCATCAGGGTCGCGATGTTCTCGACCTCCGTCGCCGCCATTTCGCGGCACTGCCGCCGCAGGCGTTCGGAGAGCGGCAGGGCACCGGCCACCCCCACCCGCAGGAAATGCTGCAGCGACCCCGTCGAGATCATCGCAATGATGCCGGGCCGTCGCATCCCGTACATCCGCTTTCGGGCCGCCTGGATGCCCATGACCTGCTCGGATTGCGCCCGCAGCGAGCCCCGGTCGCCATCGGCGTTCTGCCGCGCCTCCTCGAAGGCCTCGTTCAGCAGCGAGTCGTAACCGTCTGATGTTGTGAGATAGCAGAGAGGCCCGTGCAGCTGTAGGATCTGGTCAGCCGTCTCCTCGATCTGCCTGATGCGCTCGAAATACCCGATCGGCCGGTTGTAATACTCGACACCGATGCCGAGCAGCGACAGGGGCGAGATCTTCAGCAGCTCGGCGAGGCGCTTGATCGTGTCGAGCTTGATCACCTCACCTTTTTCGTAGCGATACAGCGCCGCGCGTGAGACGCCGAGACGGGCTGCGATCTCCTCCGCCCGCAGGCCGGATTCCAGGCGATAGGCCCGCAGCTGCTGGCCGATTTCGGTGAAGCGCATGATTCCTCGTTCCTACCCCGGCGTGTCAGAACACGCCAGGACGAGTCGCAGTCGGGAGTAGCCAGTCTAAGAATCGTGAACTCCGCCAGCTTATTGCGTGCAGCCACGGCTCTTCAAGCAGTACTCGGCTTCCATAATTGCGGGAGTCCGCTCGCCATCTCTCTGTTCGCGGTCGCCGCCTTGATGCCCGTGGACAACGGACCTGGAACTCGCACCGGGTCACGCCGCAACGCCATACCGCTGCCGCCAAGCCAGGCCGGCCACCGTGTCGCCGGCTGGGCGATACTCGCAGCCGATCCAGCCGTGGTAGCCCAGGGCGTCGATCCGCGGGAAGACGTACTCCCAGTTGATCTCGCCCGTGCCCGGCTCGTTGCGCGCCGGCACGTCGGCGATCTGCATGTGCGCGATCACCGGCAGGAGCGCCTCCATCCGCTTGGTGATGTCTCCCTCGGTCACCTGACAGTGGTAGATGTCGAATTGCAGGCCGAGGCGGTCCACGCCGATCGCTTCCACCACCGCGGCGCCCTGCGCCATGGTGTTGAGAAAGAAGCCCGGCATGTCGCGGTGATTGATCGGCTCGATGACCAGCCGCACACCAGCCGCCGACGCCTGTTCGCCGGCCCAGGCCAGGTTGGCGGCGTAGAGGCTGCCGAGCGTCACGGGCGAGATTCCGGCGGGCGCGATCCCCGCCATGACATGCACCATCCTGCAGCCGAGTGCGGCGGCGTAGTCGAGCGCGCGCCGGATGCTGTCGCGGAACTCCGTCGTGCGCCCGGGCAGGCAGGCGAGGCCGCGCTCGCCGCCCGCCCAGTTGCCCGGCGGTGCGTTGAACAGCACCTGCTCGAGACCGCAGGCGTCGAGGCGAGCCTTGATGTCACCGGCCGGGAAGTCGTACGGGAAGAGGTATTCGACCGCGCGGAATCCGGCGCGGGCCGCCTGATCGAAACGGTCGAGAAACGCCACTTCGTTGAACATCATCGACAGGTTTGCGCAGAACCGCGGCAACGCCACCTCCTCCTCGCCCGGGTGCGGCGGAAGCTAGCCGCAGGCGTCGCGCTTGGCCAGCACCCCGGGGTGGTGCCGGCGACGATGCGCGTGCGGCGCGCGGTTGCGGTCGGACGCCGGAGGGGCGATACCGGACGGCGATGATCGCCGAACGCGTTCTCATGGGTCTGCTGCTGGGGGGCGTGGCGGTCGGCTGCGCGTTCGTGCTCTACCCCTTCATCTCGGCGATCCTGTGGGCCGGCATTCTGGTGTTCTGCAGCTGGCCGCTGTTCGCGCGATTGCGCGCCGCCCGCATCCCGCGCGTCGCGGCGGCGGTGATCATGATCGTGCTCAGCGCCATCGTGCTCGTGCTGCCGGTGGCGATCGCGGTGCCGGGCGGCGCGAACGACGTCGATCACCTGCATGTGGTCGTGCAGAACGCGCTGGCCGGCGGCCTGCCGCTCGCCCCCGCCTGGCTCGCGCGGGTGCCGCTGATCGGCGCCACGGTCGCCGGCCTGTGGGACAGCTGGGCGATCGACATCAGCGAGATGGTGACTTTCTTCAAGCCGTATTTCGGCGCCATCGCCGAGCTCGGCTTCAGCATGCTGCTCGGCATCGTCAACGGCATCGTCGGCATCGTGCTGGCGCTGTTCATCAGTTTCTTCTTTTACCTCTATGGCAACTCCATGGCGCGGCGGTTGCGCGCGATCATCTGCCGCGTGGCCGGTGACCAGGCCGAGCGGCTGATCGACGTCACCGGCCGGACGGTGCGCGGCACCGTCTATGGCATTCTCGGAACCGCCGTCGTGCAGGGTCTGCTGACCTGCTTCGGCTTGTGGCTGTCAGGCGTGCCGCGCGCCGGGCTGCTGGCCCTGATGACGGGCTTCCTGTCGGTGCTGCCGATCGGGGCGCCGGTGGTGTGGATTCCTGCGGCGCTGTGGCTGCTGACCTCCGGCAAGACCGCCTGGGGGATTTTCCTGGGTGTCTATGGTGTCGTCGCGATTTCCGGCTCGGATCATCTGATCCGCCCGTATTTCATTGCGCGCGGCGCGCATCTGCCGTTTCTGCTGACCGTGCTTGGCGTGCTCGGCGGCGCCCTGGCTTTCGGCCTCCTTGGGATCTTTCTCGGGCCGGTGCTTCTGGGAGTCGGGTTCACACTGGTCAGTGAGTTCGCCGAACCCGGCGGCAGCAAAACGAGGGGCTTTTCGCCGGTATCCACGAATCAGCGATCCCAGCAAAGGCGGAGCCTCTGAAATCCTTGCGCGCGCGGCGCGGCACGGCGGCGCAGCGTCGCGGCATGACCGCCGAGGACGCTGCCTGCGCCGCGTTGCGCGCCGAGGGTTGGGACGTGCTCGGCCGCCGCCTGCGCACGCAAGCCGGCGAGATCGATATCGTCGCGGAACGGAATGGCCTGCTCGCCTTCCTCGAGGTGAAGGCGCGGCCGACGCTGGCCGACGCCGTGCAGGCTCTGTCGTTGCGCCAGCGCCGCCGGCTGCTCGCCGCCGCCGAGCTGCTGCTCGCCGAGCATCCGGAGTGGGGCAGGGAGGGCGTGCGTTTCGACGTGCTGGTGGTCGACGCCGCCGGTGCGGTGCGCCGGATCGCCGACGCGTTCCGCCAGGAGAGCGTCGAGGGGAGCGCATGATCACGCGGTGCGCGGCGGCAACTCTCCGGTGGGCATGGCGGCGCTGTCCTCCGCGGCGAGAGTCAGCCGCAGCTGGCGCGTGCGTATCGGACGGAGCACGGCGAGCGCGCTGAACGCGACCAGGAAGTTCATCGCCGCGGCGACGACGAACACCGCGTGCCAACCGCCCGAGGCGACCTGCAGCAGGTTGGCCAGCGGCACCAGCCAGGCGGACGTGCCCTTGGCGGTGTAGAGCAGGCTGGCGTTCGCCGTCGCATAGGTCGGGCCGAACGTGTCGGTGCAGGTCGAGGGAAACAGGCTGAAGATCTCGCCCCAGGTGAAGAAGATCAACCCGGCGCAGATCACGAACGCCCAGGGGCGCGTGCCGAGCGTTCCGAGCAGCCAGTAGCTGGCGCCGCCGAGCGCGAAGGCCAGCGCCATCGTCTGCTCGCGTCCGATCCGGTCGGAGAGCCAGCCGAAGGCCGGGCGCGCCATCCCGTTCATCACGTTGTCGACGACCAGCGCGACGGCGATGGTGGTTGCTCCGAAGAACAGCGGTGTGTTGGCGATGCCGAAATCCCGCGCGATCGGCGCCAGTTGCGCGGTCGCCATCAGCCCGCTCGCCGAGACCAGCACCAGCATGACGTAGAGCACCCAGAAAGTCGGGGTGCGCAGCACCTGGCCTGGGGTGGCGCTGCGGGTGGTTTGGCGCAGCCGTGCGGAGACGCGCAG
This sequence comes from Acidisphaera sp., assembly GCA_019240395.1. Lineage (GTDB taxonomy): Bacteria > Pseudomonadota > Alphaproteobacteria > Acetobacterales > Acetobacteraceae > JAFAYA01. Next base: position 20,054 of record JAFAYM010000120.1, on the reverse strand, counting down.
CGGCGCGCTGGCCCCCGCGGGCGCCGCGAGGAGACGACCGACGATCAGCAGGATGCCGCCTTGCGCCAGGCCGAACCAGAAGAACGCCGGGGCGTAGCCGAACTGCTCGATGGTCAGCCGGATCGGGATCACCGTCAGTGCCGCGCCGGCGCCGAAGCCGCCGGCGGTGAGGCCGACGGCGAGGCCGCGGCGGTCGGGGAACCACTTCACCGCGTTGCCGACGCAGGTGGCATAGACCGCGCCGGCGCCGATGCCGGACAGCGCCGCGCCGAGATAGAGCAGGGACAGCGTCCCGGTGCGGGCGTTGATGATCCAGCCGATCGCCACCAGCACGGCCCCGAAGGTCACCATCAGCTTCGGTCCGCGGCGCGGTCCCAGCCGGTCGACGATCCAGCCCTCGATGGGCGTCGCCCAGGTCTCGGTGGCGATGAAGATGCTGAAGGCGAGCTGGATGTCGGCGATCGCCCAGCCGTGCGCCTGGTGCATCGGCGAGACGAAGAGGGTCCAGGCGTATTGCAGGTTGGCGATCAGCACCATGCAGAGCACGCCGAGCCAGAGCTGGCCCCAGCGCCCAACGGCCGGCTTTGCCGGGTTCGTGTCGTTCATCTCGTTCCTCCGGCGTTCTTGCCGGCCCGGCTCTCGGCCGGGCGCGGTCAGATTTTTCTGCCGGGCATACGATGGCGGAAACCGAGCGCCTCGGCGACATCCTGTCGGCGGATTTCCTCGGCGCCCGAGAGATCGGCGATGGTGCGTGCCACCCGAAGCACACGGGTGTGGCCGCGCGGCGAGAGCCGCAGCTTCTCGGCCGCCTGCTCAGCGAGGCTCCTGGCCTCGCTGCTCATGTCCAAGGCGAGGCCGTCGGCCTCCGCGTTGGTGGCGGGGCCCTTGTCGCCGTAGCGCGCCCGCTGCGCCGCGCGCGCCCGATCCACGCGTTCCGCGACGATGCCGGACGCCTCGCCGGCGGGGGCGCGGGAGAGCTCGGCCGGCGAGGTCGGCTGCACCTCCATGGTCAGATCGATGCGGTCGAGGATCGGTCCGCTGATCCGGTTGCGGTAATCCTCGCCGCAGCGCGGGGCGCGGCCGCATTCGCGCGCGGCGTCGCCGAGATAGCCGCAGCGGCAGGGATTCATCGCCGCCACCAGCTGGAAGCGCGCGGGGTAGGTGACGTGCGCCGCGGCGCGCGCCACGGTGGTGCGCCCGGCCTCCATCGGCTGGCGCAGCGCCTCCAGCGCCGGCTTGGGGAATTCCGGTAGCTCGTCCAGGAACAGCACGCCGCGATGCGCCAGGCTGACCTCGCCCGGCCGCGCCCGCTGGCCGCCGCCGGTCAGCGCCGCCTGCGAGGCGGAATGGTGAGGCTCGCGGAACGGCGGGCGCATGACCAGCCGGCCACCCTCCAGCATGCCGGCGACGCTGTGGATCATGCTGACTTCCAGCGCCTGGAACGGGGTCAGGTCCGGCAGGAGGCCGGGCAGGCGCCCGGCCAGCATGGATTTTCCTGAACCCGGGGGCCCGATCAGCAGCAGGTTGTGGCCCCCGGCTGCGGCGATCTCGACACCGCGCTTGGCGGTCTCCATCCCCTTGACGTCGGCGAGGTCCGGCACGCCCTCGTCGGAGGCGACGCCGGCGGGCAGCGGCGGCGAGAGCACCTGCGTGCCGCGGAAATGATTGATCAGGGAGAGCAGGTCGGGGGCGGCGAGCACTTCGATCTGCCCCGCCCAGGCGGCCTCGCCGCCCTGTCCCGCCGGGCAGATCAGGCCGAGTTCGCGCGTCGAGGCGCCGATCGCGGCCGGCAGCACGCCGGCCACCGGGTTGAGCGAGCCGTCCAGCGAGAGCTCGCCGAGCGCCGCGTAGCCGACGATTTCCTCGCGCGGCAGCACCTCCATGGCGGCCAGCACGCCGAGGGCGATCGGCAGGTCGAAATGGCTGCCCTCCTTCAGCAGGTCGGCCGGTGCCAGATTGATCAGCACGCGCCTGGGCGGCAGCGCCAGGCCCATGGCGGTGAGCGCCGCCCGCACCCGCTCGCGCGCCTCGCCCACCGCCTTATCGGGCAGGCCGACCACCAGGAAGGCGGGCAAGCCCGGCGAGATCTGCACCTGCACTTCGACGGGCACCGCCTCGATGCCGGAGAAGGCGAAGGAGCGGATGCGGGCGAGGCTCATGCGCCTCTCGGTTTGGCACAGACGCCGGCATTCATCCAGCGATTGCGCGCCTCCCGCTGCTCAGCCGGCGTATGCCTCCAGGAAGCGGGTCAGCAGCCCGCCCAGGAGATCGACGTTGTAGCCGCCCTCCTGCACGATCGCGGTGGGGAGGCGCAGCGCCGCGATGGCGGCGCCGGCGCGGGCGAACCCGTCTTCGGTGACCGCGAGAGCCGCCAGCGGCTCGTCTTTCGAGGCGTCGAAGCCGAGGCTGACCACCAAGGCCTCCGCGCCGAAATCGCGAATGGCGGCGAGGCCGGCGCCGATCGCCGCGAGCCATCCCTCGTCCGCCGTGCCGAAGGCCAGCGGCAGGTTCAGGGTGCAGCCGAGCCCCGGGCCGGCGCCGCGCTCCCCGGCGTGGCCGACGAACCAGGGGTAGTAGCGGTTCGGATCGCCGTGCACCGAGACGAACAGCACGTCGGCCCGCTCCCAGAAGATGCCCTGGGTGCCGTTGCCGTGATGGCTGTCGATGTCGAGGATCGCCACCTTCGGCACACCCTTGCGGCGGAGCCGCTCGGCAGCCAGCGCGGCATTGTTGAGATAGCAATGGCCGCCGGCGCGCGCGGCGTAAGCGTGGTGGCCGGGGGGACGGGCGAGCGCGTAGGCATGCCCCCCGGCCGCTGCCTCGTCCGCGGCGGCCAGCGCACCGGCGGACGCCGCGATCGCAGACTCCCAGGTGCCCGGGCCGATCGGGCAGGAGGAGTCATTGCTGAACCAGCCGACCCGGCCGGCGATGCTCGCCGGCGGGCGAGCGCCACTGGCCAGCATTTCCGGCGAGGGAAGCGTGTTGGCGACCGCCTCCGGTCCGGCATCGCTCAACGCCGCCCACTCCGCCGCCGCGCTCCTGAGATAGTCGAGATATGCGGAGGGATGCACCGCCAGCAGTGCCTCGGGGTCGGCCGGCGGCGGCTGCGCGATGTCCAGCCGCAATCCCCGGCACGCTTGCAGCAGCGCCTCGGCGCGGGCGGGGATTTCGAAATTCGCCCTGACCTGACCGCGCTGCAGGAAGAAGCGCGGCGTATGGTGCAGCTGTACAGGGTCCCAGAAGACTTTCACGCCTGATGCCTACTTCCTCGTCAGCTCCCGCGTAAGCCGCTCAAACGCCCGCAGTGTCTCCTGGCTCGCGTGGTGCTCCATTCCCTCGGCATCGGCGTGGGCGGTCTCGGCGTCCACGCCGATCGCCAGCAGGAAGCGTGCGACGATCTGGTGGCGGGTCCGGCTGTGCTCGGCGAGCGCCCGGCCGCGCTCGGTCAGGAAGATCGCGCGGTACGGCTCGCTGGTCACCAGCCCGTCGCGGGCCAGCCGGGCCACCGTCTTGAGCACCGTCACGTGGGTGACACCGAGGCTGCGGGCGACATCGGCGGCGCGTGCCTGGCCGTTGCGGCGGATCAGTTCGGCGATCAGCTCCACATAGTCCTCGGCGGTCTCCGCCTGCCGGTCGTCGCGGGCGCGCATGAAGCGGTTCGGCGGCCCGCCGCTTGGCGGGCGGCGCTTGGAAGCAACACGGGGCTGGGGCTTCTCCATGGCGTGATCCTGGGGACACCCGGGCCGTCGCACAAGCACTTGAACCCTGATGTAGCCAAGGCTAAATCCGAGGCCATGCAGAACTCGATCGCCAGGGCGACGCTCAGCGACCGCACGGCCATCGCCGGCGGCGAGGCGCTGCGAGGCCGGCGCCGGGGGCTGCGTGCCTTGCTGCCCTTTGCCGGGCCGGCGGTGATCGCCTCGGTCGCCTACATGGACCCCGGCAATTTCGCCACCAACATCCAGGCCGGCTCGCACTACGCCTACGACCTGCTCTGGGTGGTGGTGCTGGCCAACCTGGTTGCCATGCTGCTGCAGGCACTCTCGGCACGGCTCGGCATCGTCACCGGCCACAACCTGGCGGAGCTCTGCCGCCTGCATTTCCCGCCGCCCGTGGTCTGGGCGATGTGGGTGGTCAGCGAGATTGCGGCGATGGCGACCGATCTCGCCGAGTTCCTGGGCGGCGCCATCGGGCTGTCGCTGCTGCTGGGCATTCCGCTGCTCGCCGGCATGGTGCTGACCGGCATCGCCACCTACGCCCTCCTGATGTTGCAGGGTTCGGGTTTCCGGCCGATCGAGCTGACGATCAGCGTGCTCGTGGCGCTGATCGGCGTCTGCTACCTGCTGGAGCTCGTCATCGCGCCCCCGGACTGGGGCGGCGTCGCGCTGCACTCGGTGCTGCCGTCATTGCCGGATGCCGACGCCGTGCTGCTCGCCGTCGGCATCATCGGCGCCACGGTGATGCCGCACGCCATCTTCCTGCATTCCGGCCTGACGCAGCACCGCATCGCGGCGCACGGCGACGCCGAACGCGGCCGGCTGATCGGCTTTTCGAACCTCGAGGTCGTTGTCGCACTCGGGATCGCCGGACTGATCAACATGGCGATGCTGGCGATGGCCGCGCGCGTGTTCCACGACGGCGTGCATAACGGCGTCGCCGAGATCGAGGAGGCCTACCACACGCTGATCCCGCTGCTCGGTGCCGGCGCCGCCGGCCTGTTCATGGTCTCGCTGATCGCCTCGGGCCTGTCGAGCTCGGCGGTCGGCACGATGGCGGGGCAGGTGATCATGCAGGGCTTCGTCAACTTCCACATCCCGCTCTGGCTGCGCCGGCTGGTGACGATGGTGCCGTCCTTCGTGGTGATCGCCCTCGGAGCCAATCCGACCGAGGCGCTGGTGATCAGCCAAGTCGTGCTGAGCCTGGTGCTGCCGGTGCCGATGATCGCGCTCGTCATGCTGGTGCGGCGGCGCGACGTGATGGGCCGTTTCGCGCTCGGCGCCTGGGGTTCGGCACTCGCCTTCGCCGTCACCGCATTGGTGCTGTCGCTCAACCTGCTGCTGATCCTGCAGACCCTGGGGGTGAAGCTGCCGTTGCCGGGCTGACGGGCTCCGCGATCGCGGAACTCACCGGCGGAAGCGATAGGGGCTGTCGCCGGTGGTGTGCGGGTCGAGCGCCAGCCGGTGCTCGAGCGGCGGAAAGGCGCGGCTGCGGCAGTTCTGGCGGTCGCAGAGGCGGCACGAGAGACCGATGCCGACCGCCGCGCGCTCCACGTCGATGCCGTCGGCATAGACCAGGTCGGCGGCGTGGGAAACGTCGCAGCCCATCGCCACGACATGGATCGGCGCCGGCTCGCCCCACGCCGCGGCGGGGCGGGAGACGGTGCGCGCGAAGCACAGGAAGGTCGCGCCGTCGGGCAGCTGCGCCACCTGCACGCGCAGGCTGCCCGGGGTGGCGAAGGCCGCGTGCACCACCCAGCGCGGGCACGATCCGCCGAACCGCGCGAAGGGAAACCCCGCCGCGGAGAAGCGCTTGCCGACATTGCCGGCGGGATCGGTGCGCAGGAAAAAGAACGGCACGCCGCGCGCCGACGAGCGCTGCAAGGTGGAGAGCCGGTGGCAGACCTGCTCGAAGCTCACCCCGAAGCGCGTCGCCAGCGCCTCCACGTCGTGCCGCAGCGCCTGCGCCGCCTGGCGGAAAGCGTCGTAGGGCATGAGCAGCGCGCCGGCGGCATAGTTCAGCAGACCGACGCGGATCAGCGACGCCGCCTCCTGCGAGGAGGGAGCGATCGCTGCCAGCACCGCCTCCACGGCGTCCCGCGCCTCCAGCAGGGCGAGCTGGAAGGCCAGCTGGAAGCCGCGGCTCTCCCGCGGCAGGCTCTCCGAGAGGGCGAGCTCGCGGCTCGCCGGGTCATAGCGGCGCAGCGCGTCGGCGAGCGGACCGACGCGGACCGTCAGCCCGTGCACCCGACGCAGCCGCTCGATGATGGCGTGGTCGGCTTCGGCGGGATCGGTCTGCAGCGATCCGGCGATCGCCTCGGCGGCCTGCTCCAGCTCGGAAAAATGGTTGGCGCGCTCGTGGAAAGCGTCGCGGGCCTCTTCGTTGGGTAGCAGCACCCGCCGTCCCGAGGGCAGCGCGATGCCGCCGGCATCCTCGCGCGCCACCCGCCACGCCCGATAGAGAGCGAGCACCGCCCGGGCGGCGTTCGGGCTGGTGCCGGAGAGCGCGGTCAGCTCGGCTTCCGGCACTGCCTCGGCGCCCAGCAGCGGATCGGCGAACACCTCGCGCAAACCGGTCTCGAGCTGCCGCTCGGCGCTGCCCGAGAGTTCGGCGAGGTCCACCCGCAGCGCCTCGCCCAGCTTGAACACCAGCGAGGCGGTCACGCCGCGCTGATCGTGTTCGATGAGGTTGAGATAGCTGGCCGAGATGCCGAGCCGCTCGGCGAGGGACTGCTGGGTCATGCCGCGATCCTGGCGGAGGCGGCGCACCGCGCGGCCGATCATCGAGCGGGGCATTTACAAGCTTTACGGCTTTACAGGGTGATCGGGTGAAAACCGCACCGGATTACGGTGGGAAAGGCATTCTGGCCGTTGTGCTTCGGCAGTGCAATGTGAATCATTGACAGACCGCTGAGCAAGGAGCCTAAGGCCATGCGTCACCCCCCTGCCATCAACCGCGCCCCTGACGGCATGCCGGGCGGTGCCGGCAGCGACCCGGAGCGATTTGCCGGCATAAGGCGGGATTACACTGCGGCCGACGTTGAGAAGCTCGGCGGCTCCTTCCGGGTCCGGCACACCTTGGCGGAGATGGGCGCACGGCGGCTCTGGCATCTGCTGCAGACCGAGCCCTACGTTCCGACGCTCGGGGCACTGACCGGCAACCAGGCGCTGCAGCAGGTCAAGGCCGGGCTGAAGGCCATCTATCTGTCGGGGTGGCAAGTCGCGGCGGACGCCAATCTGTCGGGCGAGATGTATCCCGACCAGTCCCTCTATCCCGTCAATTCCGTGCCTTCCGTGGTGAAGCGCATCAACGCGGCGCTGCGCCGGGCGGACCAGATCGCCCGGCTGGAGGGCGAGGACACGACCTACTGGATGGCGCCCATCGTCGCCGACGCGGAGGCCGGCTTCGGCGGCGCGCTGAACGCCTTCGAGCTGATGCGCGCGATGATCGAGGCCGGCGCCGCCGGCGTGCATTTCGAGGATCAGCTGGCGTCCGAGAAGAAGTGCGGCCATCTCGGCGGCAAGGTGCTGGTCCCGATCAGCCAGCACATCCGCACCCTGAACGCCGCCCGCCTGGCCGCCGACGTCGAGGGCGTGCCGACCGTGCTGCTCTGCCGCACCGACGCGCATTCCGCGCAGCTGCTGACCGCCGATGTCGATGAACGCGACCGGCCGTTCCTCACGGGACAGCGCACCGCCGAGGGCTTCCATCGCATCCGGCCGGGGTGCGGGGTGGACTACGCCATCGCCCGCGGCCTCGCCTTTGCGCCGTATTCCGACCTGCTGTGGTGGGAGACCAGCGAGCCGAATTTCGAGGAGGCGCAGCGCTTCGCCGACGCCATCCATCGGCAGTTCCCGGGCAAGATGCTGGCCTACAACTGCTCACCCAGCTTCAACTGGCAGAAGAAGCTCTCGCCAGAGAAGATCGCCAGCTTCCAGGAGGCGATCGCGGCCATGGGTTATCGCTTCCAGTTCGTCACCCTGGCGGGATTCCACAGCCTCAACCACGGCATGTTCACCCTGGCGCGCGGCTACAAGGAGCGTGGCATGGCGGCATATTCCGAGTTGCAGCAGGCGGAATTCGCCAGCGAGGCCAACGGCTACACCGCGACGCGCCATCAGCGCGAGGTCGGCACCGGCTGGTTCGACGCCGTGGCCCTGGCGGCGTCCGGGGGCAAGGCTTCGACCACCGCGATGGCGGGCAGCACCGAGACGGCGCAGTTCCACGAGGTGGCCCGGCGTCCGGCGGAGGAGCAGCACGACGAGGGCCTGGTGCATGGCCACGCCTGGGCAGTGAGCGCGCCGAGCCGCTAGTGTGCCGGTTCAGAAGTTCGTCGCACTTCGCGACGGGCTTCTGGACGGCCGGCACGCTGAAAACAAAGGCTCTGGTGACACGAATCTGAAGCTCGTCAGGCATGACGAACTTCAGTTTTGCGACACTAGACCAGCGCGCGATCAGGTGGAATCACCTGATCGCACAAAGCTGCTCGCCAAACAAAGCGTTAGAGGGGCGGGCGTGAACGCGAGTTCGCGCCCGCCGCTCTACCGACAACCGCCCGAACGCATTGCCGTCGGGCGCAGAGCGCGCGACGGATCGGGTGGAGGTCGAGGGGTTAAGCCTTCTCGGCCTCTGCCTATTCCAGCACCCAGCTGCTGACGGCAATGCCCAGGCGCCGCTCGTCCCCGAGGCCGAATTCGGTGCCCCTCCTGGCTTCCCGGCAATGCAGCGTCAGCGTCGACTCGCGCATGATGAACAGCTCGGCCGGGAGCTGCAGGGAGACCGGCTTGCTCTCCGGGATCTCGAAATAGCCGACGCGGAAGAAATTGAAGAAGACCTCGAGCGTCTGCGTCACCTCGCCGAAACCGACGGGCACGACATCGAGGCGGAGCATGTAGCCGACCGAAGGCCGGCGCACGACGAAGCGGATCACCGCCTCGATGCCGTCCATCCAGGTGAAGTAATCCTCCGGCTGATGCCAGCCGGCGGCGAGATAGTGCACCGGCGCGAATTCTGCCCGGCAATGCACGACGTGGCCGGGCGCATAGAGCGGCGCGATGGTCGGCCATCCCGCGGGCGGCCAGCTCACGCGGGACTTCCGAGTTCGAGGGCTTCGCGGACGACATTCTCGGTCTGCGCCGGCGGCTCGGGGGGAGCCGGGGCCGGACGCTTGGACCGCAGCGCGAGCAGCTCAGGTTCCAGCACTTGCATCACCCGGTCGGGCGTCAGCTCGACGAGGCAGGAATGCGCGAACCGGCAGTCCCGCAGATCGATGAGATGACACGGCGCGCAGGGTTCGTCGCGGTAGATCCACGAGGCGTTCGGCCCGATCGGCGCCCATTCCCGGGGATGATTGGTGCCGGCGTAGATGCCGATCGTGCGCACCCCGGCCTTGCCGGCGTAATGCGTGGTGCCGGTATTGCTGCCGATGAAAAGATCGAGACCGCCCAGCACCGCTCCGAGATCGGCGAGATCGACGCGCCCGCACAGCGAATGCGTCGCCTCATCGAGGCCGAGCTGCCGGCACGCGCTCGCTGCCTCCTCGCGATCCGCCGGGCCGCCGATGAAGACGAGTTCCAGCCGGCCGCGTCGCAGCAGCTCGGTCGCCAGCTCAAGGAAATAGTGGAACGGCCATTTGCGGATTTCGCTGTTGCAGCCCAGCGCCAGCCCGATAACGCCCTTCCCGTCCTCCTGCCATTCGCGCATCTGGGTTCGCATCGTCTGCACCAGCTCCGATCCCGTCTCCCGGGTGAGGGCGCGCGGCACATGGCGCGAGCCCGGCATGTCCCGGCGCGAGAACATCTGTGCCACGCGAAACACCAGCAGGCTTGCCCAGTGCTCCATGTGGCCCACCGGCAGGGTGAACTTCTGGCGTTGCAAGCAGAGCAGGTGCATCATCTCGATGCGCGTGCCGGCGAAGAGCGCCGCATCGTTGGCCGTCACCTCCAGCGTGATCGCCTCCCCGGTCTGCTCGATCTCGAAGCCGAATTCGAGGATGCAGCTCCCCTGTTTCAGATAATCCGAACCGATCGCCCGCCGGAGCAGGAGCGTGCCGCTGTCCACGCCGCGAACCACCAGCTCGAATTCCATGCGGTCGAGGATCGGCACCGGAATATAGAGGCGCAGGGTTCCGCCATAATCGCCGGCACCAAGCCGCAGCGGATCGGACCGCAGCGTGCAGGTCTGGCCGTGCCGGGCGGCCGACATCGTCACCGTCTGCTCGGGCAGGTCGCGGTCGAACATCGCCAGCCGGACCGCATCGTCGGCAAGCACGCGAATGGTGCAGCCGACGATCGGATTGGCCGGATTGACGTGCGCCTGCAGGGACAGCCCGAGGTTGATGCGCTCGCCCGCGAGATCGTCCGGCAGCAGCACCGACAGCCTCGCTTTCCTCGCGATGGTCCAGACGCCGAACGGCTCCGGACTGCCCCACCCCGAAAGCAGAGCCAGGTCGGGATGGCCCGGCCTGAGGAGGTGGATGGCGGCGGGATCGGTGCCCGCGGTTTCGGGAGCGACGGTCAGGTGCTCGAGGGCGACGCCGAGGAGGCGTTCATCGCGGGAGAGACCGCAGGCACGCGGCGATTTCGCGCCGAAGATCGTCAGCTCGATGTCGAGCTCGGTCTTCTCGGCGCGCATGCGCCCGGAGCGGCGCCCCGGCGTCGGCCGCGAGTCCGGCATGTTCGGCGCCACCGTTGCGAAATCCTGGCTGCCGAGCACCGCTTCGTAGGGACAGCCGGGCGGCTCCGGCTCTGCGCCCTCGTGCATCGGCAGCACGACGTCGAGGAACGGGAACTCCCGCGTGGTGCCGAACCCGGCATAGATCCGGGCGTCGATCGTCGGCAGGACGGTGCGCGTGTCGCGGTCATAGCGCAGGTCGATGGCGAGGTCGTAGCGGCCGAGCTCGAGCCGCTCTAGCGCGCTGATGCCGTCCCGACGGGCCTCGCGCTTGACCTGCGGATCGGCGTTGACGCCGCTGATCTCGTGAAAGACATCGGCGCCGAACACGCGGTCGAACAGGTCCATGCGCTGTGCCAGGCCGACGTTCCAGGTGCCGCAGATCAGGTCGATCGCGGCCTCCGGGAAGTAGTGCCGGAGCAGCGAGAAGGCCTGGCCGGCGATCAGCAGGTCGCCGATGTGATCCGCTTTGAGGACGACGATGCGCCGCACCAGCACCGGCGGCTGCGGCCGGCCGTGACGGTCGACCCAGTCGCCCGGAAGCGAATGCACGGTGGTGGCGCTCCTCATGGCGCGTCTCGCCCGGGGTTGCAGGCGCGTGATCGAACGACCCTAGTGACTCGGCTCGGACTCGGCACTGGGCGGCCTGCCCTCCAGCACGGAGGCGATCCACGGGTGAGCGCGCCGCCAGGAGGCGTTGCAGCGCTCGAGCGAGACCAGCATCGCCTCGCTGCCGGCGCGGGCATAGACCTCATAGGATCGCCGCACGAAGGTCGGTAAGTCATAGGCCTCCTGCTCGCGCACGAACAGTTGGGTGCTGCGGTAGCGGATCGCGTGATGGCGGGCCACCTCGTCATACAGCGGCCAGGTCGGCATCGAGGCCTGAACCGTCGAGCCAAGCCCTGCCGGGATTGTTTGACATTGAATGCCCAGCAGGGAGCAGAGTTTTCGGCAGATCATCGCAAAAGTTATCGTGGTCGGGTGATTATGGGTCAACAGCAGCGGCTCGTGCGTCACCCGTCCGAAGAACTCGTCGGCGATCCTGATATCCGCCGTCTTTTCGCGCTCGTAGAACTCTGCCTGTGAACTCGCCCAGCTCGCGTAGTAGCCGAACCTCTCATAGGTTTCATCGCGAAAGAGGGCGACGCATTCGGCTACGCTGAGCCCGGACAGGAAGCCGTACAGCGCCAGGCCGGAGTGCTCGGCCATCGGCCCCTGAAGGCGGGCGCTCATCGGCCCGAGCGCCAGGATGTCCGGGAAGAGGCCGAGGAAATGCACCGGAGAGAGGGTGACGACCTTGCCGGGGAACCGCTCCTTCAGCTGCGCGACGCGCAAGCCTTCGAAGAGGCCGGAGAGCGGGGCCGCGACGATATGGTCCGCCGTTTCGCAGTCGCGCATCCAGCCGTCCAGGAGTTCCGGGCGGAAGGCAGTGACATCGCGCCCGATGACCGCAGCCCCGGTCATCGAGGCGAGGTGGCGGGCGATCTCGGGACCCTGGCAGTTGCTGATGATGGTGATCCGCGGCCCGGTAGCGGAGTGGCTTTCGAAACGGCCGGTCTCGCGCAGCCCATAGCCGTTCTTGGCCTGGAATTCCGGGGACTCGAAGAAGGCCCGCCGGAGCTGGGAGACCGACAGGGCGTCCCTGGCGATCTGGGCTGCTGTCTCGGGTGCCTCGGGCTCCCGGCCTAGGATGAGGCGGTAGGCCCAGAGCACAACTTCCTCGTCGACGATGATGAGTCTCCCTCGCTCGCCCGCACCGCCGAGATACTGCGGCGCGGTCACCTGTAAAGCCTGCCCGATCGCCCTAATTACCAGAGCGTTGAATTACCAGACCCTGGGCCGGGCCGCCCGGTCGAATGCCGATGTGCCGAGGAACCCGGCAGCCCACCCTGAGAGACGAAAGCAGCCGCAATGAAGCAGAGTCTTGCCGAGACCCTCATCCGCCTTCCCGGTCTCGATCGGCGCAACGCGGCAAAGACTGGCTGCGAGTGCAAGATCTGCGGCGGCCGGGCGCGGTTCTTCGATGTGGTGGATTTCAACAAGCACTGCTCCGAGCTGGACATGTATGCGTTCGGCCCGTCAGAAATCGATGTCTCCTATTTTCGATGCACACGCTGTGGGTTCCTCTTCACCAACTTTTTCGATGACTGGACCGCGGCGGATTTTTCGCGCTTCATCTACAATGCCGACTACGCGAAAGTGGATGCCGAATACGCCTCGATCCGGCCGAACGCCGTCGCGCTCGACATGGCCGAGCGGTTCAAGGGGTGCGAGGCGGCCCGCATCCTCGATTACGGTATGGGCACCGGGGCCTTCGCCGAGCGCATGCGCGCCTTCGGCTTCGCGCGGATCGAGAGTTACGATCCCCTGGCCGGCCGGGCCCGCCCGGAGGGGCCCTTCGACATCGTCACCTGCTTCGAGGTGATCGAGCACACGCCCTCGCCGGTCGGGGCGGTGCAGGACATGAAGACCTTCCTCGCCCCGGATGGCTGCATCATCTTCAGCCAGACGCTGCAGCCGCCGGACATCCAGGAGCGCCGGGGAAGCTGGTGGTATCTCGGGCCGCGCAACGGCCACATGTCCACCTTCAGACCGGAGTCGCTGGCCGCACTCGCCGATGCGACCGGCCTCGTCTTCCATCTCGGTGCCAGCCCCTATGCGCTGAGCCGGCCAAGCAATTCGCAGCTGGCCGAGCGGGTGCTGGCGACCATGGGAACGCCATTCTTCTTCCGCCGGCTCTGCGCCCCGCCGGAAAGCGTGCAGGGCGGAACCGAGCAGTGGCATTCCTTCGAGACTTCGGCCGAGGGCTCGTACCGATGGACACGGGCCGACGCCGTCCACTGGACACTGCACGGCCTCTCCAAGGTGCCCTGCACGGTGAAGCTGGCCATCCCGTTCATCCATCAGATCGCGCCGGATTTCGCGTCCCACTGCGCGGTTCGCGTGCAGTCGCGGACCACCCCGGCCGCCCTGGACGGCAATACTTTGCTCGCGGAGCTTGCGCTGGACGAGCCGGGGGGCGAGGTTGTCGTGACACTGCTGACCCCGGAGCCCAGGACCCCCGAACAACCCCGGGACATTCCGGACGAGCGCCGGCTCGGCCTGGCGATCGAGGCGGAGGCCTGAGCGAAGGCTGCCTGGTCCTAAGAGCGAGGGGGAATCCAGACCTCGATGGTGCCGGCTCGCGGCTTGGGTTCGTAGGTGGTGAAGTCCCGCACGCTCCAGCTCGTCCCGCCGCGTCCCAGCATCGAAGCGAGGTCGCGTGCCGCGCCTTCGTCCTGCGCGAAGAAGTAGCGGATGTTGGCCGCACGAGGCACGTCCGCGACCGCGCGCGTCTCGGTCGATCCCGCTCCCGGCAGCAGCCGCGTGGCGATGGACTGTGCCTCCGCCTCGCCGGCGACTGAATCCGCGCGGTAGTGGATCACCACCCGCCGGTCGGCGAGCACGCCGCTTTTCGGCTCGGGGGTGGTCGCTTCGTCAATACGGGCCGGCGCGTTCGCGAGTGCCTCGGCTCTCGGGCGGGGGGCGCGCGGCTCTGCCGGGGGCAGTGGGGCGGCGAGCGGTGTCGGCGCGCTTGCCACCGGCCCGAGCGGCGTGGGCTCCAGCGGTGTGGGCGCGAGAGGCGTCGGCGCCATAGCGGTGGGCATCGGCGTGCCGACCGGGGCCGGCGGCGCGGGCATGCGGGGGGCGACCGGGGCCGCCGGCACGGCGACAGGGTGCGGGAGGGCCTGCGGGACGGGCGCAGGCACGGCAGCCGGGACGGGCGGGGGAGCCGGTGCGACCTGGCTCGGAGCAGGCGCGACGTCGGTGCTTGCGGGGGCGCTCGCCGGTGCCGGCGAAGGTCCGACACGCGGGGGACTGGCGAAGTCGTAGGGAAGGCCGCGATAGAACACCCGACCGGTGAGGAGGACGAGCGCCATCACCGCGAGCAGGCCGGCAAGCACCCCCAGGGGGCGGGATCGGCGGCGCCCCCCCGGCGGCAGAGCGCTCGCGTTCGACGGCGCCGCCGGCAGTGCGTCGCCGGCGCCGCTGCGCAGCGCCTGCTCCAGCCGGGCATTGATGCGCGACGGGTTGCCCTCGCCGCCCCGGACAGCTTCCAGCAGCGCCGGCAGGCTTGGGGCATCGCCATGTCGCCAGCCCACGAGCTCCAGCCGGTGCCTGACGTAACCGCCCACCTCCTCCTCGCCGAGGTGTTCGAGGATCGCCCGGGTGGTGATCCGCTCCCGCAAGCCGCCGAACCTCGCACCCTCGAGCAAGGTCCAGAAGGCCGGCCCGCCGACGAAGAGGATCTGCACCGCCGGCCGGCCGACCATTCCGGGCAGTGTCTCCAGAAAGGCGAGCGCCTGGTCATCCAGGGTCTCTGCCTCCTCGACGACGAGCACCACCTGATCCTCGCCGTGCCGGCGCGCCGTGAGCGTGTGCAGGACCTGCGCGACCGCCTCCTCGCCCGAGCCCGGCAGCTCGCCGCCCCCGATCTGGCGCAGCACCCGGCCAAGGCTGAGAAGGGCAGGCAGCGGGTTGCCGGCCCGCACGAAGCGGATCGCCGAGGCCTTGGCGGCCGAAGCTTTGGCGGAAGCACCGCCGAGCGAGGCGATGACCGCCTCGACAACCTCGGTCTTGCCGACGCCGTTCTCCCCGGTGAGAGCGATAAAGGGCTGGCGTTGCAGGATCGCCCCGATCACCAGGTCGCGCGCCGCACGCTGTGACGTCGAGGTGAACGGCGTTCGTCCGGGAAGCAGGCCGGGGCGACGCGCGCCGAGCATGGCTTGGCGGGGGGCCGCCGCCGGCTCGGAGCCGGATTGCAGGGAGCCGGTGGGTGCGCCGGGCGGAGGGGTCACAGCATTGCCGATTAAGCGGCGGCGAGACGCCGCTCCGTGTTGCGCAGGGCCAACGCGCCGGACCCCCCAAGCGTTCGCATGGCCAGCGTTCGCATGTCAGCGTTCGCCGGGCCAGGCGTTCGGCTAGGGCGGCTGCGCTTCTTCCCGCGGCAGGGCAGGAGCCGGGAAGTGCGCCCGGCCATGCCGGTGCCCCGAGGTCAGGGGATGATGCGCCGGCCTGCTCTCGGATCCCGCCGAGACGATCAGGCACACCCCCGCGACGACGACCGCGGTCGCCGCGACCGTCCAGAAGCTGACCGGCTCGCTGAACAGCAGCCAGCCCAGGCCGACCGCGACGATCGGGTTGACGTAGGAGAATGTCGAGGAGATGGACGTCGCGACGGCGGTCACCAGGAAGCCGTAGGCGGTGAAGCCGACGATGGCGGTGATCGCCAGCCAGGCGAAGCCCATCCATGACATCAGCGACACGGCGGCAAGGTGCAGCCCGGCAACCTCGCCGCGAATCGTTGCGGCGATCAGCAGGACGATGCCGCCGCCCAGCAGCTCCGCCCCGGCGGTCAGCCGCGGATCGTCCGGCAGGCCCAGCTTCGGCGCGAGGACGGCCCCGAGCGCCCAGAAGAACTGTCCGGCGACCACCAGCGACACGCCGAGCAGATTGAAATCGCCTGCGGAATGCAGCAGGAGCCCGACCCCCGCGAACCCGAGCAACAGGCCGAAGAGGGTCCGCTTGGAAAACTGCTCGCGGAACAGCAGGTAGCCGATGCAGGCCGCGAACAGCGGCATGGTCGCCGCCAGCACGCCGGCGAGACCTGCCGCCACGGTACGCTGCCCGACCGTGCTCACGCCGGCGCCGAGGGCGAGCATCAAGGTGCCGATGCCCGAGCAGGCGAGGGCCTGCCGCCAACTCGGCCACGGGGCCCCGGACCAGATCGACCAAGCGAACAGGACGGCGCCGGCGAGCACCCCGCGGCTCGCCATCGCCACCAGCGGCGGCAGCGAGTCGAGGACGGCCTTGATGCCCACGGTGCCGGAGCCGAAGCAGACATAGGTGGCGAGCAGCGCCAGAGCCACCCGCCAGCCGAAGCGCCCGGAGTCGCCGCCGGCGCCTTTCGGCCCCGACTCTTTCGCCCGCTGCATCGGACCATCTATGCCGCCGCGGAACGCCGCGGGAAAGCCCCGGCCTATTTGTGCCGGCGCCGAGGCTCCGGCGGCGCCTCGCCGGCCGTGTCACCCGCGGCTTCCGGCTGAGCCGGCATGATCGGGTCGGGCGTGATCGCGGCGGGCGTAATCGAATCGGGCGGCAGAATGCCCCGCCGGTCCAGCTCCCTGCGCAAGGCCAGATAGTGGGGAGTCCGGTGATACCAGGGGCGTTCGCCGAACTGCACGAGGCAGCCCTGATACTCGGCTGTGTCGGACGCCACCAGGGCACTCAGGGCGGCCAGCTCGACGTCGTTCATCCCCTTCGCCTACTCCTTTTGAGTCGGCGCCAGTGAAGCATCGGGCGGGTGAAGCTTGGATTAACGCCGCGATTTGCCGCGGCCGACCGCGACGATACTCTGCCGGCCATCGCATCGCCGGGGAGAAACGGGCCATGACCCGAGCCGTCAGCACGCCTCGGGCAGGGCAGAGCCCGCGCCCGGCATGACACGGCGGCACGACGCCATCGTCATCGGCGGCGGCCATAACGGCCTGACCTGCGCGGCCTACCTGGCGCGCGCCGGCAAGCGCGTGCTGGTGCTGGAACGGCGCCACATCGTCGGCGGCGCCGCGGTCACCGAGGAGGTGGTGCCGGGCTTCCGCTTCTCGGTGTTCAGCTACCTGATGAGCCTTCTGCACCCCAAGGTGATCGCCGACCTCGATCTCCGTCGGCA
The DNA here is from genome assembly GCA_019240395.1 of Acidisphaera sp. Lineage (GTDB taxonomy): Bacteria > Pseudomonadota > Alphaproteobacteria > Acetobacterales > Acetobacteraceae > JAFAYA01. Next base: position 2,956 of record JAFAYM010000120.1, on the reverse strand, counting down.
CGGCTTCGTCGTGCTGCCGGCGACCGACATGTTCGGCCCGCTGCCCGGCGGCGACGGCATCATATTCTCCGACGACGTCGCCCGGACGCAGCGGCACTTCAGCCGCTTTTCCCGGCGCGACGCGGCGATCTACCCGGAGTTCGACCGCTACCTCATGGAATCGGTGGCGGTGATGCGCAAGCTGCTGCTCGCGACGCCGCCCGATCCGTCCTGCCGCAGCTGGCGGGCGTTCCGCCGGACCGCGGCGTTCCTCTGGGAGTACCGCCGCTACGGCGGCCGGCTGTTCCGCCTCGTCGACCTGCTGACGATGAGCGCCGACGACTACCTCTCGGAGTGGTTCGAGAGCACGCATGTGAAGGCGGTGCTGGCGTATTACTGCGGCATCGGCACGTTCGTCGGGCCGAAGAGCCCGGGTTCGGCCTACGTCGTCATGCACCATCTCATGGGCGAGCACGCCGGCGCCGGCGGCTGGGGTTTCGTGCGCGGCGGCATGGGCGCGATCAGCGACGCCATCGCCGCTGCGGCGCGGGAAAAGGGCGCCGAGATCGTCACCGGCGCCGAGGTCGTCGGCATCGATACGCGGGATGGCCGCGCCACCGGCGTCTCGCTGGCCGACGGCTCGCGGCACGAGGCGGATGTCGTCGTCAGCAACGTCTCGGCGAAGCTCACCTACCTCCGCATGCTGAAGCGCGAACAGCTTCCCGCCGAGCTGGTGCGCGATGTCGAGAGCTATCGGACCTACTCGACGGCCTTCAAGATCAACATCGCCTGCGAGCGCCTGCCGCAATACACCGGCTTCCGTCCCGAGGAAGCCGGCTTCGACTATCCCACCTACACGCATATCGGCCCGAGCATCGAGTATCTCGAGCGCGCCTACGACGACGCCAAATACGGCGACATGTCGCGCAATCCGTTCATCACGCCGGTGACGCCGACCCATGTCGACGACACCCTTGCACCGCCGGGCAAGCACGTCGTCAATCTGTTCGGCGGCCACGCGCCCTACAGCTTGCGCGACGGCGACTGGACGACGCGGCGGGAGGAGCTCGTTGGCAACGTGCTGCGGGTGATCGATGAGCACGCTCCGGGATTTTCCGACGGCATCATCGGCATGCAGGTGCTGACGCCGCCGGACATCGAGGCGAAGATCGGCTCGCCGCACGGCCACATCTTCCACGGCGAGCTGCAGATCGACCAGCTGTTCTGGGCGCGGCCGGCGCCGCACTGGGCCGACTACCGGACACCGATCCGCAACCTCTATCTCTGCGGCTCCTCCGCCCATCCCGGCGGCGGTGTCGGCGCGGTGGTCGGCCACAACGCCGCCCGCGAGATCCTGCGGGATTGGCGCCGGCGGGATCGGCGCAGGTGAACCGAAATACGAGGCGGACGATCGCCGGCCTGCTGCTCGTCGCTCCCGCCGTGCTGCTGCTCGCCGCCACCTTCCTGGCGCCGCTGGCGCGCCTGCTGGCGCTGAGCCTGTCGGCCAAAGGCGGCACCTGGGCGGCCTACGCGGCGCTGTTCGAGGACGACGTCTATCGCACGGTGCTGCGGCGCACCGTCACGCTCGCCGCCATCGTCACCGCGCTGACCCTGGCGATCGGCTTTCCCATCGCCGTCGCGCTGACCCGCCTGTCGCGGAGCTGGCGCGCCGTGCTGACGGCCTGCGTGCTGGCGCCGCTGTGGATTTCGGTGCTGGTGCGCACGTTCGCCTGGATGCTGCTGCTCGAACGCAACGGCCCGATCAACCGCGCCTTGCTGGACCTCGGCCTGATCGCGCATCCCCTGCCGCTGCTGTTCAACACCGCGGGCGTGGTGATCGGCATGACGCACGTGCTGATCCCCTACGCGGTGCTGCCGATCCACGCCGCGCTGCTGCGCATCGACCCGGCGCTGCTGCTGGCGAGCGACGGGCTCGGCGCCTCGCGAGCGACGACGTTTGCGCGCGTGCTGCTGCCGCTGGCCGCGCGGGGCGTCGCCACGGCCGGCGCGTTCGTGTTCCTGCTTTCCCTGGGCTTCTTCGTGACCCCGGCGCTGCTCGGCGGGCCCGGCGACACCACCCTGCCGATCCTGATCGACGGCTTCGTCAACGAACGCCTGGACTGGCCGCTGGCCGCCGCCGCCTCGACGGTGCTGCTGGCGATGGCCGGGATGACGGTCGCGGCGGTCGGGCGCTTCCTGCCGGCCGGCACGCTGGCCACGGCGCGCTGATGCGGCGCAGCCTGGCGCTCGACGCCTTCGCGGGGGCGGTCGCCGCCTTCTTGGTGCTGCCGATCCTGGCCATCGTGCCGGTGGCGTTCAGCGCCGGCAGCTTCGTGCGCCTGCCGCCGCTCGCCTGGTCGCTGCGCTGGTGGGCGGCGTTCCGGGCCGACCCGGCCTGGCTGCACGCGCTGCTCACCAGCCTGGAGGTCGCGGCACTGGCGGGCCTGCTCGCCGTGCTGACCGGCACCGCCGCGGCGCTCGGCCTGGCGCGACTGCCGGCACGGGCTCGACTGCTGGCGACCGGGCTGTTCGTCGGCCCGCTGGTGGCGCCGGTGATCGTCCTGGCCGTCGGCCTCTACGCCTTGGCGCGCAGCTTCGGGCTGGTCGGCTCGATTGCCGGCCTGGTGCTGGCCCACGCCATGCTGGCGGTGCCCTATGTGGCGCTGACCGTCGGGGTCTCGCTCGCCGCCCTCGACTCCCGGCTCGCGCTGGCCGCTTCCGGGCTCGGCGCCGCGCCCTGGCGGATCTTCCGCACCGTCACCCTGCCGCTGATTCTGCCGGGGATCGCCGGGGGCGCGGTGTTCGCCGCCGTCACTTCGTTCGACGAGGTGGTGCTGGCGATCTTTCTGTCCGGCCCTGCCGTGAGAACGCTGCCGGTGCTGATCTGGGAGCAGGTGCGCGTCGAGTTCACCCCGCTGGTCACCGTGGCGGCGACCGTCATGATCGTGCTGGCGATCCTCGGCGCGGTGCTCGGCCG
>JAFAYM010000056.1 GCA_019240395.1 Acidisphaera sp. | reverse complement strand
GACCGTGACGTTGGTGGTGGCTGTGGGGTCCTGCGTCACCGTGGTGGTGGTCTTGGCGCCGCCGCTGCCGGTCACCGAACCGCCGGCAAAGCTGAGGTTGACGGTGTTGCCGTCCTTGCTGCCGACGCTGACGGTGTCGGTGCCGGGGGTCCCCTTGGTCGAGGTTACCTGCACCAGATTGTCGGCGCCGGTGAGGGTGACGGTGTTGGAGCCGTTGCCGAGAGAGACCGTGCTGGCATTGCCGCCGAGGTTGACGGCGTTGTTGCCATTGCCCAGGTCGATGGTGGCCCCGCCGGTCACGCCGGTGCCGTTCACCGTGACGTTCTCGTAGGTCGCCTGCACCAGGTCGCCGCTGCCGGCGATGGTGACGGTGTCGTTCGGGCTGGACGGCACCGGTGCGTCGTCAGGATCGGGGACGAAGGCGACGCCATTGGTGCCGTCGATGCCGGTGATCTGGACCGTGGCACTGCCGCTGCCCGCATTGATCGTATTGTTGCCGCCCCGCACCTCGATGTAGTTGCCGGTTCCGGTCACGCTCACATTGTTCGTGCCGTCGCCCAGCTCGATGCTGTTGTCGCTGTCCCCCCCGCTGACCGTGGCGTTCACGTCGTCCACGTTGACAATGTTGCTGTTGCCGGCGAGGGTGATCTTGGTCTTGTAGCCGAACAGATTGTCGTCGTTGCCGCCGATCGCCACGATGTCGCTGCCCGAACCGGCGACCACCGTATTGGTTGCGTCGCCATTCAGGCGGATCTCGTTGTTCGCTCCGGTCAGCGTCACGCTGGTATTGCCGAGATCGTTCACGAGCTCGACGATGTTGTTGTAGGTCGAATCGACGGCATTGGTGCTGCCCTGCGGTCCCTTGCCGGTCAGGGTGATGCTGATCGTGGACTTGTAGAGGTGGCCGAGATCCGGGTTCGACGAGTACGGGCCGCTGAGGACGCTGTTTCCCGAGCCGTCGAGGGTGATGGTGTCGGTGGTCTGGTTCGCCGGCGAAGAATTGCCGTTGGCGCTGCCGAGATAGATGGTGGTGGCGGTGTCGTAGTTGCCCTTCGGCTTGAACCCGGGGTCCGCTTCCCCGACGACGGTCAGGTTGCCGCCGTTCTCCTCGATGACGTTGTCGGCGCCATAGACCGCGAACTGGTCGGTCTGGCTGTTGTCGGTTGCGGCACCGTTGGCGAACTCGCCACCGCTCAGCGTCTGCACATTGTTAGACATGTCTGCCCCCCGGTTACGCGGGTCTCAAGGACCCAGTTCCCAAATCATTATTTTGCCGTCACCTCGAAGTCAACGAATGTCTTGCTGAGAACGATGGAGTTGCCAGCTCTGATCTTCAACTTCTTGGCGAAATTCGGCGTGCCCGCAGCGTGTTTACGACCCGGTCATCGTGCGCACCAGCTCAGCCGCGCTGTGCAGATCCTCCGCCCCCATCACCTGTGTCACCAGCCGATCAGCGGCTGCGTCCGGCATGCGGCGGGAGACCAGCTTGCGGAATTTCCCGATCACCTCGTCGGCCGTGGCGAAGCACTCTTCGCTGCCCCGCGGCGCCTCCACCGTCTCCTCGAGCTGGGTGCCGTCGCGCAGCGCGACGCCGACGCGCACCATGTGGCGGGAGCGGCGTCCCCGTGCGGTGATCGCCGGGTCCTCCACCACCGCCACTCGCCGCGACAGCGCCAGGCGCGCGGGATCGGCCAGCATGGCATCGGAGAATTGTTCGACGAACACATCGCCCTCAAGCAGCAGGGTGGCGACGCAATAGGGCAGGTTCAGTTGCGCCGAAGTCATTCCCTCCGGCCGATACGGCCAGCCGACGTGATCGACGGTGATCTTCGAGCCATGCACGGTGATGCTCTCGACGTCCGCTGGTCCGAATTTATGGCGTGCCTGCATGGTGCGCACGGCGTCCAGGGTCGTGTGATTGCTGCCGACGCAGGAATAGAACTTCAAGGCGATGCGCATGACCTCGAACCGCTCGCCCAGGCCGCTCACCAGTTCACGGCGGTCGAAGCGGTCGGTGGAGCGCGAGAAGGTCGTGCAGAAGCCACCGTACTCGTTCTCGAAGACGTCGGCGATGCCGGTGAAGCCCTCGGCGGCCAGCAGCGCGCCATAGAGGCCGCTCTGCGCCGCCCGGCCGGCGTGCATCCGCTTGACCATGGCGCCGAACTGCGCCGCCATCAGCCCGGCGGATTGCGTGCCGGCGATGCCGAGCGCATGCACCGCCTGCTCGGGGGACAGGCGCAGCGCCGCCGCGGCGCCGGCTGCCGCCGAGAATACCCCGAGCGTGGCGCCGGAGTGCCAGCCCTGGCCGATATGCTCCGGCCCCATGCATAGGCCGACACGCGGCCCGATTTCGTAGCCGGCGACGGAAGCGGCGATGAACTCCCGCCCCGTCATCTCCGGCCGCAGCTCCGCTACGGCCAGCACCGCCGGCAAGGTCACCGCGCCGACATGCATCACGCCGACGCGGTGCACGTCGTCGAGCTCGAAGGACTGCACCAGCGTGCCGTTCACCAGCGCGGCCTGCGGTGCCGACAGGCGTCGTACGGTGCCCCAGACCGCGCAGCCCGGCGCCGTGGTGTCGAGCCGGCAGAGCGTGTCGGCCAGGATACGGCTCCACGGGAGCTGGGCGCCGAAGATGGCGCAGCCCAACGAGTCCAGGATCAGCAGCTTGATCCGGCTGACCACCTCGGCGGGAATGGCGTCATAGCGCAGCGCCGAGACGAATTCCGCGATGCCCCGCGTGTAGGGGTTCGCCGACGATGCGGGTTCTGTCATCCTCCGTCCCTCCAGACCTCGACGATCCGGACGTTGATCGCCCGGCGGCGGGCGCGCAATCTCCCCGGGACAAAGGACGCATCGATGCAGACGCGCACTCTCGGCCGGACCGGCCTGACGGTCTCGGTGCTCGGCTTCGGCTGCGGCGCGGTGGGCGGCCTGATGGTGCGCGGCGATCCCGCCGACCAGGAACGCGCGGTGGCGTTGGCTATCGAGCGCGGCATCAACTACTTCGACACCGCGCCGCAGTATGGCGACGGCCAGTCCGAACGCAATCTCGGCCGGGTGCTGGGCAAGCTGCGGCCGGACGTGATCGTCGGCACCAAGCTGCGCCTCAAGCCGGCGGAGAAGACCGGCATCGCGGGGGCCGTCGCCGCCGGCATGGAGGCCAGCTTGCAGCGGCTCGGCCGCGACCGGGTGGACCTCTACCAGCTGCACAACCCGATCACCGCGGACGGCTCCGGCGAGAGCTTGACTCCACGCAGCGTGCTGGAGGAGGTGGTCCCGGCGTTCGAGGCGCTGCGGCGCCAGGGCAAGACGCGCTGGCTCGGCATCACCGCGATCGGCGATACCGCCGCGCTGCATGCGGTGATCGACGCCGGCCTCTTCGATACCGCGCAGGTGCCCTACAATCTGCTCAATCCCAGTGCCGGCGGGGCCATGCCGCCGGGCAGTTCCGGACAGGATTACGGCGATCTGCTCGGCCGCCTGCAGCGTGCCGGCATGGGGGCGATTGGCATTCGCGTGCTGGCCGGCGGTGCGCTCTCCGGGTCGGCGGAGCGCCACCCCATCGCCGGCCCACCGCCCGAGCCGATCGGCTCCGGCCCCGACTACGCCGCCGACGTCGCCCGGGCGCAGACTTTGCTGCCGCTGGTCAGGGAAGGGCACGCGGAGACGCTTGCCGAGGCGGCGATCCGCTTCGCCATCGGCCATCCCGCGATGAGCACCACCCTGATCGGCATCGCCACTCCCGCGCAGTTCGAAGCGGCAGTGCGCGGCGCCGAAAAGGGGCCGCTGCCGCAAGCCGCGTTGTGGCGACCACTGCCTTGATGCGGGGAAGAGCCATTCCATGAAGCTGCCGCAGCACGACCGCTACGACTACAGCCCGATCCACAAGCGGCCGACCTACGAGTGGCCGAACGGCACGCGGCTGGCGTTCACGATCTGCAACAACATCGAGCACTTCGCCTTCCGCGCCGGATTAGGCAGCGACAGCGCCGTGACCGGCGCGCCGCAAAGCCATCGCAACTACGCCTGGCGCGATTACGGCAATCGCGTCGGCATCTGGAGCTATTTCGACCTGCTCGACGGATACGGCCTGCCGGCGTCGCACAACATCAACTCGGCCGTGCTCGAGGCCTGCCCCGACCTCGTGGAGCGGCTGAATGCGCGCGGCGACGAGTATATCGGACATGGTCGCAGCAACGCCGAGCGGCAGGACGGATTGTGGGAGGAGGACGAGGCGCGGCTGATCGCGGAATGCACCGAAGTGCTGACGCGCCTCGCTGGCCGCAAGCCGCTCGGCTGGCTCGGCCCGTGGATCGCGCAAAGCGCCTGCACGCTCGACCTGCTGGTCGAGGCGGGCTACCGCTACGTCATGGACTGGCCGGCGGACGACCAGCCGTTCTGGATGCGCACCCGCGCCGGCCCGATCCTGTCGGTGCCTTATCCCATCGAGATCAACGACAGCCCCGCGCTGATCGCGCGCCAGCATTCCGCGCGCGAGTTCGAGGCGATGATCATCGACCAGTTCGACGAGTTGCTGCGCCGCTCGGAGAAATACCCGCTGGTGTTCAGTATCGCGCTCCATCCCTTCATCATCGGCCAGCCGTTTCGCATGCAGGCGCTGCGCCGCGCGCTCGACCACGTGCTGGCACGCCGCGACGGGTTGTGGATCACCGTGCCCGGCGAGATCGCGCGTTTTTGCGAGACCCTGGCGCCGGGGATCGTGCCGGGCTCCTGAGCTTGTCTGCGGAGCGCGATCGGCTATCCTTGCCTGAGCTTCCGGAGCGGCGCGATGGCGGATGACGACTGGATCCTGACCGAGATCGACGACTCCGGCATCGCCGTAGTGACCTTGAACCGGCCGGCCAAGCGCAATGCCATCGCGCTGGCGATGTGGCAGCGCCTCGGCCTGGTTTTCCGGGGCCTCGATGCCGACCAGCGAGTGCGCGTGGTCGTGCTGACCGGCGCCGGCGGGCATTTCAGCGGGGGTGCCGACATAGCCGAGTTCGCCACCGTGCGAGCCGACGACGTCGGCAACCAGCTCTATGATGAAGCCGCGGATGCGACGACGCGCGCCATCCGCGATTGCGGCAAGCCGACCATCGCCGCGGTGCACGGTTTCGGCGTGGGCGGCGGCTGCGGCCTGGCGCTCGCCTGCGATCTGCGGGTCGGCGATGCGACGACGCGGATGGGCATTCCGGCGGCGCAGCGCGGCCTGGTGTACGGGCCACTCGACACCAGCCTGGTGCTGCGCCAGATCGGGCTGGCGAAGGCCAAGCTGGTGCTGTTCACCGCGCGCATTTTTCCGCTGCAGGATTGCCTTGCCATGGGGCTGATCGACATCGTCGGGGAGGAGGGCGCGCTGCCGGAGGCGATCGCCCAGGCGCGTATCATCGCCGGCAACGCGCCGCTCTCGGTCCGCGGCAGCAAGATCGTGATCGAAGCGCTCGCCCGCGGCGAGGCGGAGCAGCGCGCGGCGGAGATCGACAGGGTCGTGCACGCCGCGGTTTCGAGCGAGGATTTCCGCGAGGCGAGTGTCGCCTTTACCAAGAAACGGCCGGCCCGCTTCGTCGGGCGCTGACGGGGTCCCCAGTATCGCGGATTGCGCTAATCCCCCCACATGCCGCCGTTGACGTCGAGGATCTCGGCGGTGATGAAGCCGGCGCTCTCGCTGGCCAGGAAGGCGACGGCTTCCGCCACTTCGCTGGCCTGGCCGAGCCGTCCCGCCGGGATCAGCGCGCGCAGCGTCTCGGGAAAGGCTTGCGTCATCGCCGAGGCGATCGGCCCGGGCGCCACCGCGTTGACGGTAATGCCGTCCGCCGCGAGTTCCCGGGCGAGATACAGAGTGAGTGCGTGCACGCCGGCCTTGGAAGCGCCGTAGGCGACATTGCCTGAACGGTCCTGCTCATTGCGCGCGATCCACGGGCGCGCGTTGCCGCCGTTCTTGCCGAGTATCGAGCCGATGGTGACGATCCGGCCGTAGTGCTGCGCGCGCATCGGCGCGATGGCGGCCTGGCAGCAGAGGAAGGTGCCCTTGAGATTGATGTCCAGCACGCGGTCCCATTCCGCTTCGGCGAGCTGCTCCGCCGAGCCGTGAGAGACGACGCCGGCGACGGTCACCAGGATGTCGAGGCGGCCGAACGTCTCGAGCGTGCGCGCGACCGCTGAGGCGACGGCGCTGCGGTCGGCGACATCGGTCGGCACCGAGATGGTCTGCTTGCCGCTCGCCCGCAATTCCTCGGCCAGCTCGTCGGTGCCTTGCATGTCCGCCAGACAGAGACTTGCCCCCTCTGACGCCAGGAGCCGGCAGATCGCGCTGCCGATGCCGCCGCTCGCCCCGGTCACCAGTGCCGTCCTTTTGCTGAACCGCATGTGCGCTCGCCCTAGTTCTGCCGATCGAGGAATCCCAGCATGGCTGCGGCCGCTTTTGCGAGATCGCCGCCATTCCCGCGCTCAGCCGAGATCTGCTTGACCGCACCCGGAATGAGAGCCGCCGCCCGGTCCATGTGGCTGAACAGCTGATCGGTGGGGCAGCCCGTGACCAGCACGGGATTGCGGATTTGCGGGAGTTTCTCGCGCTTGGGATAGCGCAAGGCCGCGAGGTAGGAGCGGTGATAGGTCCGGTTCGCCTTGAGGACTTCGAGCACTTCGCCGTGGAGATAGTCGGCGGAGGGCAGCCCCAGCGCGCGCCGCGTCTCGCTGCGCCGGTCCCACCAGGGCCAGAACAGGTGTGCGTCGCGCACCATGGACCAGGCGCGGGCGAGCTGGCCGCCGTCGAAATCTGCCGGCAGGTCCGGGGCGTGCTGGTTGGCGACGAGCGCGCCGCTCTCGGCAGGATCGAACACGGAAATGCCGTCCATGACGATGCGACGGATCTGCGCGCCGTGGCGAATGGAAAGCTCGGTGCAGATGGCAGCACCGGTGTGATAGCCATAGAGATCGACCGGCTCCAGAGCGAGCGCCTCGATGGTGTGCCAATGTGCGTCGGCGAGGTCGGCGATCTCCGGCATCTCGAGAGGCAGCGGCTCGGAATCGCCGTTTCCCGGAGTATCGATCGCGATCACCCGCCGTGCGGTGGCGAGATGTCCGGCGAGCGGCATGAGGCTGAAGCCGGAACCCGGCGAGCCGTGGAACATGACCAGCGGGGGCAGCGCCGGATCGCCGCACACGCGGTAATGCATCTGGCCGTGCGGCAGATCGACGAAGCCGCGGCGTAGCGCGATCATGCCGTGGCGGCGAGCGAGGCGGCATTCGGCAGACGCTCCAGCCGCTGCAGCGCGTCGAACAGGGCGTGCGTGCGGTCTGCGCCGGCGTACTCTTCGACGCAGTCGCGGAATTTCTGCCAGAGTTCATCCGCCCGAAGCGGCGACTGCGCATGGCCGCGCGCGTAGCGGACGGTGCGGTGCAGCGTCTCGCCGCCGGCCAGCGTCACCGCGATGCCGTCCTCGAGCGCGAAGGTCGGGTCCTCAGGATCGGCCGCTTTGGTTCCGTTGACCTGCACTCGGCTCATCAGCGCTTGCACGTCCGGGCGGCGGACGAACGCGTCGCTCAGCTCGCCCCGGCCGACGCGGCGAGCGATCACGGCGGCGGCCATGGCGAATTCTTCGCTGAACTTGGCGTCCAGCCCGGTCTGCGGGGCGTGGTTGCGCAGCATCGCCGCCTGGGTGGCGCCGAGCTCGGCCTCGATGCCGACGATGTTGCCGGGCTGCAGCCCGCGCTCCTGCGCCAGGTCGAGCATGGCGTCGATCGTCCGATGCGTGGCGTAGCAGATGGGATACTTCTTCACGTTCAGGCCGTTCTCCAGGATCCGCCATCGACGGCCGAGCAGCGCCTCGCTCTCGCGATCCGCATTGCCGTGCGGCGAGATGGCGGCGAGGAAACCGAGGGGGTGCTCCAGCGCATCCGGCGCGGCGCTCATCCCGGCAGCCGCCAGTCGGGCTGCGACCAATCCGTCGCGCGCCGCGCGCCCGGCATGGAACGGCTTCACCATGGTGCCGAAATTCGCCACCAGGCCTGCAGCGCAGGAGGCCGCGATGCCGACTGCTGTTGCCGCGCGCTCGGCATCCAGCCGGCGCAGGGAAGCGCCGGCGGCCGCGGCGGCGATCACGCCGAACACCGCGGTCGGATGCCAGCCTTTGCCATGATGCGGGTCGCGATCCCGGGCCTGCAGTTCCGCCCACACCTCGTATCCCGTCACATAGGCGGTGACCATCGCCTCACCGTCGGCGCCGGTCGCCTCGGCCTCGGCCAGGATCGCCGGGACGAGCACCGCACTCGGATGGCCGCCGAGCGCCACGTCGTCATAGTCCAGCGCGTGCGCCGCGACGCCGTTCACCAGCGCCGCATCCGGCGCGCTCGCCCGCTCGGCGCCGAGCCAGAGGCGCCAATCCTCCGTCTCTTTCAACCGCGTCATCGTCTCGCGCACGATGCGCACCACCGGCTCGGTGCGGCCGGTGATCATCACCGACAGGCAATCCGTGAAGCCCAGCCTGGCGATTGCCACGGCTTGCTCGGGCAGGGCGCCGAAACGGTGTGCCGCGATGAATGCGCCGGTCTGCTGCGTCAGCTCTGTCACGGCTAAACCACTCGGGCCAGTTCTGGTGTGCCGATCAGCTGCTTCAGCGCCGCGCGTTGTACTTTGTTCGTCGCGGTCTTCGGCAAGGCGTCTGCGACATACACCTGTTTTGGAATTTTGTAGCCGGCAAGACGGGCCTTCAACCCTGCCATCACCGTCCCCCAATCCGGCTGCGCGCCGGGATCGAGGACGATGACGGCAGCGGGAACCTCGTCCAGGCGCTCGTCCGGGATGCCAAGTACGCAGACTTCCTGCACGGCGGAGAAACCGAGAAGCGCCTCTTCCACTTCCGCCGGCGACAGGTTTTCGCCGCCGACCCGGATCACATCCTTGAGCCTGGCGACATAGGTCAGGGCGCCCTCGTCGGAGAGTCGGCCCAGGTCGCCGGAGCGCAGCCAGCCGTCGGCGGTGAAGGCTTGGCAGGTCGCTGTGGGGTTCTTGAAGTAACCCGGGAACACGGTCGGGCCATGCATCTGGATTTCCCCCTCCGGGCCGGCGGGCGAGGCCTCCCCGGTCGCCGGGTCCCCGATGCGCAACAGATTCCCAGGCATGGCGCGCCCGTTGCCGGACACCCGATCGTCGAGCGGATCGTCCGGATACCACATCGTGAAATTGCCCGCGGTCTCCGTCATCCCATACACATTGGCGATGCCGGCGATGCCGAGCTCGTCATGCGCGCGCATCAGCAGCTCCGGCGTGCCGACCGTCACCGCGCTCGTCATGGTGCACCATTTCTCAGCCAGCCCGGGCGACGGCAGCTCCATTACGTCGCGCAGAAACAGGGCGTGGGACACGGTGCAGCCCAGTCTCGCCACCAGCTCGGTCGCCAGCTCGGGGTCCCACGCGGTCATCGTGTGCAGGCCGCAGCCCGCGAATAGGCAGACGGTGATGGCGTGCATGCTGCCGCTGCAATGAAAGAACGGCGCTGCACTCATGAACCGGCTTGACGGTGTCAGCAGCTGTGCCCGAGCCACATAGGCGGCGGTCCGCACGTAGGCGGCGTTGGTCAGCATCACGCCTTTCGGCCGCGATGTCGTGCCGGAGGTGTACTGGATGCAGAGCAGGTCGGGAACATCGACGATGTCCCGCGCCGGCGATTGCGATCCCGCACAGAACCGCCACTCCCCGGGAGCGCTAGCCGGATCGCCGCAGAACAGAGCCGGTGCCGCGGCACTGCCGGCGAACACGTCGGCACTCTCCTCGAAATACCGCCTGCCCCGATACGCGGCGACGGTCAGCAGCGCGCGGGCGCCGGCATCTTCCACGATGTCGCGCACTTCGCGCCCGACCAGGCGCGTGTTGACCGGCACCGTGATCGCCCCAAGCTCGGCGGCAGCCAGGAACCCCGCCACCCAGTCGAGCGAGTTTGGCAGCCAGATCGCCAGCCGGTCGCCGGCTGCAATGCAGGGCGCGAGCCGATCGCGCACCGCTGCGACACGCCTCGCCAGTTCGGCATAGCTATGAACGTCGCCGTCGACGGTCAGCGCCGTCGCCGACGGAAAGTGCCGCACATCATGGGCAAGGATGTCGCTCAGCGAGGGCGGCATCGTCAGGCGTCCGCCGGCAGGGCGAGCCCCCGATACTCCGGCTTGACGACGAACGGATATGGCACGTCCGGTCCGTCGCGCAGCTTCACCACCCCGAGCGCCGCACCGGAGGTGGAGATTTCGCCGCGCTGGTTCTCCAGACGGATGCGGCAGGTGACGAAGCCGAGCCGGTCGACCTCCTGCGTGGCGATCGCCTCGCCGAGTGCCGTGATCGAATCGCCGGCAACATCCATGCGCTGATAGCGGAAGCGGATCTTCCACAGCCATCCGTCCGGCCCCAGCGCATCCTTCATCAGCTGCACCAGCACGTGCTGCTTCCAGGAGCCGTTGATCAGCACGTCGGGCAGGCCGTCATGCGCGGTGGCGAAGCGCTGGTCGTAATGGATGCGGTGCCAGTTCTCCACGGACGCCGACCAGCGCATGATGTGCGCCGTGGTGATCTGGCCCTTTGCCACCGGCCCGATCGCCATGCCCACCGCGAAATCCTCGAAGCACGGGCGTTGCAATTCTATCTCCAGATCAGGGTCTGGCGGTTGATCAGCAGGGGATCGCCTTCGGTGGTGCTGAACGCCGTCTCGATGACCACCAGCAGCAGATCGCCGCTCTTGCCGTGCTTGACCGAGACGTCGGCGTAGCGCGGCCGGGCTACTGCGGTCTCGCCGACGCGCAGGCAGCGGAAGAATTCGATTTCGTTGCCGCCGTTCAGCATGCGCTTGAACGGCGAGGGGATGGGCGGCAGGCCGAAGCCCACGGCGTCGCTGCCTTCGGTTCCGTCGGAGTCCGGATCGCGCTGAATGGCCGCAAGCGGGTCGGGCGCCCCCGCCGGGTGGCGGAAGGCGTGCACGGGATAGAGCGGCGGGGCGATGATCGCGCCGAACCGGGTGCGGCGCGCCTCTGCCTCGTCGTAATAGACGGGATCGGCGTCCATGATCGCCTGCACGAAGCGGCGGATCGTGTCCTGTTCCAGCGGCATGGGCGCGGTCTTCGGCGCGATCGTCGTGCCGACGAAGGCGGAAAAATCTTCCGTCTCCGGCATGGTCTAGGCCGCGTGCTGGAGGCGATACGCGCCGAGATTGCCGCCGCGCATCACCTTGCCCGGCAGATCGTGACCGACGATGGCCTCCGCCTCGCGCGCGACATCCAGCAGCCGGTCGAGATCGACGCCGGTTTCCACGCCGCTTTCGTGGCAGAGATGCACGAGATCCTCGGTCGCGATGTTGCCGGCGGCACCCTTGAACCCGGCATAAGGGCAGCCGCCGAGACCACCGACAGCGGAATCGAAATCCGTGACACCCATCTCCAGCGCGGCGTAGGCGTTGGCGATGCCAAGCCCGCGCGTGTCGTGCAGATGCAGGTTGATCACCTGGTCCGGCCAGCGGTCCTGCACCATGCCGACCAGGCGCCGGATGGAACTTGGCGTCGCCCAGCCCATGGTGTCGGCAAGCTGGATGAGCGAAATGGGGAGGCCGTGCTGTTCCGCCATTTCCATGAGCCGCGCGACGAGGCGCACCACATGCTCCGCTTCCACCATGCCCTGGTAGTTGCAGCCGAACGCCGCCATGACGCTGATCTGGTCGGTGGTGATGCCGTATTCCCGCAGCACGGGGATGCGCTTCTCCGTCTCGGCAAACGTCTCCTCGATGGTGCGGTTGGTGTTCTTCTTGGAGAACGCCTCGCTGGCGGTGACGCTGAGCACGCCTTCCATATCGAGCTTGCCGGTCGCCAGCGCCCGAGCGATGCCCTGCGTGTTCAGGTAGATCGCGGTGTAGCGGGTCCCCGGGCGGCGCGTGAAGCCGGCGACGACCTGCTCCGCGTCGGCCATCTGCGGCACCCATTTCGGGCTGACGAACGAGGTCACCTCGATTTCCGGAAAATTGCACTCCGAGAGGAGATCGACCAGCCGGATCTTGTCTTCGGTGCTCACCGGGTTCTTCTCGATCTGCATGCCCTCGCGGGGGCCGAGCTCGTGGATGGCGATTTTTCTCGGCAAGGCCATGGAAAGCTCCTCTGCGGGCGGGTGCGAGCCTAATCCGGGCATCAGCGGGGGTCAATGAAACGGCCGGTTCACCCGAGATAGGAGCTGAACATTTCGTCGCTGTTCTGCAGCTCGGCGGCAGCGCCGTGCAGCACGATCTCGCCGTTACGCATGACATAGACCTCATCCGCCACCTGCAGCGCCATGCGGACATTCTGCTCGACGAGGAGGATGGTCAGCCCGCCGGCATTCAGCTCGCGGATGATGCGGCCGAGCTCGCTGACGATGATCGGCGCCAGCCCGGTAGTCGGCTCGTCGAGCAGCAGCAGCGATGGTCGAGACATCAGCGCCCGCCCGGTCGCCAGCATCTGCTGCTCGCCCCCCGAGAGCGATGCGGCGCGCTGCTCGACGCGTTCGCGCAGCCGCGGAAAGCGGCGGAACACATCCTCGGTCAGGGCGACGATGTCGGGGCGGCTGCGCGCCGCCAGCGCCCCGAGCTCGAGGTTTTCCCGCACCGTCATTTCCGCGAACAGCGCCCGCCCCTGCGCGACCAGGGCGATGCCGCGGGCGAACACGCGATGCGAGGGGAGCCCGCGCAGCTCGCGGTCCTCGAAGCGGATCTCGCCGCCGGCCGCCGGCAACAGCCCGGCGATGGCGTTCATCGTCGTCGTCTTGCCCGCGCCGTTGCCGCCGAGCAGCGCGACGACGCGACCGCGCGGCACCTCCAGGCTCAACCCTCGCAGCACCTTCAGCGAGCCGTAACCGGCCTCCAGATTGCGGATGCTCAGCATCGTCATTGACGCAGCGGCCTCAGACATTCTCGTTGCCGAGATAGGCGGTCTTGACGGCCGGGTCGTCGGCGACTTCGGCAGGCGACCCCTCGGCGATCATCCGGCCGTTGTCGAGCACGGTCACGCGATCGGAGATCTCCAGCACGAGCGACAGCACGTGCTCGACCAGCAGGATCGTCATGCCCCACTCGTCGCGCAGTCGGCGCAACAGCGCATCGAGCATTTTCACGTCGCCGGGGCTGAGGCCAGCCGCCGGTTCATCGAGCATCAGCAGCTTCGGCCGCCCGACAATCGCCCGGGCGATCTCGACATAGCGCTGCTGCGCGAAGGTCAGCTGGTTTACCCGCTGCAGCAGCGTCTCGCCGATGCCGAGGAACTCCAGCACCTCGATGACCGCGCGTTGCGCGCCGAGCTCGCCGCGGTTGCCGCCCGGCAGTCCCAGCACGCTGGCGGCGGGGTTGTCGGCGATGCCGGTGTGCATGCCCACCAGCACGTTCTCCAGGACAGTGAATTGTGGCACCAGCTGCACCGACTGGAAGGTGCGGCGCATGCCGGCAGCGGCGCGGCGGTGCGCCGGCAGGTGCAGCATGTCCCGCCCGTCGAAGCGCAAGGCGGCGCCGCCATGCGGCACGAGACCGGAGATCGCGTTGAAAAACGTGGTCTTGCCGGCGCCGTTCGGCCCGATCAGGCCGCGGATTTCGCGCTCGGGAATCGCTAGCGACACGGCGTCCACGGCGATGAGCCCGCCGAAGCGCACGGTGACGTCGCGCGCGTCGAGCAACGGTGCGTTCACGGCGTTTCGCGGGCGAGCGCGCGCCAGTTGCGCGCCAGCACTTCGCGCGGCAGCACGCCCCAGCGCTTCAGCAGGCCGGCGATGCCCTGCGGCATAACCAGGATCACCACCATGAGCACCAGGCCGTAGATGATCTCCTGCAGCGCCTGCAGGTCGCGCAGCAGCTCGGGCAGCGCGGTCAGCACCACCGCGCCGATCGCCGCGCCGGACAGGCTGAGCAGCCCGCCGAGCACCACGATCGAGAAATGCAGCACCAGTTGCGACAGGCCGAAGGCATCGGGCACGATGAAGCCTAGGGTGAGGGCATAGAGGCTGCCGCCGATGCCGGCATAGAAGGCCGACAGCGCGAACACCACGGTCTTCGTCCGCGCGACGTTGATGCCGTTGCAGCGCGCGACGATCTCATTCTCGCGGATCGTCACGAAGGCGCGGCCGATCCGCGATTCCAGGATGCGCTTGGCCAGCCAGTACATCAGCGCAGTGCAGGGCAGGACGACGTAGAAGACGCTGGTGTCGCCCTTCACCCGCCAGCCGAACAGCATCGGCGCCGGCACGTCGACGCCGTCGGTGCCGAGCGTGACGACATTCCAGTTCACCAGGACCCAGACCACGAGTTGGGCGAAGGCCAGTGTCACCAGCGCCAGGTAGACCCGCTTCATGCGCATGGCCGGCAATGCCCCGAGCGCGCCCAGCGCCGCCGCGACCACGCCGGAGAGCGGCAGGCAAAGCCAGAACGACCAATATAGCCGGCTGGTCAGCAGGGCGGTGGTGTAGGCGCCGATCCCCATCAACGCGGCATGCGCAAAGGCGAACTGCCCGGCGTAACCGAGCAGAAAATTAAGCCCGACCCCGATGACGACGTAGATCAAGGCGAGGTTGACGATGTACTGGGTGTAGCTGTCGGCCACCTGCGCCAACAGCACCAGCAACACGCAGAGTACGGGCGCAAAGCCGCGCCGCAGCCAGGGCAAGCGCTCCATATGTCAGACCCGGGCCACGGCGCGGCGGCCGAACAGCCCGTTCGGCCGGATGAACAGGATGACGATGATGATGAAGAACGCGGAGACCTGCTGAAACGCCGTGGACACGTAGCCGCCGAACAGCATTTCGATGATGCCGACGAGAAAGCCGCCGATGATCGCGCCCGGCACGCTCTCGAAACCCCCGAGCACCGCCGCGGCGAAGCCCTTCAGCAGAAAATTCGTGCCCATGTCGGGGTAGAGCAGGGATAGCGGCGCCGCCAGCACGCCGGCGCCAGCGCCGAGCGCCGCGGCGAGGCTCCAGGTCGAGGAAAAGACCCGCCCTGTGTTGATGCCGACCAGCCGCGCGCCGGTGATGTTCTGCTGCGTCGCGCGCATCTGCTTGCCGAGCGTGGTGTAGCGGAAGAACAGGAACAGCAGCAGCGTCAGCAGCGCCGCGATGCCGATGGTCAGCAAATGCTGCGGCGCGATCACCGCCGAGCCGAGGGTGATGCGATCCGCGGAGAAGGCCGGGGGGAAGGTGTAGATGTCGGTGCCGAACGGCACGCGCGCGATGCCCTTCATGAACACCGACAGCCCTACCGTTACCATCGCCAGGGTGATGTGGTGCTGGTCGGCGACCCGCCGGAAGGCCACCAGCTCGATCACCGCGCCGAGCAGGCCGCCCAGCGCGATCGCCAGCAGGAACGCCACGGGATAGGGCAGGTGCATCGTCTGATAGGCGGTGAAGCCGATGAACCCGCCGGCCATGAGGATCTCGCCATGCGCGAAGTTGACGAGGTCGTGGGTCTTGTAGATCAGCACCAGGCCGAGTGCGACCAGCGCATAGAGGCTGCCGTTCGCCAGGCCCGCGACCAGCAGCGTGACGAGATTCATCCGCGGCCTATTGCGTGACGGGGGGCTTCCATGTCTCGCCGACCACCGCGATCTTGCCGTCGCGCACGGTCCACATGTGCTGGGCGAGGCAGCCCTGATGGTTCTCCGGCGTGATCGTCACCTTGCAGTACGAGGGACCGACCGACAGGTCCTTCGTCGATTCCAGCGCGGCGATGAATTTGTCGCGGGTCAGGTCAGGGCCTGCGCGGCGGAGCGCGTCGACAATCGTATAGGCGCCGGACATGCCGTAGAAGGACAGCGATTGCAGCTTCTCGTTGGGGAAGTATTTCTTGAAGATGTCGGTCGATCCCTGCATTTCCGGGCTGCCGATCGGGCCGGCCAGGAAGGCGTCGGCATAGACGTCCTTGAGGTTCTCGAAACCGCCGGCACGGTCGGCGAGGTCGAGCAGGTCCATCGTCGCATTGGTGCCAACGAATGGGCCGTCCAGACCGTATTTGCGGGAGTCCCGCAGGAACACCGCGCTCTCGCCGGGGTAGGTGATGAACAGCACCACGTCCGGCTTCGCCTCCTTGATCTTCAGCACCTGCGTCGTCGCGTCGGTGGCGTTCCGGTCGAGCACCTCGTCGGCGACGAGCTGCAGATCCGGCCCAGTCAGCTCGCGGCGGATGGTCTCGAGCTTGTAGTTCGCCCACTCATCGGTGTGGCGGACCACGGCGACGCGCTTGACGTTCGGCATCGAGCGGATGAAGCGGATGATCTCGGCGCTGTCGGTGCTGCCCGGCGGGGTGGTGGTGAAGACGTAGCGGTCCAGCGGCGCGCTGATCTTGTCGAGCGTCGCCGCCATCACCATCCAGGGCACGTGATCGTCGCTGAACTCCTGGCGCGTGGCGAACGCAGCGGCGCTGCAATTGCCGCCATGCACCGCGAAGACCTGGTCGCGGCTGATCAGCTTCTTGACGGCGGCGCGGGTCTTCGCCGGGTCGCAGGCGCCGTCCTCGTCGATGATCTCGATCTTGCGGCCGTAGATGCCGCCTTCGTCGTTGACCTTGTCGTAGATGGCGATCGCGCCGTCGTTGATGGGGTAGCCGAAGACGGCGACCGGCCCGGTCAGCGGCCCGAACATGCCGAGCTTAATGGTATCCTTGGTCACCCCGGTCTCGGCTGCCGCAGCGCCGGCGGCGAGCAGGATCGTCAGCGCCGCCAGCCACGCCCCGATTGGTCCGCGCATCGTCATCCCCTCCGTTTCGCCGCCTATTCCGCACCCAGCCGATCGAGGCCGTAGAATGCCAGCACTTCCTGCACCCGTTCGCGCTTCGGCGCCGCATTGAACCAGCCTTCGCGGCTCGCCGACAGGCCGGTGCTGCGTTTCAGCTCGACCATGCACTCCGCCATCTTCAGGGTCACCGCCAGTCCGTCGAGCACCGGCGCGTCGTCGACCCGGTCGACGCCTTCGTTCGCCAGCAGCAAGTTCAGCGGCATCTCGCCCGGAATGATCACGCCGGCGCCGGCGGCGATCAGGCGGCGCGCGGCGACGCGGAAGCGATCGATCAACGGGCCGGGATTGCTGAACGCCTCCTGCACGTCGTGGAATCTGAAGCCGACCCCCTCGATGGCGGTGCAGCGGTCCTTCAGACCGTGTTGCGTCAACTGCTCCCAGTAGAGCGGGATCATCCGCTCGATGAACACCAGCATGCCGAAGCGGTGGCCGAGCATGCAGGCGACGTGGAAGCTCGTCTCGCCATACCCGAGAACCGGAATGTCCACCAAGGTGCGTACCTCGCGGATCATCGGGTTGGGCAGGGTGCACATGGCGTAGGCGTCGAAGCCCTCGCGCTCCGCCTGCCGGGCGCGGGCGATCCATTGCTGGCCGTGCAAGGCGAACAGCGCGGAAAAGCCGATATCGTCGCCGGGGTAGCTGGTGGGATAGGTGCCGGGAAGCTGGCCATGCAGCACGACTTCGGTATCCGGGCGCACCACCTTGGCGACGTGCCGGCGCATGCCTTCAGCGTAGGCGGGAAGATCCTCGAGGACGGTAAAGCTCTGGTGCCAGATCCGCGTCATCGTGCTGCGCTCCCTGCGCTCAGTTCGTGGCGCCGCCCTTCACCGCCTTCCAGGTCGGGCCGATGGCGACGATGTCGTTGCCGACCAGGGTCCAGATCGTGCCGGACTCGCAGCCCTGGTGGTTCTCCGGGGTGATGGTGATGGTGCAGGCCGAGGGGCCGGCATTGAAGTCCTTCAGGGTCTCGAGGGCGGCGATGAATTTCTCGCGGCTCAGATCCGGGCCGGCGCGGCGCAGCGCCTCGACGATCGCGTAGGCGCCGGACATGCCGTAGAAATCCAGCGCCTGCACGGATTCGTCGGGGTAGTATTTCTTGAACAGGTCGACATAGGGCTGCGCCTGCTTGCTGCCGGGCGCGCCGATCAGGAAGGAACCGGTGTACACGTCCGACACCGCCTTCAGGCTGCCTGCCCGATCCTCGATCTCGTGCATGTCCATGCCGACGACTGGGGTGATGAACGGTCCCTTGAGGCCGTATTTCAAGGAGTCCCGCAGGAACACCGCCATCTCCGCGGGATAGAGGATCACCGCCGTGGCATCCGGTGCCGCTTCCTTTATCGAGAGCACCTGCGTCGTGGCGTCCGCCGCGTTGCGCTCCTCCTCGACGGTGCTGGCGACCTTGATGCCCGCGTCGGCCAGGCGCGCATCGAGCGATGTCACCTGCACCTCCGACCAGTCGTCGGGATGCTTGACGATCGCCACCTTCTTGACCTCGGGCATGCTGCGGATGAAGTCGCCGATGGTCTGGCCGCTCTTGCTGCCGGTCAGCGTCGTCGTGAAGACGAAGTGGTTCACCGGCTCGGTGATCTTGTCCATGGTCGCCGCCATGACCATGAATGGCACGCCTTCATCGATCGCCTCCTGGCGCACCGCGTAGGCCGAGGCGCTGCAGACGCCGCCATGCAGCAGGAACACCTTATCGCGCGAGATCAGCTTCTTGACGGCGGCGCGGGCGCGGCCGATGTCGCAGCCATCATCCTCGAAGACCACCTTGATCTTGCGCCCGAACAGGCCGCCCTGGTCGTTGACCTGCTTGTAGACGGCCTGCGCCCCGTCATAGACGACGCGGTGCGCCGAATAGGAGCCGGAGATCGGCCCGAACATGCCGATCGTGATGCTGTCCGCGGTCACCCCCGCCACGTCCGCCGCCGAGGCGCGCAGCGGCGCCAGCGCCAAGACCGCGAGTGCCGAAACCGCGAGCGTCAGGCAGACCCTGAGGACTGGTGTCCGTAGCATCGCTTTCCTCCCGATGGTCGCCGGCTTCTATCCCGTGCGTAATCCCGCGCGCTGCAGCCGCGGCAAGACCTCGGCATTGAAGTACGGCATTTCCCGGAGATAGTCGAGGAAGGCGATCGAGGTTCCGGCGAGGCCGCCCTCGTGCATGCGCGCCATCTCTCCGGCGATATCGTCGGGCGCCCCGACCAGGGGATAGGCGCCGGGATAGGAGCCGGAATAGCTCTTGCCGGTGCTGCGCGAAAAGCGGGTCATCAAGGGCCGGTCGATATAGCGCGGGTCCGCGCGCGAGGTCAGGCCCTTCTGCCTGCGATAGTAGTCCAGCGATTCGCGATCCGCCATCTCCTCGGCGAAATAGAAATAGAAGTCTTCGGCCTCCTTGCGCGTCGGCCGGCAGACGACGTGGGACAGCGTGTAGACCGCGATGCGCCTTCCGTACGCGGCGGCGACCCGATCGACGTCGTCGACCAGGCCGCGCGTCTGTTCCATCTCCGTCAGATTGGTGAACAGCACGTCGGCGGCCTGGCCGGCGAAGGCGCGCCCCTTCGGCGAGAAGCCGGCCGACATGATCACCGGCCACGGCCGCTGCAGGCTCAGCGGATCGGTCTGCAGCCCTTTGAGATGGTAGAACTCGCCGTCCCAGTCGAACGGCTCGCCGCCTTCCAGCAGCCGGGCGAAGATGCGGAACCATTCGAGGCCCTGGTCGTAGCGCCGCTCCGGGTCGATCGACACGCCGTGCATGTCGAACTCGTCCTGGTTCCAGCCGCAGACGATGTTCAGGCCGACGCGGCCGCGCGTCACGTGGTCCACCGTGGCGATCGCTTTCGCCGCGAAAGCCGGCGTGACCAGCGGCACATGGACGGTGCAGAAGATGGCGGTCCGCCTGGTCAGCGCGCCCAGCGCCGCGCCGTGGGTGAGCGTCTCGAAGGAGCGGCCGTTGTTGTTGGATTGGCCGGCAAAGCCGCGCCATTTCGCCACCGGCAGGATGAAGTCGATCCCCGCCTCGTCGGCGAGGATGGCGAGCTGCTCGATCTCCTCCCACTCGGCGCGCCAGCGTTCCGGCGCCAGGCTCATCGAAAGCCCGCCGTCGCAATTCGCGTTGAACAGACCCAGCTTGAAGCGGTTGGGGCCGAACATCGGGTGGGATTGTCGCGGGTTCACCGAAGCACCTTTCGCCGCAGCGGCAGCGGGTGATAACCTGTCGAGGTGAGGGGAACAAGCGTCCGGCGCATCCGCCCGGCAGTCCTCGGCATTGCGGTGGTGGCGGGTGCCTACGCTGTGCTGGCGCTGCACGATGCCTGCGTCAAGCTGCTCGTCGCGAATCTGCCGACGACGCAGATCCTGTTCATCCGCAGTGCCATGATCCTCGCCATCTGCATGCTCGCCGACCGCCGCTCGCCGGCACGCGCCGTGGCCTCGCGGGTGCGCGGTGCGCTGCTGGCGCGCGGCCTCATCCTGCTGGCGGCCTGGCTCTCCTACTATTCCGCCGCCCGATACCTTCAGCTCGCCGAACTGGTGACGATCTACTACGCCTCGCCGCTGATCGTCGCAGCGCTTGCCGTGCCGATGCTCGGAGAGCGCGTGACATGGACGCGCTGGGCGGCGATCGCCATCGGCTTCGGTGGCGTCGTGCTGGCCTGCCGTCCGGGCAATCTGCACCATCCCGTGGCGATCGGCCTCGACCTGCTGGCGGCGGTCCTGTGGGCCTACGCCATCATCCTGATCCGGCAGATCGCGCGGCATGAGCCCAGCGTGATTCAGATGCTGCTCGCCAACTCGGTGTTTCTGGTGCTCTGCGGCGCGACGCTGCCGTGGTTCTGGCGCACGCCCGACTTGTCGCAGACACTGCTGCTGATGGTGGTCGGCCTGCTGGGGGCCGGAGCACAGTTCCTGTTATACGAGGGGATCAAGCGCGCGCCGGCCAGCGTCGCCGCGCCGCTGGAGTTCACCAGCCTGGCCTGGTCGGTGGGGCTCGGCTATCTCATCTGGGGCAATTTCCCGGATTGGGCCGTGCTTGGCGGGGCGGGCCTCATCCTGTTCGGGGGTCTGGTCGTCGTGGCGGGGGAATGGCGCAGCGAAGCAAGACCAGGGGCTCTGTCCCCCACCGCTGGCGCATGCGCCGGGGTCAGCGGCCCCCGAAGCCCTTCACTCGAGTAAGGCGGTCCGGGCCGCCCTCCTACATCACTTCGCTGCTGGTCAATCGGAGCCCCGATACCTGCATCAGCAGCCCGACGATCAGCACGCCGACCAGCAGCGGCGCCATCGCCGGCCAGCCGCCGCGCATGCGCCGGGCCGCTACCGCGGTCAGTGCGGTGAACAGCGCGCCGAGCAGCAGGCCCGTCGCCACGTCGGCCGGTGTGTGCGCGTGCAGGGTGACGCGGGTGATCGCGACGGCGGCGATCAGCGCCAGCGCCAGCCCGATCGCGGCGAAGCGCAGCACGCCGGCGCTGCCGATGGCGAACAGCACGGCGACGCTGCCGTAGGTGACCATGCTCATCACGGCATGCCCGCTCGGCGCCCCGGTCGAGAGCTGGAACGGCGTGCCGAAGAACTCGCCGCCGAGCGTGCGCGAGACCTCCTTCAGCACGATGTCGGCGGCGATGGCGCAGGCGGTGTTGATGGCGATGATCTGCGCCAACCGGCGCTGGCGGGCGACCCAGAACCACAGCACCAGGACCATCACCATCGGCCCGGCAACGGCGATGTTGCCGAAATCGGTCAGCTCGACGGCAAGCCGATGTCCCGGCATGTCAGACCTCGGCGGGGCTTACCAGGCGGCTGCCCGTGCGGTCGACGCGGTAGTTCAGCCGCGGCAATCCCTGTTCGTGCATGTAGGCTTCGAGGGCGCTGCCGTCGCCTGGGCAGAACAGCATGAGGAAGCCGCCGCCGCCGGCGCCGATCACCTTGCCGCCGCTGACGCGGTATTCGCGCTTCACGTGCTCATAGAGCGCATCGACCTTCGGCCAGCTGATGCGGCTGGAGAGGCGCTTCTTCTGCTGCCAATGCTCGTCGAGCAGCGCGCCCCAGGCCTCGGCATCGCCGCGGCGCCAGGCGGCCAGGATGCGATAGCCGAGATCGCGGATGAAATCGAGGCTGTCCTGCACCTCATGGTGGCGACCGCTGTCCTCGTCGGCCATCGCCGTGTTCTGCTCGGCCAGCACGATCGCCGCGTCGCGTCGCAGCCCGGTGTAGTAGATATGGGTCTGGCGCAGGAACGTGGCCTCGACATCCTCGTCGAGCACGACGCGCTCGGCGCTCACGCTGCCGTCCGACGCTATTTCCAGCGTTGTCAGCCCGCCGAATGCCGCCATGTACTGGTCCTGCTTGCCGATGCCGTCGGCTGCGGCGTTGACTTCGATTTCGCAGGCCTCTTCGGCAAGCGCGGCGGGGCCGGGGTGCTCGCCGCGCAACGCGTGCAGCGCATGCAGCAGCCCGACCAGGAAGCAGCTCGATGAGCCGAGACCGGTGCCTCCGGCGATGTCGGCCAGCGAAGCGATTTCGAAGCGGTCGACGATGTCGTGGCGGCGCAGCGCCGCGCGCACCAGCGGGTGCGCCTGCAGGTCGGCGGCCTCCAGGTCGGCGCCGTTCACCACGACCCGCCGATCGAAGACCGGCCGATGACAATGCACGTGGATGTATTTGTCGAGCGCCATCGCGAAGATGAAGCCGCCGGCATGGCGGTAATAGCTGTGCAGGTCGGTGCCGCCGCCGCCCAGGGTGACGCGCAGCGGAGTGCGGGTGCTGATCATCATGGCGGTCAGGCCGTGGCGGCCGCGAGCTGCTCCCACCGGCCGGCCTGGCGCGAGAGAGCGGGGTGCGCCACCAGCAGGTGCCATACCACCGCCTGCATGCCCTCGACGATGGGCGTGATCAGCCCGTCCTCGACGGTCGGCACGACGCAGCAGCTGTCAGCGAGCTCGGCGGTCAAGCCGCCGGTGCGGCCGACGATGCCGGTGATCGTGGCGCCGACGGCGCGGGCACGCTGCATGGCGCGCACCAGGTTGATGCTGACCGCCGGCACCTCGCTGCCGCCACCGACCGAGAACACCAGCAGCCCGTCCGCGGCGCGCAGCCGGCTGCCCTCGAGCCAGCGTGCGTAGCAATCGTCCCAGCCCTCGTCGTTGATGCGCGCGGTCAGTTCGGAGACGTTGTCGCTCGGGCTGTAGGCCTCGAAGCCGCAGATCTTGCGGAAGTCGTTCACGGCATGGCTGGCATGGCCGGCGCCGCCGCCCGAGCCGAGGATGAACAGCCGCCCGCCGCGCTGGCGCACCTGGGCCAGGTCGCCCGCCATCCGCTCGATGGCGCTGCGGTCGAGCCGCTCCATTGCCGTGCCGAACGCCGCAAGGAAGCGGTTCGCGAACATGAGAGTGTATCCCGCTGGTGCGCCCGGCGTTCTAGTCGCCGGCCGCTAACGGACCATGAACCCGGTCGCCATGCAACTGCGTGCGGCGCGGGTCACTGAACTCTGCTCCCAACACCAGCGTGACCGCCGCATCGAGGCAGGCGACGCGATGATCTGCGCCCTGCCCGGTGTTGTACGGCCGGGCGAGCTGGATAGTGGCGCAGCCGGCCGCGCGGCCGCATTGCATGTCGCGATCCTGGTCGCCGATCATGAAGGAGCGGTCGAGCGACACGCGCCAGCGGCGGGCGAGGTCGAGCAGCATGCCGGGACGCGGCTTGCGGCATGTGCAGCCGTCGGCGTCGTCATGCGGGCAGGCGAGGATTTCGTCCAGCGGCAGGCACCGGGCCAGCTCGCGATGCATGGCGGCAAGGATCGATGGTTGCAGCAGGCCGCGGCTGATGTCGGGCTGGTTGGTGACGACGAAGAGCAGCCAGCCGGCGTCGCGCAGCCGGGCCAGCGCCTCGGGCGCGCCGGGCTCCAGCACGAACTCCTCCAATCCGCGAGGCGAAGCCGGCCGGCCGTCGCGATAGATGACCGTGTTGAGCACGCCGTCGCGATCGAGGAACACAGCGGGACGCATCAGGGGGGGCTCATCAGGGGGGACGCATCAGGCGAGGGCGATGGCGCCGGCTTCGAGCAGCGCCGTGCCGGCCCGATGGCTTTCCGGCGTATCCAGGCCGAGGCAGTAGCCGCCGCTCTCGATGACGTGGCCGAAGAGCTCGTCGCCCCGGTGCAGCATGGCGGGGAACACCTCGCGGCCAAAATCGACGGCGCGGCCGGGCGGGATCAGGCGGCGCACCTCCGGCTCGACGGCATAGACGCCGGCATTGACCAGG
The DNA here is from genome assembly GCA_019240395.1 of Acidisphaera sp. Taxonomy (GTDB): domain Bacteria; phylum Pseudomonadota; class Alphaproteobacteria; order Acetobacterales; family Acetobacteraceae; genus JAFAYA01. The sequence goes on along the minus strand of JAFAYM010000056.1, from coordinate 26,826 downwards.
TCAGGCGCGCCGGGTGGCGGCGGCGCGCCGCCCTCGATGAAGCCGAGCACGCGCCCGTCGGTGTCGACGTCGACGCGACCGCCGGCGATGCCGGTATGGGTGTGCCGGGCCCGGTCGAACAACGCGATGGTGGCCGCCGCGCCGGTCGCCCGGTGCCGCGCCAACAGGGCCGCAAGATCGAAGCGCAGGAGATTGTCGCCATAGACGACCAGCGCCGTGCCGGAGGCCCGATCGCCGAGATTGCCGAAGGCGCCGGCGGTGCCGAGCAGGTCGGGCTCGAACAGATACGCGATGTCGAGGCCGAGCGCCGCGCCGTTGCCGATGGCGGCGGTGATCGACGCGGCCTGGTAGTGCAGGTTGATCCACACCGTGCGCACACCGGAGGCGGCGAGCCAGCGCAGATTGTGCACCAGGATCGGCGGGCCGCCGAAGGGGATGAGCGGCTTGGGCAGCGCGCCGGCCACCGGACGTATGCGCGTGCCGAGGCCGGCGGCGAGGACCAGAGCAGGGATCATCGGGCTCGGGTCCTCAGAAACCGTTTGACAATGCTACTACGGCGGCCATCTGACGCGGCTTTCTGCGCTTCCGGTGCTCACGGCCAGAACGGCCGCTCCGCTCCGGTTCTCGAAAGCCACGCCAGCTGACTTGCCGTAGCGCATTCTCAAATGGTTTCAGCGGATGTGTCGAAGCGTTAGAGCCGGAAGCCGGCGGCCAGCGCATCGTTGTGGAACATGCGCACGGTGTCTTCGGAGAGCTGGTCGAGATCCATTCCGGCCATATCCAGCTTCTTCAGGATGTCGGGTGTGGCGGTGATGATGTGGCAGCCGCAGGCCTGCGCCTGATGGATGTTGAACACCTCGCGCGGACTGGCCCAGAGGATCTCGAGGCCCGGACGGGTCTCCGCCATGGCGACCGCGGCGCTCATCACCGGCACCGGGTCGCGGCCGGTATCGGCGATGCGGCCGGCGAATATCGAGACGATCGCCGGGACGTCATCGGTGAGCGCCTCGAGCGTATTGGCGACCTGCCGCAGGGTCATGATGGCGGTGACGTTCACCTTGACGCCGTCGCGCGCCAGGTTGCGGATGAGCGGGGCGGCGCTGGCGCCCTTGGTGTTGGTGACGGGGATCTTGACGTAAACATTCTCGCCCCATGAGGCCAGGAGACGGGCCTGCGCCTCCATTTCCTCGAACTCGTCGGAGAATACCTCGAAAGAGATCGGCAGATCGTTAATCCGCTCGAGCACCGCCCGGGCGAAACCGGCGTAGTCGGTGATGCCGGCTTTGCGCATCAGCGTCGGATTGGTGGTGAAGCCGTCGGCCCGGCCGGCGGCGTAGATGCTCAGCATGTCCTGGATGTTCGCGCCATCGGCGAACAGCTTGAGGCCCCGGGTGACCGGCTTGCTGATGGTGGCATTCGCGGACGCGACATACATGACCTGGTTCCTGCTTCCCCGGGGATGACCGGACTGACTTTGACCCGCTCTTGCCGGCATCGGCGGCAAGGCGCCGCTCTGCTTAACAACCGGTTTCGTATCGGGTTCGATGTACTTCGTTTCGACGCCACTGTTAATGCCAAAGAAACCGGAGGTTGTCAAATTATTTCGTAAACGTCCAATAAAGCGAAACCGGCGGTTTGTTAACTCTCCGTAAACTTCCGTTCGAAAAGGAGCGAACTCGCAACGCTTATCCCCGGTCATTCAACCCGGGGTTGAGTGCTTTTCGGAGCCGGGACTCCCTCGACGCCCTCGCGGCGAACGTGCAAGCATCCCGGTCGCAGGTCGACGCATGTCCGGCCGGCCAGGCCGCTCGGGGGACCACAGCATGCCCAACGTACGTCGCCGATTGCTGCTTCTCGCCGGCCTCCTGGCCGCCCCTTCCCTGCCGGTGATCGCCCCGCCGGCGGCCGCCGAGGACACGGTGAAGATCGGCGTTATCGAGCCGCTCAGCGGCGGGGCCGCCTCTGCCGGCCAGGCGATCAAGGCGGCTCTCGAGCTCGGCACCGAAATCGTCAACACGCCGTATCCCGACATGCAAGGGCTGCCGCTCGCCGCTGGGACAGGCTTCCCCGGCCTCGGCGGACGCAAGCTGGAGCTCGACTACGCCGACAATCAGGGTAGCCCGGCGGTCGGCCAGAACCAGGCGCTGCGCCTGATCACTCAGGACCACGTGGTCGCGCTGTTCGGCGCCTACCAGTCCGGCATCACCCTCACCACGAGCGCCGTCGCAGAGCGCTACGGCATTCCGTTCCTGGCCCCGGAATCGGTTGCGACCAACCTGACGGAGCGCGGCTTCAAATGGTTCTTCCGCACCACGCCGATCGGTCCGGACATCGCGCGAGCCTATATCGGCTTCGTGCTCGATCAGCGGAAGCAGGGCCGCAAAATCGACAGCGTGGCGATCGTCAACGACACGACGGAGTACGGCACGTCGATCGCCGAAGTGATCAAGAAGCAGGCCGACGCCGAAGGAGTGAAGGTGACGCAGAACGTCACCTACAACGTCAATGCCACCGACGTCTCCTCACAGGTGCTGCAGCTCAAGCAGGCCAGCCCCGACCTGGTGATCTTCATCAGCTACACCTCGGACGCGATCCTTTATGCGCGGACGATGAAGAACCTCGACTATCGCCCGCCGATCGTCATCGGCGATGATTCCGGTTTCTCCGATCCGTCCTTCATCGAGAGCGTCGGCGATCTGGTGCAGGGTGCAATCAACCGCAGCGCCTTCGCCCCGGGGAGGCCGGGGACGCTGAGCTACAAAATGAACGCACTCTATCACCAGCGGTTCGGGCGGGATCTCGACGAGACCTCGGCGCGGTCGCTGCAGGGCTTCTTCGTTCTGGTCGACGCGATCAACCGCGCCGGCTCGACCGATCCCGGGAAGATCCAGGCGGCGCTGCGGGCGACCGACATGAAGCCGGCGCAGCTCTTTACCGGTTACAACGGCGTGAAATTTGACGACAAGGGCCAGAACACCGAGAGCGCGATGCTGCTGACGCAGCTGCAGGGCAAGGATTATGTCGCGGTGTGGCCGCAGGCGGAGGCGACCGGCAGTCTCCAACTTCCCTACGCCGGGTGGAAGTGAAGCCTTGGTGAAGGGATGCAAGGGCCCACCGGCCCTTGCCGGGTCGAGGGCAGAGCCCTCGCCTTGCTTCCCTTGAACCGATGATCCTGCTGCAGGTCGTCGTCGGTGGCCTGCTGCTGGGCGCCGTCTACGCGCTGTTCTCCTCCGGCCTCACGCTGATCTGGGGCATGATGAACGTGGTCAACTTCGCCCACGGCGATTTCGTCATGCTGGCGATGTACGTCGCCTTCCTCGGCTACACGGTGCTCGGGTTGGGCCCTGCCTGGTTCATCCCGCTGGCGGCGGCGGTGATGTTCCTGTTCGGCCTGCTGGTCTATTTCGCGCTGATCCGTCATGTCAGCCGCGGGCCGATGCTGGCGCAGATTCTCTCGACATTCGGCCTGGCGCTGCTGCTGCGCTACAGCGCCTTCTGGGTGTTCTCGGCGAATTTCGTGACCCTCCCCGACACTCTCGTCGGCGGCAATTTCGCCATCGGCGGCCTGCGCCTGCAGGCCTCGCGGCTGGTCGCCGGCGCGACCGCGCTGTTGCTGACCATCGGCCTCGACCTGCTGCTGACGCGCACCGCACTCGGCGGCCGGCTGCTGGCGGTGGCCGAGGATCGCGCGGCGGCACAGCTCGTCGGCATCCGGCCGGACCGGATGCAGGCGCTGGCCTGGGGCATCGGCGCGGCCAGCACCGGAATCGCCGGCGGCCTCATCGCGCTCTTCTTCTACATCTCCCCCACGGTCGGCGAATCCCTGGCGCTGATCGCGTTCGTGACTGTCTGCCTCGGCGGGTTCGGCAGCGTTCCGGGCGCGCTGCTCGCCGGGCTGGCGATCGGCGTCATCGAGAGCCTGTCGGCCTATCTGATCGGCCCGGTTTATCAGGACGTCGTGGTGTACGCGCTGTTCGTGCTGGTGCTGTGGGTGCGTCCGCAGGGGCTGCTCGGGCGCGCATGAGCCGCCGCTTCACCGCACTGGTGGTCGTCGCGGTGCTGCTCGCGGCGCCGCTGCTGCTCGGCAACGCCTTTCTGCAGCGTGTGGCGGCGCTGGTCATGCTGGCGGCGATCTCGGCTTCCGCGTGGAACCTGATCGGCGGCTATGCCGGGCAGGTTTCGATCGGCCATGCCGTCTTCTTCGGCGCTGGCGCCTATTCGGCACTGCTGGTGTACAAGCTCACGGACTGGCCGCCGATCGCCGGCGCGCCGGTCGGTGTCGCGGTGAGCCTGCTGCTGGCTTGCGTCATCGGCCTGCCGACCTTCCGGCTGCGCGGCCATTATTTCTCGATGGCGACGATCGCGGTGGCCGAGCTGATCCGCATTGTCGTCAGCAACTGGCAGTTTGTCGGCGCCGCCGTCGGGCTGATGGGCCCGGCGGTGCCGCGTTCCCTCGCCGACCTCTCCTTCCTCAGCCCGCTGCCGTATTTCTATCTGTTCGCCGCGGTGCTGGCGGTGCTGCTCTTCCTGACCTGGCAGATGCAGCGCAGTCGGATGGGCTTTTATCTCGGCGCGATCCGCGCGGGGGAGCGCGCGGCGCTCAGCCTCGGCGTCCCGGTGCTGCGCTACAAACTCCTGGCGCTGCTGCTCTCGGCCGGCTTCACTGCGCTGGCGGGCTCGCTCTATGCCGTCATGGTCGGCTTCGTCGACGCGGAGAGTGCGCTCGGCATCCTGATTTCCGTGCAGATGGTGATCATCGCCGCGCTGGGTGGGGCCGGCACGCTATTCGGCCCGCTGCTCGGCGCGGCTATCCTGATCCCGCTGCAGGAGACCACCAACGCGCTGTTCGGCGGCGGCGGCACCGGCCTCACCTACATCGTCTACGGCGCCATCATCCTGCTGATCGCGCGCTTCCGGCCGGGCGGCCTGCTCGAGCTCCTGCACTGGAGGCGGCGGCGTGTCGCCTGAACCCCTGCTCGAGGCGACTGGCATCGGCAAGGCGTTCGGTGCATTCCGCGCGGTAGACGATGCGGGGCTCGCGGTGCGCGAGGGCGAGATCGTCGGCCTGATCGGTCCGAACGGCGCCGGCAAGAGCACCTTCTTCAACTGCCTCGCCGGAGATGCGCAGCCCACCGCCGGTCGCATCGTCTTCGCCGGCAAGGATGTCACCCGCGCGCCGGCCGATGCGCATGCCCGCGCCGGCATCGCCCGCAGCTTCCAGGTGCCGGTGACCTTCGAGGACATGACGGTGCTGGAGAACGTCATGGTCGGCGCCTTCCTGCGCCAATCCCATCGCAACGATGCGCGGGCGCGAGCGCGGGAAATGCTGGAAGCGACGGGGCTGACCCGGCTCGCCGACACGCGCGCCGGCAGCCTCGGCACGCCCGGCCGCAAGCGCCTGGAGATCGCCCGCGCGCTCGCCACCGAGCCGCGGCTGCTGCTGCTCGACGAGGCGCTGGCCGGGCTGACGCCGACCGAGGTGCAGGAGGCGATCGGCCTGGTGCGCAGCATTCATGCGCGCGGCATCACGCTGATCATCGTCGAGCACATCATGGAGGTCATTCTCTCCCTCGCGGAGCGCGCCGTGGTGTTCAACCAGGGCCGGGTGATCGCCGAGGGGCCGCCACGCGCGGTGGTGGACGATCCGGCGGTGATCGAGGCGTATCTTGGCCGCTCCATGCGCCGACGCACGGCGCCGCCATGACAGCGGCGCCGCTGCTGCGGGTGCAGAATCTGGCGGTGCGCTACGGCGATCTGGTCGGCGTGTCCGATATTTCGCTCGCAGTGGCCGAAGGTGCCGTCGTGGCGCTGCTGGGCTCGAATGGCGCCGGCAAGACCACGACCCTGAACGCGATCGCCGGCCTGGTGCCGCCGGCTTCCGGCACGATCGACTGGCGCGGCCGCGACATCGCCAGACGCCCGGCGCATGAGATCGTCCGATCCGGACTGGCGCTTTCGCCGGAGGGCTGGCGGCTGTTCGTGCAGCAGACGGTGGAGCAGAATCTGCGTCTCGGCGCCACCGTGCTGGCGGACCGGGCGCGCGCGTCGGAGCTGCTGGCGCGCGTCTACGAGCTGTTTCCCCGTCTCGCGGAACGGCGCCGGCAGCGCGCCGGCACGCTGTCCGGCGGCGAGCGGCAGATGCTGGCGCTGGGCCGTGCCCTGATGAGCGACCCGAAGCTGCTGATGCTGGATGAGCCGAGCCTCGGGCTGGCGCCGGCGGTGGTGGAGCGGATGTACGAGGCGCTGGCGAAGCTCAACAGGGAAGGGTTGCCGCTGCTGCTGGCCGAGCAATCCGTGGAGCTGGCGCTGGAAATCGCCGACCACGCCTACGTGCTGCAGACCGGCCGCACCGTGCTCGCCGGCCCCGCCGAGGAACTCGCCGGCAATGCCGAGGTGCAGCGGATCTATCTCGGCGTGGCCTGAAACTGCCTAATGCAGCGGCCACACCGAAACGATCAGCGGCGTGCCTACGAACGCGACGATGCATGACAACGGCAGCCCGAGCCGCCAGTAATCGCCGAAACGGTAGCCGCCCGGCTCCATCACCAGGATGTTGTTCTGATGCCCGATCGGCGTCAGGAAATCGCAGGACGCGCCGAGCGCCACCGCCATGAGGAACGGATCGGCGGCGAGCCCGAGATTCTGTGCCACCGTCGCCGCCACCGGGCCGAGCACCACCACCGCAGCGGCGTGATGCATCAGCGGGGTCAGCAGCAGGGCGGCGACCAGCACCAGCCCGACCGCGAGCAACGGCGGCATCTGGCTGCCCAGGGCGGTCAGCCCGTGGGCGATCAGCTCGGTGCCGCCGGTGTCCTTCAGCGCCTCGCCTACCGGGAGCAGGCAGGCCAGCATCACCAGGATCGGCCATTCGATCGCCTCGTAGGCCTCCCTGCCGCTCAGCAGGCCGAACAGCACGACCAGCACGGCGCCGGCGAAGAACGCGACCTCCACCGGCAGCAGCCGCGCCGTCACCAGCGCCATCGCGGCGATCAGGATGACCAGCGGCAGCACCCGGCGGCGCCGGCGGCCAAGCCCGAGGGCGCGGCCGGCGAGCGGCAGCAGGCCGAGGCTGGCGACGGTGTCCGGTACCGCCGACTGCCAGCCCTGGAGCAGCAGGATGTCGCCGGGCTGAAACACCGTCCGGCTCAGCCGCGTCGCAATCTGCCGCCCGGCGCGGCGCATCGCCAGCAGGTTCACCTCATAGCGCTGGCGCAGATGCACCCGCTCGGCGGTGGTGCCGACCAGCGGCGAGTCGGTCGTCACGATGGCCTCGACGGTCTGCGTCTCGGCACTGCCCCGATCCGCCGCCGCGCTGTCGCCACGCTGCAGACCAGCCGCCCCGACCACGTCGAGCCCGGCCTGCGCCACCAGTTCGTCGAGCACCGCGGGATCGGCGCGCAGCACCAGCACGTCGCCCTTGAACATCGTCCAGTGCCCGCTTGGGATGTAGCGCCGGCCGCCATCGCGCACGATGCCGACGACCGACACTTCGTGCCGGGCCAGCGCCTCCAGCGCATCCACGGTCTTGTCCACCAGCGGCGAGCCCTCGGGCAGCAGCACTTCGCTGAGATAGTTCTCGATGGTGAAGCCCGCACCGCCGGCGCTGCCCTTGCGCCCGGGCAGCAGCCGATAGCCGAAGGCGAGAAAGCCGACCGCCAGCAGCGAGAGCGGCAGGCCGACCGGCGTGAAGTCGAACAGCGTGTAGGGCTTGCCGAGCACTTGTTCGCGCACCACGGAGATCAGCAGGTTGGGCGAGGTGCCGATTTCGGTGATGGTGCCGCCGATCAGCGAGCCGAAGGCCAGCGGCATCAGATAGTAGGAGGGCGAGCGGTCGCTGCGCTGGGCGGCGCGGACGGCGATCGGGATGAAGATGCCGAGGGCGCCGACATTCTTCATGAAGGCCGAGAGCGCGGTGACGCATCCCGTCAGCACGCCGATCTGCTGTCCGGCGCGCGGCAGATGCGGCATGATGCGGCTGAGCGTCGTCTCGATGACGCCGGAGACGGCGATGGCGCGGCTGAGCACCAGCACCGAGGCGATGATGACGATCACCGGATTGCTGAACCCGGAGAACGCCTTTTCCGCCGGGATCACCCGCGTCGCCACTCCGGCGACCAGGGCGATGCCGGCGATGACGTCATAGCGCAGGCGGCCCCAGATGAACGCGGTGAGCATGGCGGCGATGATCGCGAAGGCGATGGCCTCGTGCAGCGTCAAATCTGTCCCCGTCGCCCCGGCGCAGCGCGGCGGGGATGTGGTGTGCACCCGACAGCTTTCCCAGAGGTCCGATCCCTTTCGCCGCGGCCGGCCTCACCATAGTCTCGGCCGCGGCAGGCAGCGGGGCAGGCATGAGCGACAACAGCAGCCGATCCGCGGGGCCCGGCGCCGCCGGGGTGATCGCGATCCTGCGCGACGCCTTCGCCATCCTGCGCGAGGCGGCGATCGTCGGGGTGATCCTGTTCTTCATGCTGGACCCGACCGCCGTCGGCACGTTCCTGGCGCAGCGCGGGGTGCATGACGTCGACGTGATGGGCGTGCATGTGGCGCTCGATCAGTTCAACCAAGTGAAGGACGCGCTGAACGCGGTGTCGCAGCAGAGCCAGAGCGACGAGGCGGCGGGCGCCGCGGCGGCCGACAATCCGGCCGAGGCCGCCCTGACCGACGTGCTGGCGAGCATCGGCACCGCCCTGCATCAGGCGGACCCGTCGCTGATCCCGCGGCAGGGCTGGGTCCTGCTGGGCACCCTGGAGCCGGGCGCGGACGAGCTGCGGCCCGGCCCCGCCCGCAAGGTCGACGAGCCCTACGCTGCCATCAAGCCGGGAGAGACGCTGGTGCTGCGTGCCAGCGCCCGGCTGGTCGCGGATACCGAGCCGCACTGGCAAGCGAAGGTCCTCTCGGCACTGCCCGCCGGGGCGCACGTGACGATCCGCGCGCTCGACCGCACCCATGTGCAGGGCGCGCAGGGGCGGCCGGTGTTCGACCGGCTGTGGGCCAAGGTTGACGTCTCCTGATCCGTCCCGAAGTTCCGGCGATGACTCGTATCATCACGCGCATGCGGTCCTCGGGCGTCGCATCCTGTCTGGCGCTGCTGCTGCTCTGCCTGCGCGTGAGCGCTGCCGCAGCGGCGCCGCACATCGTCGATCCGCACATCGTCGATCCCTGGCCGGATCCCGCCCGCCTGCCGGCGCCGCGGCTGGAGCGGGTCACTTTTCCCAGCAGCAGCCCGTTCGGTCCGGCGATGCTCGGCACCAGCGAGGCGCCGCCGGCGACCGCCATCGCCGAGCTGTACCTGCCGCCGCAAGCCGGCCCGGACCATGCGACCGCGGCGGTGATCCTGCTGCACGGCGCCGCTGGCCTGGTTGCCGAGCGCGGCGAGACCTATGGCCCGCAGCTTGCCGCGATGGGCGTGGCGGTGCTGGTGATCGACACCTTCGGCTCCCGGCGCGACATGGCGACCGGCTTCAACGAGCGGCTGCTCGCCATCACCGAGACCATGTTCGTCGCCGACGCCTATGCCGGGCTGCGCTATCTCGTGGCGCGGCCGGAGATCGATGCGCACCGTGTGGTGCTGGCCGGCTTCTCCTACGGCGGCATGGCGACGATGTATTCGATGTACGCGCAGCTGGCCGACCGTGCGAGCCCGCCGAACCTCCGGTTTGCCGGCTTCGTCTCGTTCTACGGCCCGTGCATCGCCCGCTTCCGCGACAGCCGCACCACCGGCGCGCCGCTGCTCATGCTGTACGGCCAGCAGGACGAGCTGATCCGCCCGGAGCGCTGCGCGCAGATCGCCGACGACCTGCGGCACGGCGGCAGTCAGGTGACGATCATTTCCTATCCCGGCGCGGTGCATCAATGGGATGGCGGCCTGTCGCGCCGCATGATCGGCCGCAACCTGTCGGCCTGCAGCTTCGAGGTGGCACGCGACGGCACGATCCATGACGCCGATACCGGCATCGCGATGAGCGGCGGACTGACCCGCAAGCTGCTGCTGGCGCTTTGCGTCGCCGACCGGCCCTATCCGATCGGCCGCGATCCGGCGGTGCGGGCGCAGTCCAACCGCGATTTCGGACGTTTCCTGATGCAGGTGTTCGGCAGTTCCTGAAGCCTGCTCAGCCGGTCTCGGTCAGCACCCAGGTCTCGCTGCCCTTGTCGCTGAGCTTGACGGGATGCGCGGCCGCGCCGGCGCCCTGCAGGGCGGAGATCAGCACGAAACGCTCCTCCGGCGGCACGATGAACATCACGAAGCCGCCGCCGCCGGCGCCGGAGACTTTGCTGGCCAGCGCGCCGTTCGCCATGCCGCAGGCGACCGCTGCCTCGATGGCGCCGCTGGACACCCCCGCCGCGGTGCGCTTCTTGGCCAGCCAGGAGCGGTTCAGCACCGCGGCGACCTCGGTGATGCGTCCGGCCAGCATCGCCGCCTTCATGTCGGCGGCGTCGTCCTTCAGCTGATGCATGGCGGTCAGCGTCGCCGGGTCGCGCGCGGCCAGGCGCGCGTTCTGCTCGCCGATGATGGCGTCCGAGGCCCGCGACTGGCCGGAGAAGCAGATCACCAGCGAGGTTTCCAGTTCATTCAGGGTGCCGTCGGCAAAGCGCAGCGGATTGACGATGACCCGATCGCCGGCCATGAACTCGATGTAGTTCACGCCGCCGAACGCGGCGGCATAGTGGTCCTGCTTGCCGCCGGCGAGCGCCAGGTCGAGCCGCTCGATCTCGTAGGCGAGGTGGGCCACGTCGTAGCGGCCGAGCGGCAGGTTCAGGTAGGTGCGGTAGGCCTCGATCAGGGCGACGACGAGGGCGGAAGAGGAGCCCAGGCCGGACCCCATCGGCGCGTCCACCGACGTCGTCACGGTGATCGGCAGCGGTGCGCCGCCGTTGAACTGGCGCACCATCCGGTCATAGACCCCGTGATGCAGCGCCAGCCGCGAGCCGGTGATGGCCGGACGGGCGGGATGGGTTTCCTCGACGCCGAGATCGCGGGCGCGGAAGGCGACGAGGCCGTCGCTGCGCGGCCGGATGAAGGCGAAGGCATAGCGGTCGATCGTCGCGTTCAGCACCGCGCCACCGAAGCGCTCGGCGTAGGCTGGCAAGTCGGTGCCGCCGCCGCAAAGCCCGAGCCGCAGCGGCGCCCGTGCCCGGACGATGACCGGTCCAGGCAGCCTGCTGCCGCGCCTTGCCTCGCGAAACTCTTCCAAGGCGATGATCTCCACGCGTCGGCTCCGCGGCAGTGATAGGCATTCCGGCAAGCCGCGAACAGGCGGGCAGCTCGGTTAAGAAACCGTTGATACGCGAGCTTCCACTGGTGTCGCCGGCCTCCCGCGGCAATGGCTAACCCAGGCGGACGGCGCGTTCCGGCATGGCGGTCCGGCGCGACAGCCGATCCAGGTCGACATGGCACGCCGCGATCTCCGGCGCCATGCCGCAGGCCGTCGCCAGCGCCAGGGCGGCCTGCAGATCGGCTTCCGCCGCGGGATCCGCACGGTCCTGCGCCAGCGCGATCTCCGCGGCGATGCGCAGGGCGCTCGCTTCGTTGCCGCGCTCCCGGGTGCGCCGGGCCAGATCGACGGCGGCGCGGGCATGGGTGGCGGCCTCGGAAAGCCGTCCGGCGAGGCGGCAGGCATCGGCGAGCCAGCCGAGCTCGGCGGCGTGGCTCGCCATGATGCCGCTCGCCCGGGTCTTGCGAATGCCCTGCCAGAGCAGGTCGATGCCGGCCTCCGCGCGGCCATTGCGGGCATAGGCATAGCCGAGCGCGGCGGCGACACTGCTGAACCAAGCGGAAAAACCCCAGCTGCGGCAGAACAGCATGGCCTGTTCCAGGGCCGGGATCGCCTGGCTGAATTCGCCACCCTGCACCAAGGCGAAGCCGTGCGTGTAATGCGCCACGGTCAGGCACAGCGGCTGCTCAGTCTCGGCGGCCACGGCGCGCAGCTCGGCCGCCCGCTCCGCCAGGCCGGCGGCATCGCCGAGCCGGGCGAGCGACCAGGCCTGCCAGGCGCGGAAGAACACGCTGCCCGGCCCGGGCAGGCCGAAGCGCCGGCGCACATCCTCTGCGGCGGTCGCCTCGATCAGCATGCGCATCGCCGCCGCGGTCTGCCGGAACTCGCCCAGCGCGTACTGGGCCTGGCCGATGGTGCAGCGGGTGAGCACCGTCAGCTCGGCGTCCTCCGCTTCCTCGGCGAGGGCGAGGCCGCGCCGGCCGGCCTCCAGCGCCTGGTCGGGACCGCCGAGCAGCGCCAGGTCGCGGGCCATATAGACGGAGATCCAGGCCAGGCGCGAGCGGTCCCCCAGCGCTTGCGCCAGGGCTTCGGCCGCGCGGAGGTGGTCGAGGTCGCGCTGCACCTCGCCCAGCGGAAACAGCGCGCGTCGGAGCTCGAAGCGGGTGTCGATCGCTTCCGCCAGGGTTGCTTCCGAGCGCGGCAGGCGGGCATAGGCGTCGACGGCCTGCTCGAAATGCGCCGCGGCTTCCTGGAAGGCCGAGCGTGCGGCGGCGCGGCGGCCGGCCTCGCGGGCATGCACCGCCAGCCGGTCCCACATCTCGCCCCGGGCGGCGTGCTGCGCCAGCGTCTCCGCCTGCTCGGCGATGCGCGGGGCGTAGCGCCGCTCGATGGCCTGCACGATGCCGGCGTGCAGGCGCCGGCGGCGGCCATGCGGCAGGCTGTCATAGGCGACCTCCTGCGTCAGGGCGTGCATGAACGAATACTGCAGCTCGGGATAGAGGCTGCTCTCATAGACCAGCCCCGCCTCTTTCAGTCGGGTCAGCCGCTCCTGCAGCGTCTCCGGCGGCTCGTCCTGCAGCGCACTCAGCAGGGCGGGGGAGAAGTGGATGCCGATCGCCGCCGCCGCCTGCAACAGGCGCTTCTCCGGCGGCGGCAGCCGGTCGATGCGCGCGCCCAGCACCGCGCGCACGGAAGCGGGCACGTGCAGTTCCGTCGCATCGCCGGCCAGGTGCCCGGCCAAATGCATCGACCCCGGCTCGCCGACCAGCACGCGGGCCTCGATCAGCGTCCGCACGCTCTCCTCGAGGAAGAACGGGTTGCCGCCGGTCCGTTGCACCAGCTCCCTATGCAGCTCCGGGTGCTCGACGGGCTCGCCGAGCATCGTCCGGACCAGCCGGTAGGCACTGCCCGGCGCCAGCGGCGTGATCTCCAGGCGCGTGAAGTTTTCGTGCCGCGACCAGCCCGCCCAGCTTGCGTCGTATTCCGGGCGATAGTTCACCAGCAGCAGGATGCGCGCCGTCGCCAGGCTGGCGACCAGCGCGTCGAGCAGCGACTGGGTTTCGCGATCGACCCAGTGGAGGTCTTCGACGACGATGATCAGCGGGCCGTTCCGGCTCTCCTTTGAGACCAGGCGGACGAAGGCGGCGTTGATGGCGCCGCGACGGCGCAGCGGGTCGAGGTCGCTCCAACTGCGATCCTTCGGATCGATCCCGAGCAGCGACAGGATTGCCGGGCGCGCGTTGGCCAGTTCGCCGTCCAGCGCCGCGAGCCGCTCGCTCGCCTTGCGGGCAATGGTGGCGGTATCGTCGCGATCGCCGATCTCGAACAGGATTTTCAGCAGCCCGACGATCGGCAGATAGGGGCTGTCGCGGCCGAACGACACGCAGCCGGTCTCCAGGATTTGCCAGGACGCCGCGCGCGGCGAGCGGGTGAGCTCCCAGACCAGGCGCGACTTGCCGATGCCGGCGTCGCCGACCAGTGCCACCGCCTCGCCCGAGCCCTCCTCGACGCGCAGCAGCACGTCCTGCAGCGCAGCGGTCTCGCGCTCGCGTCCGACAAACGGCGTCAGGCCGCGCGCCGCCGCGGTGTGGAAGCGCATGCGTGTGCCGCGCGCGCCGCTGAGCTCGCAGACCGCGACCGGCTCGCGCAGGCCGCGGATCACCATGCTGCCGACCGAGCGCGCCTCGACGAAGCCCTCGGCCATGCTCAGGGTCTCGGCGGTGCAGAGCGTGACCCCCGCCTCGGCCATGTGTTGCAGACGCGAGGCGATGTGGATCACCGCGCCCACGGCGTTGTAGCCGCTGCTGAGCTCGGCGCCCACCGAGCCGACCAGCACCTCGCCGGAGGCCAGGCCGACATGCAGTTGCACCGGCACGGGTTCGTCGGTGCCCGCCTCGCCCCCGCCTGCACCAAGGGTGCGCGGGATCGTCTCATGCATGGTCAGCGCGGCGTAGCAGGCGCGCAGCGCGTGATCCTCGTGGGTGATCGGCGCGCCGAACAGCGCCATGATGCCGTCACCGAGGATCTGGTTGACGGTCCCGCCATAGCCGCGCACGGCGTCCATCATCGCCTGGATCACCGGGTCGAGCAGAGCGCGCGCCTCCTCGGGATCGCGCCCGGCGATCAGTTCGGTCGACCCCGCGATGTCGCCGATCAGCACCGTCACCTGCTTGCGCTCGGTGTCGAGCGTCGGCGCCGCCGCGCTCTCCCGCCGCAAGGAGCCGATGAGCCCGCGCTGGTCCGGAGAGGCGGCGACGGGCAGCAGCCGGGCGCCGCAGCTGTCGCAGAACAGCGCGTCCATTGCGGCGGCAGTCATCGACGCCAGGGCCCGGCCGCAGCGGTGACAGAAGCGCGCTTCCGGCCGGTGCGGCGCGTGGCAATGCGGACACCACATCGGCTCCCCCCCGTCAGGACCCGCGGTCGCTTCCGCTTTTCCGCCGGCCGACTACACTACGATCCATGCCGGGTGTCGAGGCTCGGCGACCGGGGAGGAGAACGCCATGCCGGATACCGCCGCCGACCTCAAGCCGCCGGCCGCCACCCGCCTGCCGCTGTCGGGGATCACCGTGCTCGACCTGACCCTGGCCCGCGCCGGTCCGACCTGCGTGCGCCACCTCGCGGATTGGGGGGCCGAGGTGATCCGCATCGAGCCGCCGGACACCGGGGGCGAGGAGATCTCGGGCAAGCGGCATGGCTTCGATTTCCAGAACCTGCACCGCAACAAGCGGGCGATCCGGCTGAACCTGAAGGACCCCGACGGCCACGCCGCCTTCATGAAGCTGGCCGCCCGCGCCGACGTCATCGTCGAGAACATGCGCGCCGCGGTAAAGCACCGGCTTAAGATCGCCTGGGAGGACGTGCACGCGATCAATCCGCGGCTGGTCTATGGCAGCATCAGCGGCTTCGGCCAGGACGGGCCGTACGGCAAGCGGGCCGGCGTCGACCAGATAGCGCAGGGAATGGGCGGGCTGATGTCGATCACCGGACTGCCGGGGCAGGGACCGGTGCGGGTCGGCATCCCGATCGCCGACCTCACCGCCGGCAACCTGCTGGCGCTCGGCATCATGGTGGCGCTGTTCGATCGCGAGCACAGCGGCGAGGGGCGCTGGGTGACCACCAGCCTGCTCGAGGCGCAGATTTTCATGCTGGATTTCCAGGCCTCGCGCTGGCTGATGGAGGGCGAGGTAGCGCAGCAGGCCGGCAACGACCACCCCACCGGCATTCCGACCGGGGTTTTTCCGACCAGTGACGGATACATCAACATCGCCGCCAGCTCTGGCCGGCTATGGGACCGGTTCTGCGACACCGTCGACAAGCCGGACTGGAAGGCGAAGCCGGAATGGCAGAACCAGGCCGGCCGCAGCGCCGATCGCAAAGCCATCAACGCGGCGATCGGCGAGATCACCAGTACCAGGCCGGCGACGCACTGGATCGAGCTGTTCGAGGAGGCCGGCATTCCCTGCGGGCCGATCTACACCATCGACCAGGTGTTCGCTGACCCGCAGGTGAAGCACCTGCGCATGGCGCGGCCGGTGGAGCATCCGAAGCTCGGCCGCACCGAGCTGGTGGCCTCGGCGATCAATATTTCCGGGATCTCGAAGGATATCCGCACGCCGACGCCGGAGGCCGGCGCCAACACCGACGAGGTGCTGCGATGGGCGGGCTATGAGGACGCGGCGATCGCGCGGATGCGTGAGAGGGGGGTAGTGTAGGAAGGCGAGGGGCTCTGCCCCTCGACCCCGCTGGGGTCCGTCGACCCCAAGGCCCCATTTACTTGAGTAAGGGGTTCGAAGGGCATTGCCCTTCGTGGGGGTCGAGGGGGCGAAGCCCCCCGCCTTTCTGATGCCGAGATGCGACAGGCACTGCACCGCATCACCATCGCCACACGCGGCCGCGGCCTGGTCGCGGTGGGCGAGCCGATCTGCGCGTGGACGGAGGCGCAGGGGATCGCGACCGGGCTGCTGACCATCTGGTGCCGGCACACCTCGGCTTCCCTGCTGGTGCAGGAGAACGCCGACCCGGACGTGCGCGCCGACCTCGAGGCGTTCTTCGAGCGCCTCGTGCCGGAGGGGGATTTCTACCGGCACGACTCGGAGGGCGCGGACGACATGCCGGCGCACATCCGTGCGGCGCTGACGCAGACGCAGCTCAGCATTCCCGTCGAGGGCGGCCGTCCGCTGCTCGGCATCTGGCAGGGCATCTATCTGTTCGAGCATCGACGGGCACCGCACCGGCGCGAGCTTGCCCTGCACCTGCTGGGCGACTGAACCGGAGGAAACGATGGACCTGCGCTTCACGCCCGAGGAAAACAGCTTCCGCGACACGGTGCGACAGTTCTTCACCGCGGAAATTCCGCAGCCGATCCGAGCGAAGGTCGCCGACGGCCGGCCACTGGCGCGCGAGGACATCGTCACCTCGCAACGCATCCTCAACCGTCGGGGCTGGGCGGTGCCGCACTGGCCGCGCGAGTGGGGCGGGCAGGACTGGTCGCCGGTGCAGCGCTACATCTTCACCGAGGAACTGCAACAGAACGCGGTGCCCCAGCCGCTCGGCTTCAACGTCTCCATGGTCGGACCGGTGATCGCCGCCTTCGGCACGCAGGAGCAGAAAGAACGCTTCCTGCCTCGCGCCGCCAATCTCGACGACTGGTGGTGCCAGGGCTTCTCCGAGCCGGGGGCGGGCTCCGATCTCGCCGGCTTGCGCACCAGCGCCAAGCGCGACGGCAACGAGTGGGTGGTGAACGGCCAGAAGACCTGGACCACGCTCGCCCAGTACGCCGACTGGATCTTCTGCCTCGTGCGCACCGACCCGGCAGCGCGCAAGCAGCAGGGCATCAGCTTCCTGCTGATCGACATGCGCTCGCCCGGCGTGACGGTGCGCCCGATCGTCACCATCGACGGCGGCCGCGAGGTCAACGAGGTGTTCCTCGACGAGGTGCGCGTGCCGTTGGAGAACCTGGTCGGCGAGGAGAACAAGGGCTGGGACTGCGCGAAGTATTTGCTCGGGCACGAGCGCACCGGCATTGCCCGCGTCGGTCTCTCGAAATTGCGGGTGCGCCGCATCAAGGAGCTGGCGCGGCAGATGCCATCCGGCGACGGCACGGTGTGGGACGATATCGAGTTCCGCAAGAAAGTGGCCTCCCTGGAGATCGAGCTCAAGGCGCTGGAGATTACCCAGCTGCGCGTCGTGTCGAACGAGCGTCATCGCCAGGGCAACAAGCCGGACCCGGCCTCCTCGATACTGAAGATTCGCGGGTCGGAGATCCAGCAGGCGACGACGGAGCTGCTGCTCGAAATGGTCGGTCCGTACGCCTTGCCGTATCGCGAAGCGGTGGAGGGCAGCAACGAGCCGCCGGTCGGGCCCGACTGGGCGGACACCGCGGCGCCGACCTATTTCAACTGGCGCAAGACGACGATCTACGGCGGCTCCAATGAGATTCAGCGCAACATCGTCGCCAAAGCCATCCTGGGACTCTGAGGCCGCGATGGATTTCGACCTCACCGACGAACAGCGTCTGCTCGCCGACAGCGTCGGGCGGCTGATGGGCGATGCCTATGGCAGCCTGGAGAAGCGCCGCGCCCATGCCGCCGAGCCGCATGGCTGGAGCGAGCGGGTCTGGGCGCAGTATGCCGAGCTCGGCCTGCTCGGGTTGCCGTTCGCCGAGCGGCATGGCGGGTTCGGCGGCGGCGCTGTCGAGCTGATGATCGTCATGGAGGCGTTCGGCCGCGGCTTGGCGCTGGAGCCCTATCTGGCGACCGTGGTGCTCGGCGGCGGCCTGCTGCGTCTCGCCGGCAGCGAGGCGAAGCAGGCGCGGCTGGTGCCGAGAGTGGCGGACGGCTCGCTGAAGCTGGCCTTCGCGCATGGCGAGGCGCAAGCGCGCTACGATCTCGACGATGTCGCGACGACAGCGCGCCGGGCCGGCGACGGCTGGCGGCTCGACGGCGCCAAGAGCGTGGTGCTGCACGGCGACTGCGCCGACCTGCTGGTGGTGAGCGCGCGCACCGGCGGCGAGCGGCGGGATCGTGACGGCATTACTCTCTTTCTGGTCGAAGCCGGGGTGCCCGGCGTCTCGCGGCGCGGCTATCCCACGCAGGATGGACAGCGCGCCGCCGAGATTCTGCTGGAGGGGGTGGAGCTGACCCCGGACGCCGTGCTGGGGCCGGTCGGCGGCGCCGCGGCGCCGATTCGGCTGGCGGTGGATGCGGCGCTGGCGGCATTGTCGGCCGAAGCGGTCGGCGCGATGGACGCGCTACACGCGCTCACCTTGGAGTATCTGAAGACGCGCAAGCAGTTCGGCGTGACGATCGGCAGCTTCCAGGTGCTGCAGCACCGCGCCGTCGACATGGTGGTGGCGATCGAGCAGGCGCGCTCCATGGCGATGTATGCGACGATGATGGCCGGCACGCCGGAGGGACATGCGGCCGTCGCCGGCGCCAAGGTGCAGGTGAACCGCTCCGCACGCTTCGTCGGCCAGCAGTCGATCCAGCTGCATGGCGGGATCGGCATGACCATGGAGTACCTGGCCGGGCACTACTTCAAGCGCCTGACGATCATCGAGAGTCTGTTCGGCGACACCGAGCACCATCTGCGCGAGGTGACCGCGTCGGGCGGTTTGCTTGGCGACTTGCCTTCAGGGTCGGGCTTAGCCAAGTGATTCGAATGGTCATGCCGTCCCAGTGGTCCGACAGTGAAACTGCACTGTCGTTTGGGGCATTCTGAGATCCGGGAATTGCACCTCTTCGGCGCCGCCGGTCAGCTCAGCTCGAAGCCGCGGTAGCCTTCGGCCGCGACCTCCTGGCACAGCCTGGCGTAGTGTGCCATTCCGCCGGCGTAAGGCATGAAGACGCGCGGCTTGCCCGGGATGTTGGCGCCGAGGTACCAGGATGACGACGCCATGGGCAGCAGGGTGGCCTCTGCTGCCCGGTTCACCTCCGCCGCCCAGGCCTCGCTCGCCGGCTCCGTCGCCTCGATTCGGCGCAAGCCTTGTGCGCGCAGGTGGGCGATGCAGTCGGCGATCCACTCGGCGTGCTGCTCGATGGCGATCGGCATGTTGGTCAGCACGGACGGGCTGCCCGGCCCGGTGATGGTGAACAGGTTGGGGAACCCCGGCATCTGCAGGCCGAGATAGGTGCGCGGACCGGCCGCCCAGCGCTTCCGCAGGCTCACGCCGCCTTCGCCCTCGATGTTCAACGCCAGCAGCGGCCCGGTCAACGCATCGAACCCGGTGGCGAACACGATCACGTCGAGCGGGTACACCGCCTCGCCGGTCCGCACCCCCTGCGGCACGATCGCATCGATCTGCGCCTTGCGCAGATCCACCAGCAGGACGTTGTCGCGGTTGAAGGTTTCGAAGTAATCGGTGTCGATCGGCGGGCGCTTGGCCGCGAACGGATAATCGCGCGGCGTCAGCCGCTCCGCTACCTCCGGGTCCTTGACCACCTCGCGGATCTTGGCGCGGATGAATTCGGCGGCCGTCTCGTTCGCCCGCGGGCAGGTCATGATGTCCTTGAAGGAGGCCCGGAACCACAACCCGCCGCGCTGCCACGCCGCCTCGTATCGCGCCGCGCGCTCAGCTTCGGACACCTCCAACGCACCCTCGGGGGCGACGCTGAAGGGGTGACCGTTTGTCGAGGAGCGCGACTTGCGGCGGATCTCGGCGTAGTTCTCCTTGGTCTCCCGTTGCGTCTGCGCATCGAGCGGGCCGTTGCGGGCGGGGACGCTGTAATTCGGTGTACGCTGGAACACCACGAGCTGCTTCGCCGTCTGGGCGATCACCGGGGCCGCCTGGATGCCGGTCGATCCGGTGCCGATCAGCCCGACCCGCTTGCCCGAGAAATCCACGCCCTCATGCGGCCACAAGCCGGTGTGCAAGACCTGCCCGGTGAAGCTGTCGATCCCGGGGAGGGCGGGCAGGTTGGCGGTGGACAGGCAGCCGACGGCGGTGATCAGGAACTGCGCCGAGAACGCCTCGCCGTCCTGGGTCGTCACCCGCCAGCGTTGCCGCTCTGCATCGAATTGCGCGCCGACGACCCTGGTGCCGAGCTGGATGTCAGGCCGCAGCGCGAAGCGATCGGCCACATGATTGAGGTAGCGCAGGATCTCCGGCTGCTCGGGATAGCGCTCGGTCCACTCCCACTCCTGCTCCAGCTCATGCGAGAAGCTGTAGGAGTAGTAAAAGCTCTCGGAGTCACAGCGCGCGCCGGGGTAGCGGTTCCAGTACCAGGTGCCGCCGACCCCCTCGGCCGCCTCCAGCACGCGGGCGCGCAGCCCAAGCCGGTCGCGCAGCAGATGCAGCTGATACAGACCCGCGAAGCCGGCGCCCACGATGATCGCATCGAACTCAGTGCTGGCCGTGGACATCTGCGCGATCGCTCCCTTCGTCGTATTCCCAGTCTATGCTGCGGTCGCGCCGCGGCCAAGGCGAGGGCTCCGCCCGCGTCAATCGCCCAAGCGTCAATCGCCCAACCGTCAGTCCTCGGTGAACGGTATCCAGTTATAGAGCGAAATCCCGCCGTCGACGACGATCGTGGTGCCGGTGACATACCGGGAAAAGCGGTCCGCCAGGAGAGCCAGCGCCATGCCCGCGAGATCGTCGGGCGAGCCGGTCCGCCGCATCGGTATCTTGTCGGCGAATGAGGCCGGGATCTCGGCACCCCCGCCCGGCACAGCCCCGGGAGCCAGGGCGTTGACGCGGATCCCCGCCGGGCCGAGCTCGCGCGCCAGCTCCTTCATCACCATCGTCATGCCGGCCTTCCCCGCCGAATAATGCGGGAGGTTGCGGGGCGATTGCGCGTGCAGCGAGGTCACGAACAGCATCCGCCCGGATACCTTCTCCGCCTTCATGCGGCGGCCGAGCTCTCGCCCGAGGAAAAACCCGGAGCGGATGTTGGTGGTGATCATCGCATCGAATATCTCCTCGGCGACGGCCAGCGGCGTGTCCGCCTCGTGCCGCGGAGGGCAGGCGGCATGCACGAAAATGCTGGGCAGCCTGTCCCCGAAGCCGTCCAGCAGCCCGCGCCACCCGTCCCGGGTCGAGAGATCGGCAGTGACGGCTTCGGTGCTTCCGCCGGCATCGGCGATCTCCCGAGCGACCGACGCGTTCCGATCCGCCACGATATCGGCCAGGACGACACTGGCGCCCTCTCGTGCAAGCGTCACGGCGATGGCGCGGCCGATACCCGACGCGGCGCCTGTCACCAGGGCATGGTCTCCGCGCAGCAGGTTCATCGAGGCCTGTTCCATTGCGTTGCTCACTTCCTGAGGGCGCCCAGCCCCTTGAGCGTGGCCCGGCGACACGGGTCGCATCAAGGACGCTCCCAAGCGGTCGCGCCGCTTCGCGTCGGCGCCGAGCGGCGCCGATCCCCGCTCGGCCGCCGGCCGGTGGCGTCAGCTGCACCCGCATGATCGAATGCGATTTTTCCGCGGAGATCGGTGCGGCATGCAGTTGCAGGCGGAGCGGCTGGCGCAGGTCTATCTCGTGCACGGCACCTGGGGCCGCGGCTTCCGTCCGGGAAAGACCTTGCTGGGACGCCGGCTCGCCCGGCCGATCTGGTCCGAGCCGGGCGGCTATTTCCACGACGACCTGAAGGAGGCGCTGTCGGCCCATGGCTTCCGGCCGCGCATGAACACCGTGAACTGGTCGGGCAGCAACTCCGTCCTCGAGCGCGACCGGATGGCACAGCAGCTCGGCAAGCGGCTCGATGAGGACGCGGCAGTCGACCCGGCCTGCCTGCAGATCGTCATCGCCCATAGCCACGGCGGCAATATCGCGCTCGAGGCGGCGCGCCGCTACCGCCGCACCGAAACCGACCTTCACATCGTCACGCTCGCAACCCCGTTCATCGACCTGTGGACCGCAATGAACGTGCAGGAGGACGGCCGCTACACCGAGGCGTACGGCAAGGCGTTTGCCAGGCGCGCCGGCCTCACCAGGCTGCGCCGCACCGTCGCCAGCTTTACCGTGACGGTCGGGGGTTTCCTGGTCGCCGGCAGCGTCGGCCTGCTGCCGCCGATCCCGGCGATGCTCGCGCAGCCGAGCTTCTGGTACGTGCTCCCGTTTCCACTCGTCGATCTTCTGCTCGGCCTGCTGCTGACGAGCACCGGGGCGCGAGAGGACGCGTTGATGCGGGTGCCGCGCCTCGATGCGCCGAGGGTGCCGGGCCTGGCGCGGTGCCGCATCCTGGTGCTCCGCGGCACCGACGACGAGGCCGGCATGGCACTCGCCGGGGGCGCCATCCAGGCGATCCTCGGGTCAGGCGTCTCGCGCGTCGCCACCTTCGCGCTGGCGATCCTCAGCCTGTTCTTTGTCCCGCTGCTCGCGCTGCGGGGCGTCTGGACGCACATCGGCTTGCTGGCGATCCTCGGCACGCTCTCGCTGTTTCTCTGCGGCTCGCTGCTGGAAGCGATCGGCCGTTCCGCCGCCGGACGGGAGTTCCTGCTGATGGGCGGATTGGTCGGCATCAGCGTCAATTCCGCCCCGGACGCCGAGGGCGACGTCACCGTCACGACACTGCCGGGCAGTCCCAGCATCGGCCTGGTTCGCGACGCGCCCGCCGGCGTGCGCGAATGGAACATCCGGACACGCGATTATCGCTTCAAGCATGGCCTGTACGCCCACCGCGACTGCATTCCCGCCATCCTCCGCTGGCTGCAACGCCAGACGTGAGGCAGAGGCCGTCAGGCGATCTCGATCAGCACCGGGACATGATCGGAGGGCTGATCCTCGCCGCGCTCGCGCCGGTCGGGCACCGCGGCGATCAGGCGCTCGGCAAGCGTCGGCGAGAGCAGCGCGTGATCGAGGCGCAACCCCTTGTCGCGCGGCCAGCAGCCCGCCTGATAGTCCCAGAACGTGAAGGCGCGCCCGGTCGGCTGCAGCGCCCGTATCGCGTCGGTCAGGCCCAGCCAGAGCAGGGAGCGGAACCGCGCCCGGGTCTCCGGGCGGATCAGCGCATCCCCCGGCGCCAGCAGGCCGGGGGAGAAATCATCATCCCCCGGACAGACGTTGTAGTCGCCAGCCAGCACCGTCGGCGTGTCGGCCTCCAGCAGCGCCGCGGCCCTCTCGATCAGCCGGTCCATCCAGGCGAGCTTGTAGGCGTAGCCGGCCTCGCCCCCCGAATTGCCGTTCGGCAGATAGATGCCGCCGATCGCGATGCCCTCGCACACCGCCTCGACGTAGCGGGCCTGCGCATCGTCCTGCGGCAGGCCGGGCAGCGCGCGCAGCCTGATCTCGCAGGGTAGGCGAGAGAGCACCGCCACGCCGTTATAGGATTTCTGGCCGACGATCTCGCAGCGGTAGCCGAGCGGCTCGAAGCTGTCGCAGGGAAAGGCGGGCGCCTCGCACTTGATCTCCTGCAGCAGCAGGACGTCCGGAGCGGCGCGTTCCAGCCACCGCCGCACATGGCCGGCGCGGCTGCGGATGGAGTTGACGTTCCAGGTGCCAATCTTCACTCGATCGGAAACTTCACTCGATGGCGAAGCTGGTGCCGCAGCCGCAGGCCGACGTGGCGTTCGGGTTGCGCACGGCGAAGTGGCTGCCCATCAGCTCGTCCGTGTAGTCGAGCTCGCCGCCGCCCAGCAGATCGAGGCTCGCCGGATCCACCAGCACGCGGGCGCCGTCGCGCTCGATGACCAGGTCATCGGGCTGGCGCTGCGTGTCCAGCTCGAAGCGGTACTGAAAGCCGCTGCAGCCGCCGGCCAGCACCGAGACGCGCAGCGCTGCCGCCGCGGGCTGGGCGGCGACGATTTCGGCGATCCGGGCGGCGGCTCGGGGGCTGACGGCGAACTCGGCCTGCGTCTCCATGTCCTGAACATAGGACAGGCCGGGTCCGCATTGAAGGGAGCGTTGCTGCTTCAGGGGGCGCGGTGTAAGCCGCCGGCCATGCGCCCACCCTCCCTGGCCGCCCCATCCTTCCTGGCGCCGTGGGCCGTCCGCCCCGAGACCTCGCGCGGCCGGCTCCATCCGGAGCCGGAGAGTCCCACACGAAGCCCCTGGCAGCGCGACCGCGACCGCGTCATCCACAGCTCCGCCTTCCGCACCCTGCAATACAAGACCCAGGTCTTCGTCAACCACGAGGGGGACTTCTTCCGCACCCGCCTCACCCACAGCCTGGAGGTGGCGCAGATCGCCCGCTCGATCGCCCGCGCCCTCGGGCTGGACGAGGACCTTGCCGAGGCGCTGGCGCTGGCCCACGACCTCGGCCATCCGCCCTTCGGCCATGCCGGCGAGGACGCGCTGGCGGCGATGAACAAGCCGTTTGGCGGCTTTGACCACAACGCCCAGGCGCTGCGCGTGGTCACCCGGCTGGAGGGCCGCTACGCCGCCTTTGACGGGCTTAACCTCACCTGGGAGACGCTCGAGGGCATGGCCAAGCACAATGGCCCGGTGCACAAGCCGCCGCCCTACCTCGCGGAGTACGACCAGGTCCTCAAGCTCGACCTCGCCAGCTATCCCTCGGCCGAGGCACAGGTCGCGGCGATGGCCGACGACATCGCCTATCACAGCCACGACCTCGACGATGGCATGCGCGCCGAGCTGTTCGGGCCGGACGACATCGCCCACCTGCCCGTGGTCTCCGAGGCGCTGGAGGCGGCGCGGCGCTCCGGCCCCGATCTGCCGCCGCCGCGCCTGCGCCACGAGACGATCCGGCGGGTGATCGACGCCCTGGTCGTCGACCTGCTCGAAGAGACCCGACGGCGGATCACCGCGCTTGACCCCGCCGGCGTCGATGCGATCCGTCACGCCAGGCGCCCCGTCGTGGGATTCAGCCCGGCGATGGCGGAGGCCAACGCGGTGATCAAGGACTTCCTGCGCGCCCGCATGTACCACCACTGGCGGGTCAACCGGATGACCAGCAAGGCGCGCAAGCTGACGGAGGCGCTGTTCCGCCTGCTGCACGCCGAGCCGGCGCTGCTCCCGGGGGAGTGGCGGGCCCGCGCCGGCGAGGCCGGCGGATCGCCGCGCGCCGCCCTGATCGTCACCGACTACATTGCGGGCATGACCGATCGCTTCGCACTCGACGAGTACCGGCGCCTCACAGACCTCGCAATTCCGGGCTGACCGATGACCGACATCTTCTCCACCATCCGGCTGCGCGTGCTGGAGGCGGTGCGGGCGGTGCTGCCGGACCTGCCCGAGGCAGCCGCCGAGCGCGTCGAGGTGACGCCCACCCGCGATCCCGCCCATGGCGACATGGCGACCAACGCGGCGCTGGTGGTCGCCCGCCAAGCGCGCCAGCCGCCGGCGCGGATCGCCGCCGCACTGGCGGCCGAGCTCGCGTGCTTGCCGGAGGTCGCCGGTGCCGAGGCGGCGGGCCCCGGCTTCGTCAATCTGCGCCTGCGACCGGACACGCTGCGCGCCGTGCTGCCGGCCATTCTGCGCGCCGGCACCGGCTATGGCGACAGCCGGATCGGCGGCGCGGTGCCGGTGAACGTTGAATACGTCTCGACGAATCCGACCGGCCCGATCCATGTCGGCCACTGCCGCGGCGCGGTGGTGGGCGACGCTCTGGCCAACCTGCTCGCCAAGACCGGCTTCGCCGTCACCCGGGAATTCTACGTCAACGACGCTGGCGCCCAGGTCACGGCGCTCGCCTGGGCCGCGTACTGGCGCTACTTGCAGGCGCTCGGCACGTCGCTGACCGAAGACGCCTTCGCGGCCCTGGTGCCGGGCGGCTTGCAGTATCCCGGCGAGTACCTGGTCCCGGTCGGCGCGGCGCTGGCTGCCGAGCGGGGTGCTGCCCTCGCCGGACCGGATCTGACGATCGCCGACCCGGCACTCTGGCTCGACGAGGTGCGCGACTTCACGGTCGACGCCATGCTGCGCTCGATACGCGAGGATCTGGCGGCACTCGGGGTGATGCAGGACGTCTTCACCTCCGAACGCGGCCTGCTCGAAGCCGGCGCGGTGGAGCAGGTGATCGCACAGCTCGAACGCGACGGGCTGATCTATCGCGGCACGCTGGAACCGCCGAAGGGCAAGCAGCCGGAGGACTGGGAGCCGCGCGAGCAGACGCTGTTCCGCTCCACCCGCTTCGGCGACGACGTCGACCGGCCGCTCCGCAAATCCGACGGCAGCAACACGTATTTCGCCAACGACATCGCCTACCACGCCGACAAGATCCGGCGCGGCGCGGACATCCTGATCGACGTGCTCGGCGCCGATCACGGCGGCTACGTGCCGCGCATGCGCGCCGCCGTGCAGGCGCTCCGCAGCGAGCGTCCGGTGCGCTTCGAGGCGGTGGTGTGCCAGATCGTGCACGTCATGAAGGGTGGCGCGCCGCTGCGCATGTCCAAGCGCGCCGGCACCTACGTGACCTTGCGCGACCTCCTCGACGAGGTCGGGCGGGACGCGGTGCGCTTCACCATGCTGATGCGCAAGAACGACGCGCAGATGGAGTTCGATCTGGATCTCGCGGTGGCCCAGACTCGCGACAACCCGGTCTTCTATGTGCAGTACGCCCACGCCCGCTGCCGCTCGGTGCTGCGCTTGGCCGCCGAGCAGTTCGGCACCGCCGAGACCGGCGAGGCAGCCCTGGCCGCGGCGCCGCTCGGCAGCCTGCAGGCGGAGCCGGAGTTGGCGCTGATCCGCCGCCTGGCGGCTTGGCCGCGCACTGTC
>JAFAYM010000269.1 GCA_019240395.1 Acidisphaera sp. | reverse complement strand
GTGATGGTCTCGCCGCCGCGGTCGGTGGCGGTGAAGCTGATCTCCTCCAGCAGCTTCTCCAGCACCGTGTGCAGCCGGCGGGCGCCGATGTTCTCGACGCGCTCGTTGATGTCGGCCGCCAGCTCGGCCAGCGCGTCGATGGCGTCCGGGGCGAACTCCAGCTGGACCGATTCGGTGTGCAGCAGCGCCGCATATTGCTTGAGCAGACTGTGCTCGGGCTCGGTGAGGATGCGCCGCAGATCGGCGCGCGACAGCGGGGCGAGTTCGACGCGGATCGGCAGGCGGCCCTGCAGCTCGGGCAGCAGGTCCGCGGGCTTCGCCAGGTGGAACGCGCCCGAGGCGATGAACAGGATATGGTCGGTCTTCACCGGCCCGTATTTCGTGGTGACCGTCGTGCCCTCGATGAGCGGCAGGAGATCACGCTGCACGCCTTCGCGGCTGACGTCGCCGCCGCGAAAGCCGCCCTCCATGGTCCGGGCGCAGATCTTGTCGATCTCGTCGAGGAACACGATGCCGTTGCTCTCGGCGTGCGCCACCGCCTCCTTGGTCAGGCTGTCATTGTCGAGCAGCTTGTCCGCCTCCTCGCGCTCGAGCGCGGCGCGGGCGGCGGCGACGGTCATCCGGCGGGTCTGCTGGCGGCCGCCGAACATGCCCTTCATCATCTCGCCGAGATTGATCATCTGCCCCGGAGGCACGCCGGGCAGATCGATCTGTCCGATCGGCGAGCTCGGGGTTTCCGTCAGGCTGACTTCGACCTCTCTGCTCTCGAGTTCGCCGCTGCGCAGCATGCGGCGGAACTTGTTGCGGGTGTCGGCGGCGGCCTGCTCGCCAACGAGCGCGGTGATCAGGCGCTCCTCGCCGGCGAGCTCGGCCTTCGCCTGCACGTCGCGGCGGCTGGCGTCGCGCAGTATGGTCAGGCTGGCCTCGACGAGGTCGCGCACGATGCTGTCGACGTCGCGGCCGACATAGCCGACTTCGGTGAATTTCGTCGCCTCGACCTTGAGGAAGGGCGATTGCGCCAGCTTGGCCAGCCGTCGGGCGATCTCCGTCTTGCCGCAGCCGGTCGGCCCGATCATCAGGATGTTCTTCGGCACCACCTCCTCGCGCATCGCCTCCGGCAGGTGCTGGCGGCGCCAGCGGTTGCGCATGGCGATGGCGACGGCGCGCTTGGCGTCGTCCTGGCCGACGATGAAGCGGTCGAGCTCGGAGACGATCTCCCTCGGCGAATAGGTCGGGACTTGCATTCAGCTTTCCGATCGCAGCATTTCGACGATCACATTGTGGTTGGTGTAGACGCAGATCTCGGCGGCGATGCGCATGGCGCGGCGCGCCACCTCCTCGGCGGTGAGGTCCGGCACTTCGATCAGCGCACGGGCGGCGGCGAGGGCGAAGTTGCCACCCGAACCAATGGCGATCAGCCCGTCCTCCGGCTCCAGCACGTCGCCGGTGCCGGTCAGCGTGAAGCTGCGGTCGCGGTCGGCCACCGCCATCATCGCCTCCAGCCGGCGCAGATAGCGGTCGGTGCGCCAGTCCTTGGCGAGCTCGACGCAGGCGCGCTCGAGCTGGCCGGGAAAACGCTCGAGCTTGCTCTCCAGCCGCTCGAGCAGGGTGAAGGCGTCGGCGGTTGCCCCGGCAAAGCCGGCGATCACGTCGCCTTGGCCTCCGCGGTCTTTGGACCCGGCGCCGATGCGGCGGACCTTGCGGGCGTTGCCCTTGACGACGGTCTGACCGAGCGTGACCTGGCCGTCGCCGGCCATGGCAACCTCGCCGCCGCGGCGGACGCAGAGGATGGTGGTGCCGTGCCAGCCTGTGGGGTCGTGGGCGGCGTCGAATGGTGGGTGCATGGCGGCGAGATGGCGCGCCGGGCGCCCGCCAGCAAGACGCGGGAGAGCCACATTGTGGCATTCCTGCAACGCGGCCCAGGGATGGTTCGTCGGGCATGGTTGGTTGCGGCCTGCGAAGCTGCGCAGAATGGCGCCAACCCGCCAGTCCCGGCGGGACGCACGACGTGGGGGAAGCGCATGTCGAGTTTTCAAGGGTCCGCCTCGGAGGCGGCGGCGATCAGCGCCCGGCTCGATCGCCTGCCGGCGACGGCCTACATCTGGCGCCTCGTCGTGCTGCTCTCGCTCGGCGGCTTCTTCGAATTCTACGACCTCTTCTTCACCGGCTACATCGTGCCCGGGCTGGTGCGCAGCAAGCTGCTCGCCAACGTGGCGATCGGCATCTTCACCGGGCCGGCGGCCTTCGTCGCCGCCACCTTCGGCGGGCTGTGGATCGGCACCCTGGTGCTGGGCTTCGTCGCCGACCGCTTCGGCCGGCGCTCGATCTTCACCCTGTCGCTGCTGTGGTACTGCGTGGCGACCGCCATCATGGCGTTCCAGGACACGGGCCTCGGCGTGGTCCTGTGGCGGCTGATCGCCGGCATCGGCATCGGTGTCGAGCTGGTCACCATCGACACCTACGTCGCCGAACTGGTGCCGAAGGACCTGCGCGGCCGCGCCTTCGCGGTCAACCAGACCATCCAGTTCGCCGTCGTGCCGGTGGTCGCCTTTCTCGCCTACGAGCTGGTGCCGATCGCGCCGCTCGGCTTTGACGGGTGGCGCTGGGTCGTGCTGATCGGCTCGGCGGGGGCGCTGGTGGTGTGGTTCATCCGGCTCGGCGTGCCGGAGAGCCCGCGTTGGCTGGTGCAGCATGGCCGGCTGGAGGCGGCGGAGCAGGTCACCGCCCTGATGGAGCGCCGGGTGCAGGCCGATCTTGGCGCCGCGCCGCTGCCCCCGCCATTGACCCATGCCGCATCGGAGGCGCACGGCGGCGGCAGCTTTGCCGAGATCTTCGAGCCGCCCTACCGCACGCGCACGCTGATGCTCGTGGTGTTCCAGTTCTTCCAGACCGTCGGCTTCTACGGCTTCGCCAACTGGGTGCCGACGCTGATCGCCCAGCAGGGCATCAACCTGTCGGCGAGCCTGCTCTATTCCTTCGTGATCGCCATCGCCAATCCGTTCGGGCCGCTGCTGGCCTATACCGTCGCCGACCGCATCGAGCGCAAATGGATGATCGTGCTGGCGGCGATCGGCATCGCGGTGTTCGGGCTGCTCTTCTCCCAGCAGCGCACCAGCGGGCTGCTGATCCTGTTCGGCGTGCTGATCACGCTGTGCAACAACACGCTGTCGTTCTCGTTCCACGCCTATCAGAGCGAGCTGTTCCCGACACGGGTGCGGGCGCGGGCGGTCGGTTTCGTCTACTCGTTCAGCCGGATCAGCACGGTGTTCATGAGCTTCATGATCGCCTTCTTCCTGCAGAACGGCGGCGTGCCGGCGGTGTTCGGCTTCATCGCCGTTGCCATGCTCATCGTGGTGCTGTCGATCGGCATCTTCGGCCCGCGGGTCAACCATCTGCAGTTGGAGGCGATTTCGCATTAGATTCACTGTGAGTGGATGACCGCGGCGACGAGATAGCCCCCTCGCCGTCTCACTCCATTACCGCATCGTGGCTATCACCTGGGGCCTGCCGCTTCGTAGACCGGATAAGCAGCACGAGCGGCAGGGAAGCCAGGGCCAGGATCAGCATCAGCTTGAAATCGTCGACATAGG
The DNA here is from genome assembly GCA_019240395.1 of Acidisphaera sp. Taxonomy (GTDB): domain Bacteria; phylum Pseudomonadota; class Alphaproteobacteria; order Acetobacterales; family Acetobacteraceae; genus JAFAYA01. Next base: position 7,800 of record JAFAYM010000269.1, on the reverse strand, counting down.
CAATGATGGTGGCCTGGCGCGTCACTTCCTCATTCAAGGCGGCGGCGCCGTGCGCGCCCACGGGGTTCCAGAACCGAAGAATGGCGCCGGCATTCAGGGCGCGGTTGAAGGGCGTCACGGCGCCGGCGATCTGGGCGTGGTTGATTTGCGTATTGCTTTGCAGCAGTGCGCCGGTGACCGAAATGCCGATGGCGCTGCCGATGTTTCGCATCAGGCTGTAGATGCCGGTCGCCTGGGTCCGCAGCTCCGACGGCAGGGTCGCGAAGGTGGTGGTGGAGAGTGGCACGAACACGAAGCCGATGCTGACGCCCTGGATGAAGCCGATGTTGATCACCGTCCATTCCGACACGTCGGGCGTCCAGGATGTCATTTCGTAGAGCGCGTAGGCGGTGGCGAGAAAGCCGAAGCTGACGAGCAGTCGCACGTTGACCCTGCCCACCAGCCGGCCGCAGACCAGCATGGCGAGCATGGTTCCCGCCCCGCGCGGCGCCAGTGCCACGCCGGCGGTGACCACGGGATAGTCCATCACGGTCTGCAGATAGGGCGTCAGCAGCGCCAGGGTGGCATACAGGATCAGGCCGACGATGAAGATGAAGGTGATGCCGACGACGAAGTTCAGATCTCTGAACAGTCTCGGCGAGAGGAACGGCCTTGGCGCCAGCGCCAGCTGCACCACGAAACAGTAAAGACCGAGCCCGGCGAGGCATGCCTCGACGATGATTTCCCGTGAACTGAACCAGTCGAGCAGTTCGCCGCGGTCGAGCATGGTCTGGAACGCGCCGATCGCCAGGCTAAGCGCGCCGAAGCCGATCCAGTCGAGCTTCACCGCGCCGGTGTGGGCGGTCTCCTTGAGGAAGGTGAGCAGGCCGATCGCCGCCAGCATGCCGAACGGCACGTTGATGTAGAACACCCAGCGCCAGTTGTAGTTCTCGGTCAGCCAGCCGCCCAGGGTGGGGCCGAGGATTGGGCCGATCATCACGCCCATGCCCCACAGCGCCATCGCCGACCCCCGCCGCTCCGGCGGATAGATGTCGAACATCACGGCCTGCGACAGCGGCACCAGGGCGGCCCCGAAGACGCCTTGCAGCACGCGGAAGATGACGATTTGGCCGAGCGACTGCGCCAGGCCGCAGAGGATCGAGGCGAGGGTGAAGCCGACCACGGAGGTGACGAACAGCCGGGTGCGGCCGAACCGGGCGGCGAGGAAGCCGGTCGGCGCCGTCATGATGGCGGCGGCGACGATGTAGCTGGTCAGCACCCAGTTGATCTGGTCCTGGCTGGCGCCCATGGGTCCGCGCATGTAGGGCAGTGCGACATTGGCGATGGTGCTGTCGAGCGACTGCATCAGGGTGGCCAGGATGACGCAAACCGTCAGCACGCTGCGGTTTCCCAGGTCGGGGCCAGCAGAGGCGCGGCTGCGGCGCATCCTCAGCGGCCCTTGAACACCGGCTTGCGCTTCTCGACGAAGGCGCGGCGGGCCTCGCGGTGGTCCTCGGTCTGCGCGGTGCGCACCTAGTGCATCGCCTCGAGGTCCAGGATTTCGGACAGAGGCCGCGTCTCCGCCGCCAGCAGGTTGCGCTTCATGTAGGCGTAGGCAATCCGCGGTCCCTCGGCGATGCGCCGCGCCAGCGCCATCGTTGCGTCGAGCAGCGCCTCGTCGGCGACCACCCGGTTCACCAGCCCCATCGCCTCGGCGCGCGCCGCATCGAACGGCTCGCCCAGAAGGTAGAGCTCGCGCGCCCGGGTCGGGCCGGCGAGGTGCGTCACGTGATAGGTGCCGCCGAAATCCCCAGAAAAGCCGACCCCCGCGAAGGCGGTGCCGAACCGCGCACCGGCGCCGGCGATGCGCAGGTCGCAGGCGAGCGCGATGCCGAGCCCGGCGCCGAAAGCCGGGCCGTTGATCATGCCGATCACCACCTTCGGCAGCGTGCGCAGCACCTCGACCACCTCCTGCCGGGCGCGCAGATCCTCGAGCCGAGCCTCGAACCCGATGTCGCCCTGCTCGGCCATCGCCCTGACATCGCCGCCCGCGCAGAAGGCCCGCCCGGCGCCGGTGAGCACGATCGCCCCCGTCGACGGGTCCCGGCCGTAGCGGCGCAAAGCTTCCACCAGGCCGTCGAGCATGTCCGAGGAGAGCGCGTTCAGGCGCTCGGGCCGGTTCAGCGTGAGCGTCACCACACCGCCGAGGGCGGCTTCAATCAGGTCGGACATGACTTCTCCCAAAGAAAGGAAGGCGAGGGCTCTGCCCCAAATGCTGAAGTATGGGGACCCGCTGGGGGCAGCGGCCCCCAGACCCCATGACCTAAGTAAGGGGGTTTGGGGCCCGCGGCCCCAATGGGGTCGAGGGGCGAAGCCCCTCGCCTTCCTACGCTTTCTTCACCCGATAGAACTGCGGAATGCCTTCAGGGATATCCTTCAGGTCGGAACGAAACGCCGTCGGTTGGAAATACATTCCAAGCGGCGCATAGGTCGGACCCTTCCAGAACTCCGTCTGCAGCTGCTCGCAGATCTTCTGCTGCGCCGCCAGGTCGGGCGCGTTGAACCAGGATTGCCGGATCGCCTCCAGGCTCGGGATGTTCGGCCAGCCGAACCACGCATCCCCGCCTGTGGCGCGCACCGCGATGTTGGATGCCGGCGTGACGTTGCCGGTGCCGCCGAGGAAGGTGAAGAAGATGTTCCACCCGCCCTTGTCGATCGGCTCCTTGCTGGCACGCCGCTGCACCACCGTGCCCCAGTCGAGCGACTGGTAGTCGATGTTGAGGCCGATGCGCTTCATCATGTCGGCGCCGACTTCGGCGATGGCGGTGATCGTGGGGTAATTCGAGGCCGCCAGCACGACGATCCTTTCGCCGTTATAGCCTGCCGCCGCGAGCTGCTTCTTGATCGCCTCGGGGTCCTTCAGCCCGACCATCATGTCGGTGCCGATTGTGCTCGCCATCGGCGTGCCCGGGACGAAGACACCGACATCCGTCTTGATCAGCTCGGGCGCCGCGCCGGCCACCGCCTCCATGAAGTCGCGCTGGTTCACCGCCGCGGTGACGATGCGGCGCAGCGCGGGATTGCTGAAGGGCGGAAACAGCTCGTTGAACCTGAGGCAGCCGATCTCGCCGGTGTGGTCCTTGACCACGACGACGAGGTTCTTGTTGCCCTTGAGCTGCGGCACCAGGTCGATCGTCGGGTTCTCCCACCAATCCGCCTCGCCCGAGCTGAGCGCCGACGACGATGTCGCGGGATCGGGCACCACGTTCCACACGACCCGGTCGAAATGCACGGTCTTCGGCCCGGCCGAACCCTGCGCTATGCCGTCCGGCCGCGGCACGTAACCCGCGAACTTCTCGTAGACGATCCGCGAGCCGGTGATGCGCTCATTGGCGACGAAACGGAACGGGCCGCTGCCCACCATCTCGGTCACCTGCTGGAACGGGTCGGTCCTGGCCAGGCGCTCGGGCATGATGCAGCACATGTTCGTGGTCACCGCGAGCGCGTCCGGCAGCAGCGCGAAGGGGCGCTTGAGGCGGAAGCGGATCACCGTGTCGGATGCGGCAGAGACCTCGTCGGTGACGCCGGCGAGCACGGTGCCGAAGGTGTCGCGCTTCCACCAGCGCTGGATGCTGGCGGCGCAGTCGCGCGCCAGCACCGGGGTGCCGTCATGGAATTTCAGCCCGGGCCGCAAAGTCAGGTCCCATTGCTTCTTGTCGTCGCTCAGCGCGTGGCCCTGCACCATCTGCGGCTGCGCCTGGTATTTGTCATCCAGGCCATAGAGCGTGTCGAACACAAGGAAGGCGTGATTGCGGGTGACATCCGCCGTGGTCCAGACCGGGTCGAGCGACGCCAGATCCGCCTGCGGAATGAAGGTCAGCACGCTCTCGGAGTCGGCGCGCACGACGCGCGGTGCGGCGAGCACGGCAGCGCCCGCCAGCGCGGTTGTCAGGACATCGCGACGTTTCATCTGCCTGGGTTCTCCTGTTGTGACTATTCCGCCGCCGCCACCGCCGGTCTGGCCACCCGGCGCGGGATGTTCAGCCAGAAGCCGGAGACCAGCGCCGCCATCAGGGCGAAGCCGGCGAGTGCAAAGAGCCCGCCGGCGAAACTGCCCGTGGATTGACGCACCCAGCCGACGATGCTCGGCCCGAAGAAGCCGCCGAGATTGCCGATCGAGTTGATCCAGGCGATGCCCGCGGCAGCCGACGCGCCGGTGAGGAACATCGACGGCATCGCCCAGAACGGCCCCTTGGTGCCGTAGAACCCGGTCGCCGCGATCGACATGCCCACCAGCGACCACCAGGTGCCGAGCGTCATGCCCGCCATCACCAGGCCGATCGCCGAGAGCATGCTGGTGCAGAACAGGTTCCAGCGCCGCTCCCCGAGCCGGTCGGAGATCCAGCCGCAGACGATCATGGCGAGCGCACCGCAGACATACGGGATCATGCTGACCCAGCCGACCTGCATGTTGCTGATGCCGAGCTGCTTGACGATCTGCGGCAGGAAAATCAGCATTCCGAGGCTGGCGGTGACGATGCCGAGATAGTTCAGCGACAGCAGCAGCACCTTCGGATCGAAGAACGAGCGCATCAGCGACACCCGGTCGATCCGCTCGATCTGCCGCCGCTCGTCCTCTATGGTGTGCACGACCCAGTCGCGCTCCTCCGCGGTGAGGAAGCGGGCGGCCGCGGGCCGGTCGGTCAGATAGAACAGCACGCCGATGCCCATCAGCACCGACGGCACTGCCTCGGCGAGATACATCCACTGCCAGCCGCGCAGTCCGAGCAGGCCATCGAGTTGCAGCAATCCCGTGGACATCGGCGCGCCGATGGCGACGGCGACCGGCAGTGCCACGGTGAAGCCGGCGACGACGCGCGCGCGGTACTGGTCGGGGAACCAGTAGGTGAAGAACAGCACGATGCCCGGGAAGAACCCCGCTTCCGCCAGCCCGAGCAGGAAGCGCAGGGTCAGGAAGCTCCAGGGCCCTGTGCAGAAGGCAGTGGCGCCGGACAGCAGTCCCCAGGTGACCATGATCCGGGCGATCCAGAGCCGCGCGCCGACCCTGTCGAGCATGATGTTGCTCGGCACCTCGAACAGGAAATAACCCCAGAAGAACGCCCCGGACGCCATGCCGAACATCGCCGGGTCGAGGCCGATGTCGCGGTTCATCGTCAGCGCAGCGAAGCCCACGTTGATGCGATCGACGTAGCAGAAGAAATACGTGGCGATCGAGAACGGCAGCAGGCGCAAGTAAATTTTGCGCATGGCCGACTGCTCGATCGAGCGCACCATCCTTGGCCTCCCCGGAGTTGTTCTACATTCCAGCTTGCACGATACTAGCGATGCCGCAGGCTGGGGCCAAAGGATTTCCCGGTCGGGCTTGCAGAGTCGAGGATCGGTTTTGGGGAGAGGCGCGGTGAGAACCGCCGGCCGGCTGGACGGCCCGGCTTCCTGGCGGCGCCTGGCCGTGCTGGTGCTGCTCGGCACCATCGGCGGCGTCAGCCTGTGGTCGGTCGTGGTGATCCTGCCGTCGGTGCAGGCCGAGTTCGCCGTTGCACGCGGCGGCGCTTCGCTGCCGTACACGCTGACCCTGATCGGCTTCGGCATCGGCGGCGTGCTGATGGGCCGCGCCGCAGACCGCTTCGGCGTCTTCACGCCGGTGATCTTCGGGGCGGTGGTGCTCTGCGTCGGCTATATCGCGGCCGGCTTCGCCGCGACGCTCTGGCAATTCCTCCTCGCGCATGCAGTGCTGATCGGCTTGCTCGGCAGTTCCGCGACCTTCGCGCCGCTGGTGGCCGACGTGTCGCACTGGTTCGTCCGCCGCCGCGCCCTGGCCGTCGCGATCTGCGCCTGCGGCAACTATTTCGCCGGCGTCGTCTGGCCGCCGGTGGTCGAGCACTTCGTCCAGGTCGTCGGCTGGCGCCGGACCGAGATCGGCATCGGTGTTGCCTGTCTCGTCACCATGGTGCCGCTGGCATTCGCGCTGCGATCGCGGCCGCCGGAAGACTCCGGCGTGCCCGGCGCCAGGCCGGCCGCCGCGCCCGCACGACTGTCGCTGTCGCCGAATGCGGTGCAGGCGCTGCTGGTCATCGCCGGCGTGGCGTGCTGCGTCGCCATGGCGATGCCGCAGGTCCACATCGTCGCGTATTGCGGCGACCTTGGCTACGGACCGGCGCGCGGCGCGGAGATGCTCTCGCTGATGCTCGGCTTCGGCGTGGTCAGCCGGGTCGCGTCGGGCTTCATCGCCGATCGGATCGGCGGGCTGCGCACCCTGTTGCTGGGCTCGACGCTCCAGATGGTGGCGCTGCTGCTCTATCTCGGCTTCAACGGGCTCGCCTCGCTCTACGTGATCTCCGCGCTGTTCGGGCTGTTCCAGGGCGGCATCGTGCCGAGCTACGCGATCATCGTGCGCGAGTATTTCGCGCCGCAGGAGGCCGGTGTCCGCGTCGGCGTCGTGCTGATGGCGACGTTGATCGGGATGGCCCTCGGCGGCTGGCTGTCCGGCGCGATCTTCGACCTGACCGGTTCCTACCGCGCCGCCTTCGCCAATGGCGTGCTGTGGAACCTGCTCAATTTGGCGATCGCCGCCTGGCTGCTGTGGCGCGGCCGCCAGCGGTCGGCCTTCGCCTGAAGCGACGCCGGGCTCAGCGCTTCGAGAACTGGAAGCTGCGCCGCGCCTTGGCCTTGCCGTATTTCTTGCGCTCGACGACGCGGCTGTCGCGCGTCAGGAAGCCTTGCTGCTTCAAGAAGGGCCGCAGCCCCGGCTCGTAAAAGGTCAGCGCCTTGCTGATGCCGTGCCGCACCGCGCCCGCCTGCCCGGACAGGCCGCCGCCCTTGACCGTGCACCACACGTCGAACTGGCCCAGCCGATTGGTGATCGCGAAGGGCTGGTTCAGCAGCATGCGCAAGACCGGGCGCGCGAAATAGACCGGGCTCTCGCGGCCATTCACCTCGACGCGGCCGTTGCCCGGCTTGATCCAGACGCGGGCGACGGCGTTCTTGCGCTTGCCGGTCGCATAGGCGCGGCCTTGCGCATCGAGGCGCGGCTTGAGCTCCTCGGCTGGCACGGCAGCCGCGGCCGGCGCCGCCGCCGCTGGCCGCGTCACCGCCGCCATCGCCTGCCGCAAATTCGCCAAGCCCTGAAAGGTCTGCCCGCGCGGCTGATTTTGCGCTTGGCCTTCCGGCCGGGTCTCGGCCGGGCCGCTCGGCTCGTCGTTGTCGGCCATGTTAATCAGATCCTCGTGTTCTTGCGATTCATCGCGGCGACATCGAGCGGCTCCGGCTGTTGCGCCGCGTGCGGGTGCTCGGGGCCGGCATAGACCCGCAAATTCTTCATGACCCGCCGCCCGAGCGGACCGCGCGGCACCATGCGCTCGACCGCCTTTTCGATGACGCGTCCGGGATATTTGCCGTCGAGAATGGCACCCTTGCTGCGCCCCTTGATCCCGCCCGGATACCCGGTGTGCCAGTAGAAGATGCTGTCCGCCCGCTTGTTGCCGGTCAATTGCACCTTCTCGGCGTTGATCACGACGATGTTGTCGCCGCAATCCATATGCGGCGTGTAGGAGGGTTTGTGCTTGCCGCGCAAGCGCATGGCGATGACCGTCGCAAGCCGGCCCAGGACCAGCCCGTCGGCGTCGATCAACAGCCACCTCTTATCCAGATCGGTCGGTTTCGCGGAAAAGGTTTTCATTCCTGGCGCTCGCGGGGGAAAGCGATCCACTAAGGGATTCAGCCTTGCACGGTCAAGCGAAATGGGTCTTGCGGAGGGATGGTTTGACGATGCGGTAAAATAATACCTTCAATAGCCCGGATCTC
>JAFAYM010000148.1 GCA_019240395.1 Acidisphaera sp. | reverse complement strand
ACTACTCGCCGACAACCCGCAGCTTGGAGCGCTGGTCTTTCACCAGGCGGCGATAGACCGCGAGATAATCCTCGGCCATTCGGCGGGCCGAGAACCGGCGCTCGAATTCGCTCCGGACCCGGCCGCGGTCGATCTCCTCGAGCCGCTCGACCGCCGCCACCGCGCCGATCTCGTCCTCGACGATGAAGCCGGTGACCCCGTCCTCGATCACCTCCGGCACCGAACCGCGATTGATCGCAATCACCGGCGTGCCGCACGCCATCGCCTCGATCATCACCAGGCCGAACGGCTCCGGCCAGTCGATCGGCATCAGCATCGCATGCGCGCCGCTCAGGAAGGCTGGCTTCTCCGCGTCGTTGATCTCGCCGATCAGCTCCACCCCGCCGCCGGCCAGCATGGGTTTGATCACCTCGTCGAAATAATCGACATCCGCACGGTCGATCTTCGCTGCGATCTTCAGCGGAATGCCGCAGCGGCGCGCGATGCGGATGGCCCGGTCGGGCGACTTCTCCGGTGCGATGCGGCCGAGGAACGCCAGGTACTCCGGCTTGACCGGCTGCGGCGTGAGCAGGTTCGCCGACATCCCATGCAGCACGGTGGCAATGAAATTGGCGTGCGGTAGCGGGCGACGCTGCGCATTCGAAATAGAAACCAGCGGCATCGTATTGAACATCTTGAAGGTCGGCTGCAGTTCGGCGAGATCAAGCCGGCCGTGCAGGGTGGTCACGAAGGGCACGCTGTGCCGGCTGAACAGGCTGGCCGGCCAGTAATCCATGTGGAAATGCATGATGTCGAACTGGTCGGCCATCTGGCGCGCGCGCTCCATCAGCAGCATGTGCGGCGCCACCTGATCACGGATCCCCGGATCGAGGCGCAGCGCCCGCGGCCACACCGCCTCCAGCCGTGCCGAGGTCACGGAATCGCCACTGGCGAACAGCGTCACATCATGGCCAAGGGCCACCAGCTCCTCAGTGAGATAGGACACCACCCGCTCCGTGCCGCCATACAGCTTCGGCGGCACGGCTTCATACAGTGGCGAGATCTGAGCGATACGCATCGGCTACGGCACTCCCGTGAAAGTTCCGGCCGCTGCGTGGCCGGCTACCATCGGTTAAGCCGCCGAAGGCGGCAAAACTGGGGCACGAGGCGCCCCAGAAGTGCCGCATTGCAGCGCTCATATGCGTCTGCCGAACAGAGCACCGGCGCCGTCAACCGCGGCGCGGGTCGTCGCGGTCCGGCAAACCAGTGTTCGAGCAAGTTCGATCGATCGCCCCAAGGAAGGTTGAGCAGAGGCCCATGCCCGCTTCGCTGACGCGCAGCAATGATAACCAGGCGAGTGGTCCGGTGCGGCCGTTCGCCTTCATGTTCTCCTACGTCCGTCGTCACGCCGCCGCGCACGCCGTTGTTTTCGGCTCGGTAACGCTGGCGGTCGCCTTTGCCGTGGGCTCGCAATACTCCGTCAAGCACCTGGTCGACGTGCTCTCGGCGCATGCGGTTGGACAGGTCTGGTGGGCTTTCGCCCTGCTCGCCGGCATGATCATGGCGGACAACCTCTCCTGGCGGATCGGCGGCTGGATGGCGTCGCATGCCTTCGTCTCCGTCACCGGCGATCTGCGCCGCGACCTCTTCGAGCACCTCACCGGGCATTCCTCGTCGTTCTTTGCAGATCGCATGCCAGGCATGCTCGCCGGCCGTGTCACGGCTACCGCCAACGCCATCTACACCGTCGAGAGCACCTGCGCCTGGAACGTGCTGCCGCCGTGCCTCGCGGTGCTGCTCTCCATCGGCATGCTGGCCTCGGTTTCGCCGGTGATGGCCCTGGTGCTGATCGCCATAGCAGCGACACTGGCGGTGATCCTGACGCGCATGGCCGCCGGCGGCCGGCCGCTGCACCACCAGTACGCAGCCGATGCCGCGGCGGTTGACGGCGAGCTGGTCGATGTCATCAACAATATGCCGCTGGTGCGCGCCTTCGGCGCCAGCCTGCGCGAGCGCGAGCGCTTCTCCGCCCGGGTCGATCGCGAAATGCAGGCGCGCGGACGCAGCCTGCGCTATCTGGAGCGCCTGCGCCTGTTCCACGCCGCGACCACGGCGGTGCTCAGCGCCGGCCTGCTCGGCTGGGCGATCCTGCTCTGGCAGCAGGGGCATGCCTCGACCGGCGACGTCGTGCTGGTCAGCACGCTCGGCTTCACCATCCTGCACGGCACGCGTGACCTCGCGGTCGCGCTGGTCGATACGGTGCAGCACGTCGCCCGCCTCTCCGAGGCGCTCGCCACGCTGCTGCTGCCGCATGAACTGCGCGACGCGCCGGGCGCCAAGCGGCTGAACAGCATTCGCGGTACAGTTTCGTTCGAGGGAGTGAACTTCGCCTATCCCGACAGCCCATCGGTGCTGCGCGAGTTCGACCTGCACGTCGAGCCTGGTCAGCGCATCGGTCTGGTCGGCCGTTCGGGCTCCGGCAAGTCCACCGTGCTGAGCCTGCTGCAGCGCTTCCGCGACGTGCAGCAGGGACGCATCCTCATCGACGGGCAGGACATCACATCGCTGACCCAGGAGAGCCTGCACGCGGCGATCTCCGTGGTGCCGCAGGATGTCATGCTGTTCCACCGCACGGTGCTCGAGAACATCCGCTACGGCCGTCCCGAGGCGACCGAGGCGGAGGTGCACGCCGCCGCCGAGGCAGCGGGGTGCCGCGACTTCATCCAGGCGCTGCCGCAGGGTTACGACACGATGGTCGGCGACCGTGGCGTGAAGCTGTCGGGCGGCCAGCGCCAGCGCCTGGCGATCGCCCGGGCGTTCCTGCGAAACGCGCCGGTGCTGCTGCTCGACGAGGCGACCTCGGCGCTCGACAGCGAAAGCGAGCAGGCGGTGCAGCGCGCGCTGACCCGGCTGATGCAGGGCCGCACGGTGATCGCGGTGGCGCACCGGCTGTCCACGCTCAGCGACTTCGACCGCATTGTCGTCATGCAGTCCGGCCGAATCCTGCAGGATGGCACGCCGAGGGAGCTGGAAGCTCGCCAGGGCCCCTACCGGGAGCTGCTCGGCCGGCAGGCGCCGCTACGGCTCGTCGAGGCCGCCTGACCTAGCGCAGCACCGTGCTCAAAGCGCGGGCGGCTTCGCCGGCCCTCGGGCAGGGGGTGGAGGCGAAACCGACGACCAGGCCGGACATCCGGGGCGGCCCGAGATAGTAGGCGGCGAGCGAGGCTACGCCGAGGCCGCGGGCCTGGGCGGCTCGGGCAATACCCGCCTCATTGAGGCTAGACGGCAGCCGCAGGACGAGGTGCAGCCCTCCCGGCGTCGGGATCGGCGCCAGGCCTGGGCAGAACCGGGAGAGCGCCGCCAGCAGGGCCGTCCGCCGGTGCGCATATTCGGTGCGCATGCGGCGGATATGCGGGCCGAGCAGCCCCTGTGCCATGAAGGCGGCGAGCATGGCCTGTCCGAAGGCGTCGGTGCCGCGGTCGCCGAGCGTGCGCAGGCGCACGAACGGTCCGGCGAGGGCCGCCGGCATCACCGCGAACCCGAGCCGCAAAGCCGGCGCCAGTGTCTTGCTGAACGTGCCGCAATAGATCACCCGTCCACCGCGATCGAGCGTGGCTAGCGGCGGCAGCGGTCGGCCTTCCCAGCGGAACTCGGAATCGCAATCGTCCTCGACGATCCAGGCCTGCGCCCGCGCCGCCCAGTCCAGCAGCGCCAGCCGCCGGCCGATCGGCAGTGCGCCGCCCAGCGGCGTGGCGTGCGACGGTGCGACCAGCGCCAGCCGCGCCTCGGGCGCGAGGCGGATTCCGGCGGCGACGTCGAGCCCCTCGGCGTCGCTCGGCACCGCCACCGGCTCGGCTCCCGCGGCGATCAACGCGCCGCGGCCAGCGATGTAGCCGGGGTCCTCGACCCAGGCGGTCTCACCGGGATCGAGCAGCAACTCGGCTGCCAGACGCAACGCCTGCTGGGTGCCGGCGGTGACGACGATCTGGTCGGGTTCCGCGAGCAGGCCGCGGGTCGCCGCCAGATGCGCCGCGATCTGCGCGCGCAGCGCCGGCAGGCCCTGCGGGTCCGGGTAGGACGCGAGCTCGCCCGCCAGCCCGCCCGGGCCGGCGAGGGCGCGGGCAGCGCAGCGCGCCCAGGCCTGAGTAGGGAACAGCTCCGGCGCCGGCACGCCGGCGGCCAGCAGGCCCGGGCGGCTGCGATCCGCCGGTCGCGCAGTAGCCGGCACGGCGGTCACCGTCGTGCCGCGCCGTGACAGCCGCGCCGTCCCGGCTTGCGGCAGCGATGCCGGGGGCGGCGCGGCGTCGGGCAGGTCGGCGGCGACGAAGGTGCCGCTCCCGGTCTTCGCCCGCACGTAGCCCTCCGCGGCCAGCCGCTCATAGGCGAGCACCACGGTCTGGCGGGCGACTCCGAGCTCCTCGGCGAAGGCGCGGGTCGGCGGAAGCCGCGCATTGGCCGGGAGGGTGCCGCTGAGGATGCCCTGGCGGAGGCGGTCGAAGACGGCCTGCTGACGGGTTTGGTCTGGCAGGAACATGGCGGATTGGCTGATGCGTTCGGTCCAATCCGAGCCTAGAACCGCTCTCCCGGAAATGCCACACCCGAAGGGCACGCCATGTACCAGCGTCCCGTCTTCAATGAGACCGACACCGGCCGGATCATCGCGCTGATGCGGGCGCATCCATTCGGATTGCTGGTCACCGCCATGCCAGGGCTGACGGCCTCGCCGATCCCGTTCACGGTGGTCGAGACCGCCGAGGGATTCGTTCTGACCGGCCATCTCGCGGCCGGCAACCCGCAATGCGCGGCGTTATCCGGCGAGGGAATGGCGGTGTTCAGCGGGCCGCACGCCTATATCTCGCCGGGGTGGTATCGCAGCGGTCCGGCGGTGCCGACCTGGGATTACGCGGCGGTGCATGTGATCGGCCGGCTGCAGCCGATCGCGGGGACCGAGGAGATCGCGGCAAGCCTGCGGGCGCTGGGAACGGCATTCGATCCGACCGGCTTCGACCTGGACGCGCTGCCGCCGGATTTCCGCACCCGGATGATGGCCGGGATTCGCGCGTTCACCCTGATCCCGGAGCGGGTCGAGGCACAGTGGAAGATGAGCCAGAACCGCAGCGCCGCCGACCGTCAGGGCGTGGTCGCCGCGCTGCGCGCGCAAGGCGAAGGCGAAGTCGCCGATCTGGTGGAGCAGACACTTACGTAAGTCATGGGGTCTGGGGGCCGCTGCCCCCAGTGGGTCGAGGGCAGCGCCCTCGCCTTCCTTGCCTTTTAGAACCCTTCCCGCTCCAGCCGCTTGCGCTCGAGCTTGCGGGCCCGCCGCACTGCCTCCGCCGCCTCGCGGGCGCGGCGCTCGGACGGCTTCTCGTAATGCCGCCGCAGCTTCATCTCCCGGAACACGCCTTCCCGTTGCATCTTCTTCTTGAGCGCCTTCAGCGCCTGATCGACATTGTTGTCGCGAACCAGAACCTGCACTTGGCCGCCGTCTCCTTTCCTCTGATCGCCTCCGCCGACCGGTAGGCGCGCGGGCACGACAAAACTCGCCGACCCCGGCGAGAGCCGGCGCTATAACACGCAGGCGAAGTCTCGCCAAAGGCTTTCCCGCACCCATGTTCGCACCGTCATGGCCATCCTGAAAATCGCCCGCATGGGGCATCCGATCCTGCTGCAGCGGGCGGCGCCGGTGCCCGATCCCGGAGCCGCCGAGATCCGCCGGCTGGTCGACGACATGCTCGACACCATGGAGGATGCATCCGGTGCCGGCTTGGCGGCGCCGCAGGTGCACGTGCCCTTGAGGATATTCGTCTTCCGGGCTCCCGCGGAGCGCGTCACCGGTGATGCCGACGATCGCCAAGTCGGCAACACCGTGGTGATCAACCCGGTTCTCGAGGCGATCGGCGAGGACGTCCGGCTGCGCTGGGAAGGCTGTCTCTCGATACCTGGCCTGCGCGCCGCCGTGCCCCGGGCCTGGCGGGTGCGCTATTCGGGAGTCGACTGCGACGGCGCTCCGGTCGGCGGCGAGGTCAGCGGCTTCCATGCCGGGGTGGTGCAGCACGAATACGACCACCTCGACGGCATTCTCTATCCCATGCGGATGACGGATTTCAGCCGGTTCGGCTTCGTCGAGGAGCTGGCGCGGGCGCAGATGCAGCAGGCCGGGGCGTGATCGAACCCCCCGAGCGCAGCCCCGCCAGGGATGCCGCCATCGAGGCGGCGCTGCCGCTGGTGCCGCGCCTGGGCTGGAATCTGGCGACCGTGGGGGCTGCCCTGGCCGGGAGCGGCGCCGATGGGCGGGATGCCGCGGTGCTGTTTCCCGGCGGCACGGGCGATCTGCTCGAGGCTTTCTGCGACCTTGCTGACCGGCGGATGGAGGCGGAGGCCGCCGGGATGGACCTGGCAGCGCGCAAGCTGCCGGCGCGGGTGCGCGCGCTGATCGCCCTCCGCCTGGCGCAGCAGCGCCCGCATAAGACGGCGATCAGCCGCGCCGTCGCCCTGCTCGCCTTGCCGCGTCACGCCAGTCTGGCGGCGCGCTGCACGGCGCGAACGGTCGATGCGATCTGGCATGCCGCCGGCGACCGCTCCGCCGATTTCAGCTGGTACACCAAGCGCGCCATCCTCGCGGGCGTCTATACCAGCACCGTACTGTTCTGGCTCAGCGACTCCGGGGACGCGGACGGCGAGGGTGACACGGCGACGCTCGCCTTTCTCGATCGGCGGCTTGCCGACGTCGGGCGCATCGGCCGGCTGCGGCGCCGGGTGTCGGCCTGCCTGCCCGGGCAGCGCGAGACGCCGCAGACCTCGGCCCCGGCGCCACCGGCCTAGTTGGCGCGCGCGCGGGCAACTGTTCCGCGGCGGTGACGTTGGCGGTCCATCTTCACTGAAGCGCGAGGAACCCGACCATGCGCGGCATCCTGCTTTGGCTGCTCGGCCTGCCTATCCCGATCATCATCCTGCTCTATCTGTTCCACGTAATCTGAGCGGGTGACCTGAGGGCGGGGGGCCTGCTGCGAGCGGATGCCTCGGGTCGGCGTCGTCCACACCACGCACTATGCCTATGTCCGGCCGGTGCGGCTGACCGGCCACCGGCTGATGATCCGGCCGCGCGACAGCCACGATCTCCGGCTGCTCGAGGCCACCCTGACGATCACCCCGCCGAGCGCGCGGACACGCTGGGCACACGACGTCTTCGGCAATTCGGTCTGCTATGTCGATCCCGGGGAGACCCCGACCGACAGCTTCAGCATCGTCTCGCGTCTGCAGCTTCAGCACTATCCCGCGGCGAGGGTCGCCGTGCAGCTCGACCCGGTGGCGGAGACCTATCCCTTCAGCTATGCCGTAGAGGAGTTTCCCGATCTGGCGCGGCTGCTGGAGCGCCATCACCCCGATCCCGACCGCCGGGTCGACCGCTGGGCGCGGTCCTTCGTCAACCGCAGCGGCCCGACCGATACGATGGGCATGCTCAGCCTCATGACGCAGGCCATCAAGGCGGATTTCGCCTACCGGACGCGCGAGGCTGAGGGCACCAACCCGCCCGTCGAGACCCTCGCGACACGGAGCGGCGCCTGCCGCGACCTCGCGCTGCTGATGATGGAGGCGGTGCGTTCCCTCGGCTTGGCGGCACAGTTCGTCAGCGGCTATCTTTATGACGAGGGGCTGGCCGACAGCACCGACCCGATCCGCGGGGGCGGCGCGACGCATGCCTGGTGCACGGTCTATCTGCCCGGGGCCGGCTGGGTGGAGTTCGACCCGACCAACGGCCTGATCGCGGGCAAGAACCTGCTCCGCGTCTGCTCGGCGCGCACTCCGGGACAGGCGGTCCCGGTGGCCGGCGGCTACATCGGCGCGCGGGCGGATTTCGCCGGGCTGAGCGTGAACGTGGAAGTGTCGGTCGGCGCTGCCGTCCTCACCGAGGCGCCGGAGCCCACCGGTGCGGTGCCGCCGGCCTCGCCGACCGCCCACAGCTCGGCGGCACCGGCGCACGAGTGACGTTCAAGGAGGCAACACCTCGATGGCGTCGCCGAGCGCGATCTTGCCGCCCTCCAGCACCAGGGCATGCACGCCGAGATCGCTGTGGCCATACGCCGCGCGAAGCTCGGAAACCGGATCGGCGTCCCGCTTCGCGGTCCCCGGGTTGACTTGCGTGGCCGGGCAGCGCGCGATCCGCTTCAGGATCTGCAGGCGAGTCTTGCCGACCTGGACCTGGCGATCGATCCAGTCGAATTCGCTCCAGGGTGCACCGCTGAAATAGATGTTGGCGCGAAAGCGCATGCGGTCGCGCACCACGCCGCATCGCTTCTCGTAGGCGTGCAGGCTGGCCAGGTTGATCAGGCTCACCACCGGGCGGCGCTGGTCCTGGAACACGTGCCCCGGCACGTGGTGCAAGCGCGGGGTGCCGCGCGCCTCGTCGCCGAGAAAAGCCGCGAGAAACGCGCCGATCCGCGCCCGGCCATTCTGGCTCAACGCGTCGGCGACGATGCCCGCGCCGTCCGGCCCGCGGATCGACAGGGTGCCGGTCGGCGGGTCGAAACCGGCGCGTAGGGCTGCAATCCGGGCATTGCACATCAGGCACATGAAGTGGCTCTTCGGCAGCCATTCCGGAGCGGCCGGATCGAACGGCGCGTCGCCCTGTGCCAGCGCGAAGGCGCGGTCCCAGGGCAGGCCGGCTCCCGCCTCGAGCTCGGCCTCGTCCAGGGCCTCGGCAGTCAGTCCCTTGACGGGGTAGCGATAGAGATGTTCGACCTCCATGCGTGACCTCCATCCTGCCTTCCCGGGGATCAATCCCCCTTGAGGCAGGGCCGATCGACCACCATTTCTGCTGCCAAAGGCCGCGTTTCCGTCGCCTGATGAGGGGCGGTGCGGGCCAGTCGCCTTCGTACAGGGACATACCATGGACATCGAGAAATTCACCGACCGCGCACGCGGTTTTCTGCAGGCCGCCCAGACGATCGGGATCCGCGAGTTCCACCAGCGGATCGGCCCGGAGCATCTGCTGAAGGCCTTGCTGGACGACGAGGAGGGCGCCGCCTCCGGCCTGATCCGTGCCGCTGGCGGGCAGCCCGATGTGGTGCGGCGCGCCATCGACGCCGAGATTGCCCGCCAGCCCAAGGTGCAGGGCGGCGGCGCCGGCCAGCCGCAGATCACGCCGGACCTGGTGCGCGTGCTCGACGCCGCCCAGCAATCCGCTCAGAAGGCGGGCGACGAATACGTCGCCCAGGACCGGCTGCTGCTATCGCTGGCCGCCGGCGACGGCCCGACCTCGCGGGCGCTGCGCGAAGCCGGCGCCACGCCGCAGGCGCTCGAAAAGGCCATCGCCGATATCCGCAAAGGCCGCAAGGTCACCAGCCAGAACGCCGAGGCCAATTTCGAGGCGCTGAAGAAATACGCGCGCGACGTCACGGCGATCGCGCGTGACGGAAAGCTCGATCCGGTGATCGGCCGTGACGAGGAAATCCGCCGCACCATCCAAGTGCTGGCCCGCCGCACCAAGAACAACCCGGTGCTGATCGGCGAGCCTGGGGTCGGCAAGACGGCGATCGTCGAAGGGCTGGCGCTGCGCGTCGTCAACGGGGACGTGCCCGAAGCGCTCAAGGGCAAGCGCCTGCTGGCGCTCGATCTCGGCGCCCTGGTCGCCGGGGCCAAGTACCGCGGCGAGTTCGAGGAGCGGCTGAAGGCTGTGCTCAAGGAGATCGAGGGCGCCAGCGGCGAGATCATCCTGTTCATCGACGAGATGCACACCCTGGTCGGTGCCGGCCGCGCCGATGGGGCGATGGATGCGTCCAACCTCCTGAAGCCGGAGCTGGCGCGCGGCACCCTGCACTGTATCGGCGCTACCACGCTCGACGAGTACCGCAAGCACGTCGAGAAGGACGCGGCCCTGGCTCGCCGCTTTCAGCCGGTCTTCGTCGGCGAGCCGAGCGTCGAGGACACGATCAGCATCCTGCGCGGGATCAAGGAGAAATACGAGCTGCACCACGGCGTGCGGATCACCGATGGCGCGCTGGTCGCGGCGGCAACGCTGTCCAACCGCTACATCACCGACCGTTTCCTTCCGGACAAGGCGATCGACCTAATGGATGAGGCGGCCAGCCGGCTGCGCATGCAGGTCGACAGCAAACCGGAAGAACTCGATGAACTCGACCGCCGGCTGATCCAGCTCAAGATCGAGCGCGAGGCGCTGAAGCGCGAGGACGATCCGGGCTCGCGCGACCGGCTGGCGCGGCTGGAGCACGAGATCGCCGGGTTGCAGGAAAGATCCGATGCCCTGACGTCGCAGTGGAAAGCCGAGAAGGAGCGTCTCGGCGACGAGCAGAAGCTGAAGGAGCGGCTCGACCAGGCGCGCAGCGAAGTGGAGGTGGCGCAGCGCCGCGGCGATCTCGCCCGCGCCTCCGAGCTGATGTACGGCGTCATTCCCGAGATTGAGAGAAAACTCGCCCAGGGTCATGAGGACAGCCGCCTGGTGAACGAGGCGGTGACCGAGGAGAGCATCGCCGGCGTCGTCTCGCGCTGGACCGGCGTGCCGGTGGACCGCATGCTCGAGGGTGAGCGGGCCAAGCTGCTGCGCATGGAGGAGGAGCTGCGCCGCCGCGTGGTCGGCCAGGACGAGGCGCTGCGCGCCGTGGCCAACGCGGTGCGCCGCGCCCGCGCCGGCCTGCAGGACCCGAACCGGCCGATCGGCAGCTTTCTGTTCCTTGGCCCGACGGGCGTCGGCAAAACCGAGCTGACCAAGGCGCTTGCCGAGTTCCTGTTCGACGACGAGCGGGCGATGGTGCGCATCGACATGAGCGAGTACATGGAGAAGCACTCCGTCTCCCGCCTGATCGGTGCGCCGCCGGGTTACGTCGGCTACGACGAGGGCGGCTCGCTCACCGAGGCGGTGCGCCGGCGTCCCTACCAGGTGATCCTGTTCGACGAGGTCGAGAAGGCGCACGAGGACGTCTTCAACGTGCTGCTGCAGGTGCTGGATGACGGGCGGCTGACCGACGGCCAGGGCCGGACGGTGGATTTCCGGAACACCATCATCGTGCTGACCAGCAATCTCGGGAGCGACATCCTGGCCGCCCAGCCCGATGGCGAGGATCTGGCGATGGCCTACGGCCAGGTGATGCAGATCGTGCGCACCCGGTTCCGTCCGGAGTTCCTCAACCGCCTGGATGAGACCGTGCTGTTCCGCCGGCTGAAGCGCAGCGACATGACGTCGATCGTCGAGATCCAGCTGTCGCGGCTGCGCGCGCTGCTCGCGGATCGCAACATCACGCTGGAGCTCGACCGCAGCGCCCTCGAATGGCTCGCCGAGGAAGGCTACGACCCGATCTACGGGGCGCGGCCGCTGAAGCGGGTGATCCAGCGCAGCCTGCAGAACCCGCTGGCCGGGCTCATTCTCGAGGGCACGGTGAAGGACGGCGAGACGGTGCACATCTCGTCCGGCAAGGACGGGCTGTCGATCAACGGGCAGTTCGCAAAAGCGGCGTAGCCCGAGGGGCTCGGGACGCGGTAGCGTCCCGGGCCCGTGTCGGGAGGAGGGGTTCCATGAACGTGCTTCGCGGCAACCAAGGGCCGCGCTATCGCCACGCCCCCGAGGCTTCGGCGCCGTACGACAGCATCACGGTGGACCGTCTGACCCCGATCATCGGCGCCGAGATCGGCGGGGTCGACCTGTCCGAGCCGCTCGGCAATCGTGCGCGCGACGAAATCCAGCGGGCGCTGGCCGAGCACCTCGTCATCTTCTTCCGCGATCAGGACATCACGCCTGCCCAGCACCTCGCCTTCGGCCGGCTGTTCGGGGAATTGCACGTTCATCCTGCAGCGCCGCACGCGCCGGGCGAGCCGGAGCTGATGATCATCCACGCCGATGCCAATTCGCCGCGGGCCAATGGCGAGGGCTGGCACACCGACGTCTCCTGCGACGAAGCCCCGCCGATGGGCAGCATCCTGCACATCCGCACCTGCCCGCCGACCGGCGGCGACACGCTGTTCGCCAGCATGTACGCGGCCTACGAGGCGCTGTCCGATCGGATGAAGGCGTACCTGGAGGGGCTGACGGCCATCCACGACGGCGAGCCGGTGTATCGCGGGACCTATGCCAATCTCGGCGCCGCCGACAAGCCGGTCTATCCCCGCGCCGAGCACCCCGTCGTGCGTACGCATCCCGTCACCGGACGCCGCGCGCTCTACGTCAATCGCGGCTTCACCACCCGCATCGTCGGCATACCCGCGGACGAGAGCGAGGCGATCCTGGGCTATCTCTACGAGCACGCCGAAAACCCGCTCTTCCAGTGCCGGTTTCGCTGGCGGGCCAACTCGATCGCCTTCTGGGACAACCGCTGCGTCCAGCACCGCGCCATGTGGGACTACTGGCCGCAGACGCGCTCCGGGCATCGCGTTACGGTGCAGGGCGAGCGGCCGCTCTAGCGACGCAGGATAGTGCGGCCCGCATAGCGCGCGGCTTGGCCCAGCATCTGCTCGATGCGGATCAGCTGATTGTACTTCGCCGTGCGCTCGCTCCGCGCCAGGCTGCCGGTCTTGATCTGCCCGCCATTGGTGGCCACCACCAGATCGGCGATCGTCGTATCTTCGGTTTCGCCCGAGCGATGACTCATCACCGTCGCCCAGCCCGCTCGATGCGCGATCTCCACCGCTTCCAGCGTCTCGCTCAACGTGCCGATCTGGTTCACCTTCACCAGGATCGCGTTGCCGGCGCCGCTCTCGATGCCACGCCTCAGCCGCTCCGGATTGGTCACGAACAGGTCGTCGCCCACCAGTTGCACCCGTTTGCCCAGATTTTCCGTGAGGTGCTTCCACCCCTCCCAATCGTCCTCGGCGCAGGCATCCTCGATCGAGGCGATGGGATAGCGATCCACAAGGGCCTTCAGGTAATCGACCATTCCCGCAGCATCGAGATCGCGGCCTTCGCCCTCCAATCGGTAGCGGCCGTCGCGGTAGAATTCCGTTGCGGCGCAATCGATGGCGAAGGTGACGTCCTCGCCCGGCCGGTAGCCGGCCTTCTCGCAGGCGCGGCTGATGAAGGCGAGCGCGTCGTCGGCGGATTTCAGGTTGGGCGCGAAGCCGCCCTCATCGCCGACATTGGTGTTGTGCCCGGCCTCGCTCAGCCCCTTCTTGAGCGTGCCGAAGATCTCCGCACCCATCCGCACCGCATCGGCCACCGTGCCGGCGGCGATCGGCTGGACCATGAACTCCTGGATGTCGATGGGATTGTCGGCATGCTTGCCGCCATTGACGATGTTCATCATCGGCACCGGCAGCGTGCGCGCATAGACCCCGCCGAGATAGCGATACAGCGGCACGCCCAACCCCGCCGCCGCGGCCTTCGCCACCGCCAGCGACACCGCGAGAATGGCATTGGCGCCGAGCCGCCCCTTGTTCGGCGTGCCGTCCAGATCGATCATCACCTCGTCGATCTTGACCTGCTCGGTGGCCTCCATGCCGCCGATCGCATCGTAGATCTCACCCTCTACGTTGCCGATCGCCTGCTGCACGCCTTTGCCGCCGTAGCGCCCCTTGTCGCCGTCGCGCAGTTCCACGGCTTCGTGCGCACCCGTGGACGCGCCAGAGGGCACGGCCGCGCGTCCCATCGCTCCGTCCTCGAGCGTCACATCCACTTCGATCGTCGGATTGCCGCGGCTGTCTAGGACTTCCCTGGCTTCGATGTCTGATATCGCGAACATTGACCACTCTCCCGGAAGGCAAGGAAGAAAGCCGGGGCTTTGCCCCGGACCCCACCAGGGGCCGAGCCCCTGGACCTCAAATACCAAGCTTCGCTTCGCGGCGGCGGGCGTGAAGAATCCATTCGGTGTAGCCGTTCGGCTGAGCGCGGCCCTTGAAGACCAGGTCGCAGGCGGCGGCGAAGGCCGGGCCTTCGAAAGCCGGCGCCATCGGGTGGTAGTTTGGGTCGCCGGCATTCTGCCGATCGACCACCGCCGCCATGCGCTTCATCGTCTCCATCACCTGCGCCTCGCTGACCACGCCGTGCAGCAGCCAGTTTGCGATGTGCTGGCTGGAAATGCGCAAGGTCGCACGATCCTCCATCAGCGCCACGTCATGGATGTCCGGCACCTTCGAGCAGCCCACACCCTGATCAATCCAGCGCACCACGTAGCCGAGGATGCCCTGGGCGTTGTTGTCCAGTTCCTGCTGCACGTCGTCCGGCGCCCAGTTCGGCCGGTCGGCGACCGGCAGCGTGAGCAGGTCGGACAGCGCCGCCGGGGGCCGCGCCGCGAGCTCTGCCTGCCGGGCCCGCACGTCCACCTGGTGATAGTGCAGGGCATGCAGGGTAGCCGCGGTGGGCGAGGGGACCCAGGCGGTGTTGGCGCCGGCCCTGGGATGGCCGATCTTCTGCTCCAGCATCTCGGCCATCCGGTCGGGTGCCGCCCACATCCCCTTGCCGATCTGCGCGCGCTCTTGCAGCCCGCAGGCCAGGCCGATATCGACGTTGCGGTCCTCGTAGGCGCGGATCCAGGGGGTGCCCTTCATCTCGTTCTTGCGGATCATCGGCCCGGCCTCGATCGAGGTGTGGATCTCGTCGCCGGTGCGATCGAGGAACCCGGTGTTGATGAAGGCCAACCGGGCCCGCGCCGCCGCGATGCACGCCTTGAGGTTGGCGCTGGTCCGCCGCTCCTCGTCCATGATGCCGATCTTCAGCGTGTTGCGCGCCAGCCCGAGCAGGTCCTCCACCCGATCGAATACCTCGGCGGCGAACGCCACCTCCTCCGGCCCGTGCATCTTCGGCTTGACGATATAGACTGAGCCGGCGCGGCTGTTGCGCAACGGCCCGGCGCCGCGCAGGTCGTGCAGGGCGATCAGCGAGGTCACCACGGCGTCCACCAGGCCCTCGGGCACCGCCGATCCGGTGCCGTCGAGCACCGCATCCGTGTACATGTGGTGGCCGACATTGCGCACCAGCATCAGGCTGCGGCCCGGCACCGTGACCTCGCCGCCGGACGGGGCGGTATAGACGCGATCCGGGTTCAGCCGCCGCTCGATGGTGCGCCCCGCCTTCTCGACCGGTGCCGCCAGCGTGCCCTGCATCAATCCGAGCCAGTTGCGATAGACCTCGACCTTGTCGGCGGCATCCACCGCGGCAACGGAATCCTCGCAATCCATGATCGTGGTGACCGCGGATTCCAGCACCAGGTCGGCGACACCGGCGGGATCATCGCGGCCGATCGGGCTGGAACGGTCGATCAGGATCTCGATGTGCAGCCCATGGTTGCGCAGCAGCACGGCGCTCGGCGATCCGGGCTCGCCGCGATAGCCGACCAGCTGCTCCGGTCGCGCCAGCCTGCCGCGCTCCCCGACCACGAGCTGGCCCGCCTCGATGGAGTAGGACGCCGCATCGGCGTGGCTGCCTTCGGCCAGCGGCGCCGCCTGATCGAGCACCGCTCGCCCGCGCGCCACCACCCGCTCGCCGCGCAACTTGTTGTAGCCGCCGCCCCGGGTCGCGCCGGCATCCTCGGGGATGGCGTCGGTGCCATAGAGCGCGTCGTAGAGGCTGCCCCAACGCGCATTGGCCGCGTTCAGCGCGTATCGTGCGTTCATCACCGGAACCACAAGCTGCGGCCCGGCGATCGTCGCGATCTCCGGATCGACCCGCTCAGTGGTGACGCGCACCTCGCCCGGCTCCGCCTGCAGATAGCCGATGTCGCGCAGGAATGCCTCGTAGGCGGGCACGTCGACGGGCTTGCCGCGGTTGGCCCGGTGCCAGTCATCGATCTGCGCCTGCAGCGCGTCCCGTCGTTCGAGCAGCGCCCGGTTGCGGGGTGCCAGCGAGCGCACCAGGTCGCCAAAGCCCTGCCAGAAGGCGTCCGGGGTGATGCCGGTGCCGGGCAGCGCCTCCCGTTCGATGAAATCGTGCAGCACCGCGGCGACCTTCAGGCCGCCTGCCTCGACATGGTCACCCGCCACGGCCAACTCCCTCTCGCTCGGCTGGTTCTTGTCGCGGTCCGGCCGCTTTGTCGAGAGCCCGGCTTCAGGCGATCGCCGTCTTCCGGCGGGAGCTGCGCCAGACCTCATAGGCAGCGCGGGTTTCGTCGCTGGGGGGATAGGTGCCAGGCAGGGGGGCGCCGCCGGCGATGCGTTCGAGGATGAACTCCTCCATCTCCTCCTGGGCGGCTGCGTCCGTGGCGACCTCGTCGGCGAGAGCGCGCGGGATCACCACCACCCCATCGCGGTCCCCGACCACCACGTCACCGGGATAGACCGGCACGCCACCGCAGGCGATGGGCACGTCGATGTCGACGGCGTGGTGCAGCACCAGGTTGAGCGGCGCCGAGGGGCAGGCGCAGAACACCGGAAAATCCATTTCCGAGATCGGACCGGAATCGCGCACCCCACCATCGGAGACCAAGCCGGCCGCACCCCGCACGTGCAGCCGCGTCACCAGGATCTGGCCGGCCGAGGCGACCCGGGCGTCACCGCGGCAATCCACCACGAGTATGTGGCCCTCCTTCGCCGTCTCGATGGAGCGGCGCTGCGGATGGCCGGGGTCGGCAAACACGCCGAGGTGATCCAGGTCCTCCCGCGCCGGGATGTTGCGCAGCGTGCTGGCGGGCCCGACCATGGTGCGGGTCGACGGCCTCAGAGCCCGCACGCCCTGCATGAACACATTGCGAAAGCCGCGCTTGAAGAGCTGGGTGGTCAGCGTGGCGGTGCTGACCGCGCGGAGCCGCTCGATGGTTTCCGGTTGCAGGGGCTGCATGGCCTCTCCTCCGATCTGCTGAAGCGTGATCGCCGGAGGTGGAATCACCGGAGGCGTTCGATCACGCGATCAAAAAGCCAGGGCAGGACGGGTAGCGGACCCATCCTGCCCTCGGAGAATAGCCGTGCAAGCGAAGCAAAGGCGAGGGGGGACACCCCTCGCCTGCTGCCTTGGTCATCGCAGCACGTTGCTGGCTTTCGCCGCCGCGATGTCGGATTTGGCATCCTCGTGCAGCAGGAAGCGCTCGTCGACGAGGTCGTCCGCCGCCTGCTTTACCGCTTTCACGAAGCCGGCATGATTGCCGTAGAGCTGCTGCAGCGACGGGCGCGGGTCGCCGTTCGCCTCGCGCTCCGCGTTGGTCGTGGCAAACGGGAAATACGATCCGGTCAGGCCGCACAGATTCGGCCCCCGATGCGCGGGCTGACGGATGTTCCATCCCGTGCTGGTGCCGAGCGGCGCGCGGGACTGGATGGGATGCACGCCCGCGAGCTGGATGCCGAGCTGGTCAGTCTTCGGCAGCAGGATCACATAGCTCGGCCCGAGCAGCGGCGGCTCGATCGTCAGCACGCCGCCGAGCGAATTGAACAGCGGGCCGAAATCCAGCAGCTCGTAGGTGTTGTAGACCGTCGGGAAGCTGTAGCCGGGTATCTGCGGAAAGGCCGCGGCATCCTGCTGCAGGTCCGCCAGCGTGCCGTTGCTGATGCTGGGATAGTTGCTCGGCGGCGGCGCGATCCCCTTGTCCGCCCATTTGTCGAGATTGATGAGCGAGGCGCGCAGCGTCTGCCAGTCCAGCCCGCTGCCCGGCGTGGGGTCGTTGCAGAGCGTGCTGCTGCCGGGCACCGGGGCGAGGAAGCCGCCTTGGATGAAGCCGTGCGCGCTGTTGCCGACGAAATACAGACGCGCGTTGGCCGGGATCGGCACCGGCCGGCCGCGGCCGTTGACGACGTTGAGCGAATCGTGGAGCTGCCAGAACTCGCTCTCGGAATCGATCTGCATCACCAGCGGATCGGTACGCGGCCGCTTGAGGATGCCGTCATGGATGCCGGTGATCGGGTCGGTGGTCACCGCATAGGTGAAGGGCGGATAGCTGTCCTGCAGGTAGTCGTGCTGGTGGTCCTGCTCCGAATAGACGTTCGGATCGGCGAAGCGCACGTTGATGAACACGCGGTCGGTGCCGGCGATCCAGGGGATGATCCCGTCGAACACCTGCCGGCTGGACTCGTCCTCGTTGAAGCCGAGATAGATGTAGTCGCGGAGATAGCCGCCGGTCTGCGAGCCGCCGGCGGCATAGGCGCGGGTGATGCCGGTGCCCAGCGGGTTGGCGTTGCCGGCGTCGTCCTGGGTGCTGTAGCGCAGAAAGGAGGCGACGTCCCGCGTCGTGGCAAAGCCGAGGCCGAGCACGATCGGATTCTGCGCGACATAGATCAGCTCGTAGAGCTTGGTGTTGTCGAAGCCGGGGAAGTAGCAGAGGTCGACATTGTCCGGCACCAGGCTGGCCTTGCCGGTGGGGCAGGTGCCGAATGCCCACTGCTTCGCCGGGATCGGGATCCGCGGGCTGTCCTCGGAATCCCGCACCGTGAGGCTGGCATCGGCCGTGTTGGTGTCGGCCGCGGGGTAGGATTGAAAGCCGGGAGTGCCTTCCAGGTTCGTCGTATAGGTGCCGTCCGCCCGGTCATAATACTCGTAGCGCATCAGGCCGGTGATCGGCTGGCCGTTGGCTTGCGTGGCGATCGGGAGAGTGGCTGCCAACTGCGTGGCGGTAGGGATGAGGTCGCCCTCCCAGCCGGCGTCGACGATGGTGTAGCCCCGCTGCATCGCCGCCCCGGCATCGGTGACGGCCACTTGGGCCTGGGTGGTCGCGGTGAGCAGGCCCTCGAGGTTGTTGCCTCTGTTGTTGACGGCATAGAAGATCTTGTTGTTGCCGCGCGTCATGTCGGCCGGCCTGAGGATCAGGAACTTCGTGCTGAACTCGACCATTCCGTTGGCATCGCGGGGCGCATTGCCGAGATCGACAATCACCGAATCTTGCGGAGTGCGCGGATCGACCTCCATGTACGCCGTCCCGGTAAGCTCCTGGTACGGACCGGCGTCGCCCCAGGAAACGCCACCGAGAAAGGGAGTGCTCTGCTGCACCACGAAGCGCACGACGCGCGCTTGACAAGGCTGGACGGCGACGGTCACCAACAGTGTTCCGATCGCCAGGGTCGACAGCCATTTTGGCTGCATCACTTCCTCCACGAGCGTTTCTAGCCGAGAGCTGCGAAGCACCGCCGCGCAGCATTCCGAGATTGCCTGCATCGTACGTTGCGCAATCGACCGTCACTCAAGCATCGGCGCAAAGGCAGCGCAAGACCCTTTCGACCGCGCAATCGTCGGCCTCTATCGTCGGCAGCGATCTGCGCATGCTGCCTTGACGGGACCACGAGCGAGCGGGTGCAATCCGGCATGAGCGAGATCACCACCGACATCCCGGCGCGCATGGACCGGCTGCCGTGGAGCCGCTTCCACCTGCTGATCGTCACGGCACTCGGCATCACCTGGGTGCTGGACGGGCTGGAGGTGACGATCGTCGGCTCGATCGGCCCGATCCTGCAGACCCGCGAGACGCTTGGCCTCGACAGCCAGCAGATCGGCTCGGTGGCATCCTGCTATGTCGCCGGTGCGGTGGCTGGCGCGCTCGCCTTCGGTTGGCTGACCGATCGGCTGGGGCGGCGGCTGATCTTCAACGTGACCCTGGGGATCTACCTGCTCGGCGTGATCCTCAGCGCCTTCTCCTGGAATTTCTGGAGCTTCGCCGCATTCCGGCTGATCACCGGACTAGGGATCGGCGGCGAGTATGCCGCGATCAATTCGGCGATCGACGAGCTGATCCCGGCGCGGCTGCGCGGGCGCATCGACCTGATGATCAACGGCAGCTTCTGGGCCGGGGCGGCGGCCGGCGCCGGGGCTTCGCTGCTGCTGCTGAGC
>JAFAYM010000019.1 GCA_019240395.1 Acidisphaera sp. | reverse complement strand
GCACCTGACGCTGGTGCCCTACATCCGCTCTGCCGGCGAGCTGAAGACCAAGCCGACACAGCATTCGGTGAAAGAGCTGCAGAACGTCGGCATCCAGCCTCACATGCTGCTCTGCCGCTGCGACCGGCGGCTGCCGGAAGCCGAGCGCCGCAAGATCGCCAGTTTCTGCAACGTGCGGGCGGAGGCGGTGATCTCGGCCCTCGATGTGGACACCATCTACGCCGTGCCGATCAGCTACCACGCCGAGGGCATGGACCGTGAGGTGCTGCGGCATTTCGCCCTGCCGTTCGACACTCCGCCCGACCTGTCGCCCTGGGAGCGCATCGTCGATGGCGTGCGCGGGCCGGAGGGCGAGGTGCGGATCGCCGTCGTCGGCAAGTACACCAATCTGCTGGACAGCTACAAATCACTGGCCGAGGCGCTGACCCATGGCGGCATCGCCAACCGGGTGAAGGTGCGGCTCGACTGGGTGGACAGCCAGGTATTCGAGCAGCCGGACGCGGTGGCGCGGCTCGAGGGCGTGCACGGCATTTTGGTGCCCGGCGGCTTCGGCGAGCGAGGCACGCCGGGGATGATCGAGGCGGTGCGCTTCGCACGGGTGCGCCGGGTGCCGTTTTTCGGCATCTGCTTCGGCATGCAGATGGCGGTCATCGAGTGCGCCCGCCACCTCGCCGGCCTGCCCGAGGCGTCCTCGACCGAGTTCGGGCCGTGCGAGACGGCGGTGGTCGGCTTGCTGACGGAATGGGCGCGCGGCAACGAGATCGAGCGGCGACGGGCGGGCGGTCAGCTCGGCGGCACGATGCGGCTCGGCGCTTTTCCCGCGATGCTCGGCGAAGGCTCCCTGGTGCGCGAGATCTATGGCGCACCGCGCATCGCCGAACGCCACCGGCACCGCTACGAGGTGAACATCCACTTCCGCGATTACCTGGAGGAGGCCGGGCTGCGTTTTTCCGGGATGTCGCCGGACGGCGTGCTGCCGGAGATCGTCGAGTATCCGAGCCACCCCTGGTTCATCGGGGTGCAGTTCCATCCCGAGCTGAAATCGAAGCCGTTCGATCCGCACCCGCTGTTTCGCAGTTTCATCGGCGCGTCGGTGCGCCAGGCCCGTCTTGTCTGAACAGCGCACGGTTCGCATCGGCGAGGTGGCGATCGGCAATCACCTGCCGTTCGTGCTGATCGCCGGCCCCTGTCAGATCGAGGGCCGCGAGCACGCACTGGATGTCGCAGCGGCGTTGAACGAAATGGCGCGCGCGGCGAGCGTGTCGCTGATCTACAAGAGCAGCTACGACAAGGCGAACCGCACCAGCGCGTCCGCCGCACGCGGTGTCGGCATGGCGCGCGGCCTGGCGATCCTGGCGGAGGTGCGCGAGCGTTTCGGCATCCCCGTGCTCACCGACGTGCACGGGCCGGAGCAATGCGCCCCCGCCGCCGAGGCCGTGGACGTTCTGCAGATCCCGGCCTTCCTCTGCCGTCAGACCGACCTGCTGGTCGCCGCCGGCGAGACCGGCCGTGTCGTCAACGTGAAGAAGGGCCAGTTCCTGGCGCCCTGGGACATGGCAAACGTCGCCGCGAAGATCGCGGGCACCGGCAATGAGCGCATCCTGCTGACCGAGCGTGGCGCCAGCTTCGGCTACAACACCCTGGTGACGGATTTCCGCGCCCTGCCGATCCTGGCGCGTACCGGATACCCGGTGGTGTTCGACGCAACGCATTCCGTGCAGCAGCCAGGTGGGCAGGGGACATCCTCCGGCGGGGAGCGGGAGTTCGCGCCGGTCCTGGCGCGCGCGGCGCTGGCGGTCGGCGTGGCGGCGCTGTTCATCGAGACACATCCCGACCCCGATCGGGCGCCGAGCGACGGGCCGAACATGATCCCGCTCGCCGCCATGCCGGACCTGGTGCGAACGCTCAGGGGGTTCGATGCCCTGGCCAAATCGGATGGCAAACGAAGAATATCCGGATGAAACAAGTCTTTGCCGAATACCGCTTTCTCCCGCTTATCTTTGCGATCGCGTCGATGGCCACGCCGACGGACGCACAAGCGCCGGCAGGCAGCGCGTTTGACGGAACCTGGTCGGTCTACCTCATCTGCTCAGCCACGGCAGACGGCGCCTTCGGCTACTCCTACAATTTCGTGGCCCAGGTAAAAAATGGCCTTCTGCACGGCGAGCACGGCATCAAGGGGCAGCCGGACTCGCTCACGATTGACGGCCCGATCCAGCCCGACGGTTCGGCGCTCATTTCCGCCAGCGGCCTCACCGGCAATCCCTCAAGCAGCGTCGGGCGGGTCCCCAGACAGACGCCGTACAGCTACCACGTGAAGGCCCATTTCGACGCGACTGTCGGCACCGGAACCCGGCTGGAAACCCGTCCCTGCACGATGCATTTCGTAAAATCGTGAGCTGAAAAGCCGGACGAGGGGCTTTGCCACCGACCCGCGCTGCGGCCCTATGCGCTCAGTCGTGCTCGAACCCATACACCTCCGGAAGAATGAACAGCGCCGCCAGCAATCCGATCAGCGGGAAAAGCGCAGTGAAGAGTGTCGCATTGGCTTGGCCGATCGCCGCGAACAGCACCGGGAACAGAAAGATCGCCAGGAACGAGGGGAGCTTGACGAAGACATAGGCGAAGCCGGAGGCGGTGCCGCGGTATTCCGGGCGTGCCACCATCGCCGGGATCGTCATGACGTTCTCGGCGTCCCAGTAGTGGCCCCACAGCATGGCAGCCGCGGCGAACGGCAGGATGACCACGTGGCCGGTGTAGAGGGCGGCCGCGGCGACCAGCAAAGCGACGAGGACGATGGCAAAACCGGCAATGCTGAGGCCGCGCTGGCCGATCCGCGGGGTGATCAGCGGGCCGACCCAGCCGGAAATTGCGGCGATGATGTAGAGCGCCAGCGTCACCAGGTTGGTGCCGAGAATGCCGGACACGCCAACCATCACGAACAGCACCGGGATGTAGAAGGCGAAGGTCGAGAACTCGGCACTCTGCGCGAAGCAGCCGATCCAGCCAAACAGCGTGGCGCGCCAGCGGATCGAGTCCCGACGGATGTCGGCGAGGAAGGCCATCGGGTTCGGCCGGGGAAGCTCGATGTCCTCGTTCGGCAGCATGTCCAGCGAGTCGCCGTACATGCTCGCCGTCACCTGCTTCGCCTCACGGAACCGGCCGTGGCGGATCAGCCACACCGCCGTTTCCGGCAGATCGTGACGGAGCAGGAAGATGATCGCCGCCGGCAGCGCGCCAAGGCCAAGGGTGACGCGCCAGACCAGGTCGTGGTCCATGTTGGAGACGATGAAGACGGCAATGATCGCGAGGGTCAGCACCTCACCCAGCGCGAACATGAATTGCCAGCGGTTGCCCATCACCTCGCGCTCGCCGCTCGGCATGGACTCCATGATGTAGGTGTAGCCGTTGGAGATGTCGCTGCCGAGCGGAATGCCGAGGATGAGCCGCACCACCACCAGCCAGCCGACGCTCGGCACGAACGCCTGGGCGAGGGCGAAGATGACGAACATGATCATGGTGGACAGGAACACGGTGCGCCGGCCGATCTTGTCGGAGAGCCACCCGCCGAGCAGCGCGCCGATGATCGCCCCGCCCTGCGTGCCGGCCGCCGCCAGGCCCAGCATCGCCGCCGAGGGGTGGAAGATGTCGCGGATGAAGATCAGCACGAAGGCGATGGAATAGAGGTCCCAGGCCTCGACCAGGATCGAGGCCATCATCAGCCAGCCGATCAGCTTGCCCTTGGGATTGTAGGTGGTGACGAGATAGTTGACGGCGCGGTCCATGACCGCCTGGTGCGCGTGCCCCGACAAGACGTGCCCTCCGTTTTGCCGACTGTTGCTAGGCCTTGGTCATCCGGCGCTCGCAGTCGCTTGCGGCTAAGCGTTCCGGCTGCAATCTGGTTCCCAGCCCGGCTCCGGCCATGGGGTAGACGAAGCCGCCCCGGATGTCGGGCAGCTCGGTCATCACCTCGCGATACCAGCCATGGGTGAAGGCGCGGACCGTCTCCTGGACCAGCGTGTTGGGACAGTTGAGCGAGAGGTGCACCGAGGCGGTCAGCACCACCGGGCCGGTGCAGTCGTGCGGCGCCACCGGCCGGCCCCACGCCTCGGCGAGGGTGGCGATCTTCTTGGCTTCGCCGATGCCGCCGCACCAGGAGAGGTCGAGCATCACAACGTCGACGGCATCCGCCTGCAGGAACTCACGAAAACCCCGTCTTGTGGCGATCGTCTCGCTGGCGCAGATCGGCACGCCGGTGCGGGCACGCAGACCGGCGAGCAGGTCGGCGTTGATCATCTTGATCGGGTCCTCGACCCAGAACGGGTCATAGGGCGCCAGCGCCCGCAGCACCCGTTCGGCGGCCAGCGGCGTCCAGAGCGAGTGCAGTTCGGCCATGATGTCCATCCTGCCGCCGACCGCGTCACGGATTTTCCGGAACGGCACGAGGGCCTGATCGAGCGCCTCGGCGGAGATGGAGCGGCCGCCGGTTGCCTCGGCCGCGACGTCGAAGGGCCAGATCTTCATCGCCATGATGCCCTGCTCGAGCAGGGAGTGCGCCAGCTCGTCGGCGCGGTTCATGAAAGCGTCGAGGTCTTCGTACGGGCCGCCGACCGAGGCCGGATCGATCCCCCAGTTATCGGTCTTCTGCCCGCCTTCGGCGCGGATGTAGCGATACCCGGCGCAGGTGTTGTAGATGCGCATCCTCTCGTGCGAGAGGCCGCCGAGACATTGGTGGAGCGGCTGGCCCATCGCCTGGCCGAACAAATCCCAGAGCGCGATGTCCACCGCCGATGCGGCGCGCATCTCCACGCCGCTGCCGGAAAACCCGAGATACTGGGTCTGCAGGGTGCGGCCATGCCGGTCCATTTCCAGCGCCGGCTTGCCGAGCAGCAGCGGCGCCACAGTCTCGTGGATCTGCGCTTCGACCGCGCGTGGTCCGAAGAAGGTCTCGCCCAGGCCGACCAGGCCCTCGTCGGTGTGGATGTGCAGCCAGAGCAGGTTCGGGAACTCGCCGAGCCTGATCGTTTCAAAGCCCGTGATCTTCATGGCGCCTGACCCAATTTGCCTCCTGGAGGGACCACTCTAGACTGAAGCTTTCAAGTGACCACAATGGCACTAAGTAGAGCCGATCGCGAATGTTCCGGCGACCACAACAGCTCCTGGCGGACAGTGTTCTGAGCCTCGCCCTGTGCCTTGGCCAGGGCGCCTGCAGTGGCCAGACCGACGCCACTGCAAGCGCCTCGGAGACAGGGGTGCCGGGCAGCGAGACGTCCCGCGATCAGATTCGCTTCATTCCGGTCATCGATGCGGCAGGGCAGACGGTCCGCTTGCAGGCCAGGGTGTGCCGTCCCGCCGGCGACGCTCCCGCGCGCTTGGTGGTCATCAACCACGGCTCACCGCCCAATGCCGCCGCCCGACCGCGCATGCAGCTCGGCCGCTGCGAGCAGGAGGCGGCACAGTGGTTTCTGAGACGCGGCTACGTGGTGGTCTTCGCGCTGCGCCGGGGCTACGGGGCGACCGGCGGCGGCTGGGCCGAGGGCTACGGCGGATGCACCCACCCCAACTATGTACGGGGCGGGGACGAGACGGCGCGCGACATCAACGCCGTCGTCGACTACGCGACCGCGCTGCCCTTCGTCCGCCCGGACGGGGCCGTGGTTGTCGGCCAGTCGGCCGGCGGCTGGGGTACCATCGCCTATGACAGCGTGCCGCATCCGAAAGTGGCGGCGTTCGTCGTGATGGCGGGCGGGCGTGGTGGGCACGAGAACAACGAGGCGAACCAGAACTGCCACCCGGAGCGGCTCGCCACCGCCGCCGGGCATTTCGGCGCAACTGCGACGACGCCGATGCTCTGGATCTACGCGGCGAATGACAGCTTCTTCGCCCCACCGATCGTCCATGACTTTCACGAGGCTTTCATCGATGCCGGTGGCAAGGCCGAGCTACATCAGCTCGGCCCGTACGACGGCGACGGCCACCAGCTGTTCCTGGGGCCCGGGGGATCGGCGATCTGGGGACCGCTGGTCGAGCGATACCTGGCTCAGCAACACGCCGAAGCAAGCTGATCAAGGGGGCGCGGTATTTGGAAAGATCCGCGCCCGGGCGTAGAGTCCGTTGCACGCCGATGGGAGATGCGGGGATGCCGGATGCCGCGGGTGAAAAGATGACGGCGCATACGCCGTTTCTCCAGGAGGAAGAAAAGCTTGGGCCGCTGGCGTCGCGCTATGTCGACGTCGGCACGATCCCCTGGAAGCCGACGCAGATTCCCGGCATCCACATGAAGATCCTGCTGAAGGACGACAGCACTGGGCTGATGACCGCGCTGTTCCGCTGGGCTGCCGGGACGCGGCTGCCGATGCACGAGCATGTCGATATCGAGCAGTCCTATATCCTCGAGGGCAGCATCGAGGATGACGAGGGCGAGGCGACGGCGGGCAATTTCGTCTGGCGTCCCAGGGGCAATCGCCACGCCGT
Organism: Acidisphaera sp.; assembly: GCA_019240395.1. Taxonomy (GTDB): domain Bacteria; phylum Pseudomonadota; class Alphaproteobacteria; order Acetobacterales; family Acetobacteraceae; genus JAFAYA01. Next base: position 8,982 of record JAFAYM010000019.1, on the reverse strand, counting down.
CTATTCCCGGCATGGCGCCTTGCTGCTGGCGATGTTTCAGCGACCCAACGTGTTCCTGGAAGAGTTTGCCGGCGAGAAGCTGGAGTGATGACGCCGATGCGCGCGCTCGTGCTGGCCGGCGCCATTTTTGCGGTCCAGCTGCTTCCCGCGATGGCGCAGCCGGCAATGCTCTTCTGGAACCGAACGTCGGCGACCATCGCCGGCCTGCGGCTCGCTCCCGCCGGCACGACGCGCTGGGGGCCGAACCAATGCGAGAACGATGCGGATGGGGCGGTCGACCCGGGGTCCCGGCTGCGCCTGTCCGGCATTGCGCCGGGCCGCTACGACGCGGAGATAACCGACCGGGGCGGACGCGTCTGCAGCGTGCGCGGCGTGCAGGTGAAGGCGGACCGGCCCTATGCCTTCACGATCGCCGACGCCGACCTGAGGAACTGTCGCTAGGTAACGGCCGCAAGGCATTCGCCGTCAGCCGGACGGTCGCGCGACGGACTCGGCGACCTGCGCGCCGAGCCCCGACTTCCTTCGACCAGGTGCCGCGCCACCGAGAGGGCGATCGGCTGGCCGGTGTTTGCCTCATAAAAGGAGAACGCCGGGCATGGATTGACCTCGAAGCAGAACACTTCGCCATCGGCTGTGATCTTCAGGTCGATGCCGGCGAATTCCAGGCCGAGTCCGCGCGTGACATCGATGCATTTCTGCGCGATGCCGTCGTCGAGGCGCGCCGCCCTCAGCTCGGCGCTGCCGCCCTGGCGCTTGGCGTAGCGGTAGTCCAGCCGGTCGCTGACGATCTCCGTTGCGTGGACATCATCCCCGACGACATGGACGCGCATGTCCGTGCCGGGAACCAGCGCCTGGAACTGCACGGGGCACCACCGTATGTGGTCGAGACGAGCATAATCGGTCTCTTCCAGCGCGTGGACGATCGAGCGCACGCCGCTCATCGATTTGTAGATCAGCGTGCCGTGCTCGCGGCGGAACGCCAGCACGGCATCGGGATCGTCGGAGATCAGGGTTTCCGGCACCAGCAGGCCGTATCGGGCGATCAACTGGGCCTGGTAGGGCTTGGAACCGTTGGATGCCTGCGGCTCGCAGCGGTTGACGACACGGCCGGGTGCGATTTCCAGCCAGCGATAGAGCGTGTCATGCGTGGCTCGGGCGTGGCGACGCGCTGCCGAGCCCTCCGGCTCGCCTTCCAGCTCCGGCAGGAGCCGATCATCCATCAGCCGCAGGTACGCCGCGCTCATTTCCTGAAGGCGAAAGTCTTCACCCGCGAAACGCAGTGTGCCGTCCACCTCACCGGCCTCGATCTCGAGGACGATGTCGGCATTCGCGACGTGGCGCTGGTTGAAGACGCGGTAGTCGGCGCCGAGTTCGTCCAGGGCGCGCGCCACCATGGCGAGCGGGCTCTCGCTCGGAATGCCGCATAGAAGGATCACGCCGCGAGCGCCTCGGCGAGGTCATCCGCCAGCTTCTCGCCTCCGCGCACCAGGTTCGGCATCACGGAGGCGCCGGTGAAGCGCCACGTGCCGTCCGCAGCGGGGGAGAAGTCGATGCCGAGCAGGGGCGTGCCGGCTTGCCGGGCGAGGCGCAGGCACGCCGCCCGAAGCGGGGCCGGCAGATCCGGGGGCAGCAGCGCGCGGCTCCCCGCAACGAACGCGGTGGCCGGCGCAGGGGCGCCGGCGCCCTGCCAGTACAGGTCGGGGTCATCGGCGCTCGTCTGCCGGTACGGTGACGTGGGGAGGCCGGAGCGGCCGGCGAGCACAGCCCACACCGAAGGATGGCGCCAGTTGCCGCATAGCCCTTGCGGCGTCGCCGGGTTGAGCACCGGTCCCGTCATGGCATGCAGCCAGCTCAGATACAGCGCCAGCATCTCCTGGACGGCGTAATCGCGATCCGGGCCCCCGATCCGCTGCAGCCAGGCCGACGGCAGGAAGCAGAGGCGGTTGAGCACGCCGCCGATCTCGCCGCTGCAGATCCGCTCGCCGCCGGCCAGTCGGAACTCGAGCCGGGCGCCGGCGCGCCCGACCCGATGCTCCCACCGCGCTGCGGCCAGAGCGGCCCCGGTGACCACCGTGATGGCGAGGCCCCGCTCGCGCAGGCGCTCCGCCGCCCAGGTGGCCGCCAGGTCATATTCCTCGCAGAGCACGAGGATCATGACGGTGCCCGACTCTCGATCGATCCGTCCAGGCGATCAGCTGCCGCGCTTTGAGCCTTCCCGGCCGGACGAGCCCGATGTGCCGCCAGGCTCCCCCGAGAGCGCGCCGCGGCTCAGGTCGGGACGCTGGGCGGAGGTAATGAAATGCTGCAGGCTAGCGACGCTCTGCTCGAGGGCTGACAGGCGCAGCTCGACGGGATCGCCGGGATTGCCTCCCTGCTCGACGATCTCCTTGCCGTCCTTCTCCTTGCCGACCGTCTTTTCCGGATGTTCGAGCTTGCCGATCTCCTTGTGTTCGATTTTCTCGAGCTTGGCGTCCTTGTGCTCCTTGGCCTCGTTCTTCTCGGCCTTCTCGACCTTGGCGTCCTTGTGTTCCTTGGCCTCGTTCTTTTCCAGCTTCTCGATCTTGCTGTCCTTGTGCTCCTTGACCTCGAGCTTTTGTTCCTTGATCTCGATCTTCTCCAGCTTGGCCTCTTTGGCCTCGACCTTCTGCTTGGTTTCAACCAGCTTCTCTACGCTTTGCGCGGGACTCGCCCTGCCGGACCCGCCCGTCGTATCGGACATTCCTCTCTCCTCGATGCTACACCGTTGCGGTGCTGCAATATATCCGCAAGGCCCCTGGCGCAAGTACTCGTTTCGATCGGTGTCCAACTGACGGTCTACCAATCCAAAAACTAAGAAATGACAGCTTCCCCTCTGCGGGCAGCTCCGGCGGACTTTTACCGCGTCACCCTCGGCCGCTACTTCCAAAAGAGAGCGGGGAGGGCACGAGGACGCCTTTGTTTTGGCAAGCGCCGGTGCTAGGTTCAATGCCGGACGGAAATAATCGAACGGGGGAGCAATCGGCCATGTCGGATCAGAGCATGAAAGTCACCGGGCATTGCAGGTGTGACAGCAATCCGGTCCGCTTCGAGTACACCAAGAGGCCCTACGAAGTACACTACTGCCTGTGCACCGACTGCACCGACATCAGCGGCGGTGCCATGGCGATCATCGCCGTCGTCGAGCGGAACGCCTTTCGCATAACCGCCGGCGAGAACAAAATCCGCAACTACGATACCAAGCCGACCTGCCATCGCCGGTATTGCGGCGAGTGCGGCTGCCACATGTTCCTCTTCGTGGACGCCTTCCCCGATTTCGTGCTGATCCATGTTCCGACCCTGGATCGCAACCAGGAAATCGGCGGCAAGCCCGATCGCTGGGTGTTCACCGCCTCGAAGCACGCGATGGTCCACCTGCCCGAGGACGGCCTGCCCCGCCACGAAGGGTGGGCGGGGACCGCGAGCCCGCAGCAGTAGCGGGCTCGCGTCAGGCTTCGGCGTTCTCCGGCGTGACGGCAGCCGTCTCGGCGGACGCCTGCCGGTCAGGCGTCCTGGCGCCGGCGATCCGTGCGGCGCGCCCTTGCGGCCGACGCATCGCCTGCTTTTCCAGCTCGAACAGCAGCATCGAGCGGCCGGTCACCTCATAGGTCTCGCCGATATCGAAGGTCTCGCCCTCACCGAGATCGGGTACGTTGGTGTCGAACAGCGACACCCAGTGCTGCGCCCCGGCGACTTGCGGCAGCTTGAAATGCACGACGTCGTAATGGGCGTTCAGCACCAGCAGCATCGTCGCGTCGCCTGAGGACCGGCGGATGCCGGTGGCCTGGGCGCGGCCGTCGAGCAGCATGCCGAAGCAGCGCATGTTGCCGTCCTCCCAATCCTCCTGGCGCATCTCCTCGCCGTTGGCGTTGATCCAAGTGACATCCTTGACGCCGAGTTCCTCGTTGAACTCGCCCTTCAGGAAACGTCCGCGGCGCAGGATCGGGTATTTGTGGCGCAAAGCCGTGAGTTGGCGGACGAAGCCGATCAGCGACTCGCCTTGCTCGCCAATGTCCCAGTTCACCCAGCTGATCTCGTTGTCCTGGCAATAGGCGTTGTTGTTGCCCTGCTGGGTGCGCCGGAACTCGTCGCCGGCGAGCAGCATCGGCGTGCCCTGGGAGAGCATGAGCCCCGCCAGCATGTTGCGGACCTGCCGGTCGCGCAGTGCGTTGATTTCGGGATCGTCGGTCGGCCCCTCGACGCCGCAGTTCCAGCTGTAATTGTTGGAGCTGCCGTCCTTGTTGTCCTCACCGTTGGCCTCGTTGTGCTTCTCGTTGTAGCTGACCACGTCGTTCAGGGTGAACCCGTCATGGGCAGTGACGAAGTTCACGCTGGCCCAGGGCTTGCGGCCGCGATGATCGAACTTGTCGGCCGAGGCGGAGAGCCGGGCGGCCATTTCGGAAGCCGGCGTGTCGCCCTTCCAGAAATCGCGGGTGGTGTCGCGGAAGCGGTCGTTCCATTCCGCCCAACCCGGCGGAAACCCGCCGACCTGGTAGCCGCCCGGGCCGCAATCCCAGGGCTCGGCGATCAGCTTGACGCCGGACAGGATGGGGTCCTGGCGGCAGCTGTCGAGGAAGCCGCCGCCCTCGTCGAAGCCCTCCGGCTCGCGGCCGAGAATCGTCGCGAGATCGAAGCGAAATCCGTCCACGTGCATTTCCTGCACCCAGTAGCGCAGGCTGTCGGTGACCATCTGCAGCACCCGCGGATGCGACAGGTTCAGCGTGTTCCCGGTCCCGGTGTCGTTGATGTAGAAGCGCCGCTGATCCGGCAGCAGCCGGTAATACGAGGCGTTGTCGATCCCCTTGAAGCAGAGGGTGGCGCCGCGCTCGTTTCCTTCGGCGGTGTGGTTATAGACCACGTCGAGGATCACCTCGAGCCCGGCATGGTGCATGTGCGCTACCATCTGCTTGAACTCGGAAAAGGCAAAATCCTGTGACGCGGCGTAACGCGGGTCGGGCGCGAAGAAGCCGATCGTGTTGTAGCCCCAGTAATTCGTCAGCCCCTTCTCCAGCAGATGGCTGTCGTTGATGAAGGTGTGGATCGGCAGCAGCTCAACCGAGGTGACGCCGAGACTCTTGATGTACGAAACGACCTCCTCGCGGCTCAAGCCGGCGAAGGTGCCGCGCAGATGCTCCGGCACGGCAGGATGCAGCTTGGTGAAGCCGCGCACATGCGTCTCGTAGAAGATCGTCCGCTCCCACGGCACGCCGGGAGGTGTGTCGCGCCCCCAGGTGAAGGCGGGATCGACGACGCGGCATTTCGGCATGAAGGGCGCGCTGTCACGCTCGTCGAAGGTGAGATCGTCGCCCTCGGCGCCGATCGTGTAGCCGAAACAGGCGTGATCCCATTTCAGCTCGCCGACATGCGCCATGGCGTAGGGATCGAGCAGCAGCTTGTTCGGGTTGAACCGGTGTCCGGCTTCCGGCTCGTAGGGTCCGTGAACGCGATAGGCATAGACCTGTCCGGGCCGGGCGTCCGGGAGGTAGCCGTGCCAGACCTCGTCAGTGTATTCCGGCAGGCTTATGCGCTCGAGTTCCTGCTTTCCGTCGGCGTCGAACAGGCAGAGCTCGACTTTCGTGGCATGTGCGGAGAACAAGGCAAAGTTGACGCCGAGTCCGTCCCAGGTCGCCCCCATCGGATGAGGCAGGCCTTCAACAACACGGGATTTCAGGATAGCGGCAACCACAGGTCAGGTCCTCGGTCCGGAGTGCTGTAGAAAGCCGCGCCGCCTCTTTGGTTCCTCAAAGTGCCATCCTCAAAGGCGATGGCGTCTGAGGTCCGCTTCAGCGTGCGGGGCAGAGTTCCGGCTTTGCGGGCTTACGCAGCACAAGCGTGGTCCACCCCTGCTCGCAGACTACCTGCTCGAGCCGCAACCCCTGTCGCCGGTGGGCCGCCAGCACCAGCCGCATCTGAGCTCCGAGCAAGCCCGCGAGGATCGCCGTCCCGCCCGGCGCCAGGCCCCTGGCAAGGTCGCGGGCCATGGCGCAAAGCGGTCGCGCCAGGATATTGGCGAACACCAGGTCGAACGGCCCGGCCATGCGCACCGCGCGATGGCGCCAGCCGTCGGCGAGAATGCAGCGCAAGCGTGGACGGAGCCGGTTTCGCGCCGCGTTGTCCGAGGCGGTCCGCACCGACCAAGGCTCGATGTCCACTCCGAGCACAGGGCGGCGCAGCAACCGCGCGGCGGCCATGGCGAGTACGCCGGAGCCGGTGCCGAGATCGAGTACGCGTACCGGCCGGCGATGGGCCACGCGCTCGAGGGCGCGCAGACAACCGCGGGTCGAGCCGTGCTCGCCCGAGCCGAAGGCCACCCCGGCGTCCAGCAGCAAGGTGATCCGGCCTGGTTCGCTCCGTTCCGGCAGGTGAGTGCCGCGCAGGATGAAGCGGCCGATGCGCTGCTCCGGGAAGGCGGCCTGGGTCCGCGCCAGCCAGCCCTCGGCGGGGATCCGGCGGCGCACCAGCTTGGCGGCAAAGCCGCTGGCCGTGGCCGCCAGGGCCAAGCCGTCGGCGAGGGCGGCTTCCCGCTCTCCCGGCTCCTTCACCCCCTCGACGCGCCACTCGCCCGATCTGTCGTGCCGAAAGAACCCGACCGTGCCGCAGGCCATCCGCAGGGCGGCCTCGTAGGCAGGCACCGCCGCTTCCGGCACCTCGACGGAGACTGTCTCGAGCGCCCTCAAGCCTTCTCCAGGAACCGGTCGAGCACCCGCTTGGCCCCGGCCTTGTCGAACGACACGTCCAGCCGGTCGTCCTCAGCGGCGGTGACGGTGCCGTAGCCGAATTTCTGGTGGAATACCCGCGCGCCGACCGGGATGGCCTCGCCGCGCGGCGGTCGGCCCGGCTGCTCCCATGCCTCGACGAGGCGCGGGCGGCGGGCGAGCAGCGGGAACTGGCCGGGGAACATGGCGGGTGCCGCCAGGCGCGCATCGCGCTGCAGCGCCGCCGAGCCGGAGCGCTCGACGTGATCCTCGGGCAGCTCCTCGACGAAGCGGCTCGGAATGCTGCTCTGCCAATTGGCGTAGATGCGCCGGTTGGCGGCGTGGCTGACCACGGCGAGGCGCCGGGCCCGCGTCAGCCCGACATAGGCCAGCCGCCGCTCCTCCTCGAGGCCCTTGTTGCCGCTCTCGTCCATCGCCCGCTGGTTCGGGAACAGGCCCTCCTCCCAGCCCGGCAGGAACACCGTGTCGAATTCCAGACCCTTGGCGCCGTGCAGGGTCATTAGGCTGACCCGGTCGCCCTGGGCGTTCTCCTCGTTCTCCATCACCAGGGCGACGTGCTCGAGGAAGCCGGCCATCGATTCGAAATCCGCCAGCGCGCGGACCAGCTCCTTGAGGTTCTCGAGCCGCCCCGGCGCCTCGGCCGAGCGGTCCTGCTTCCACATATCGGTGTAACCGGATTCGTCGAGCATGGCGGCGAGCGTCACCACGTGGCCATCGCGCGCCAGCATCGCGCGCCAGCGGTCGAACCCCGCCAGCAGACCGGCCACACCCTCCTTCACCCGGCCGCGCAGCCCGCCCTCGATGGCCATCCGTGCTGCGGCGGCCATCAGGGGAATGCCTTGTTCGCGGGCGAGTTCGTGCATGGCGCGCAGCGCCGCCTCGCCGACGCCGCGGCGCGGCAGGTTGACGATGCGCTCGAAGGCAAGGTCGTCGCTCGGCTGCACCAGCGCGCGCATATAGGCGATCGCGTCGCGGATCTCGGCGCGCTCGTAGAATCGTAGTCCGCCGACAACGCGATAGGGGATGCCGAGGGTGATCAAGCGCTCCTCGAAGGCGCGGGTCTGAAAGCCCGCGCGCACCAGGATGGCCATTTGTGCCAGGCTTTCGCCGGCGCGCTGCAGCTGTTCGATGCGCTCGCCGACCGCGCGGGCCTCCTCGTCGGAATCCCACAGCCCCAGCACCGCCACCTTTTCGCCGCTGGCATCAGCCGAGCCGGGGCGCAGCGTCTTGCCGAGCCGGCCCTCGTTATTGGCGATCAGCGCCGATGCGGCAGCCAGGATCGGCGCTGTCGAGCGATAGTTGCTCTCCAGCCGCACCACCCGCGCTCCAGGAAAATCCTTCTCGAACCGGAGGATGTTCTCCACTTCCGCACCGCGCCAGGAATAGATGGACTGGTCGTCGTCGCCGACGCAGCAGATGTTGCGGTGGCCCTGCGCCAGCAGCCGCAGCCAGAGATACTGCACCAGATTGGTGTCCTGGTATTCGTCGACGAGGATGTAGCGGAAGCTCCGGTGATACTGCGCCAGCACCTCCTCGTGGCCGCGCAGGATCTCGGTCATATGCAGCATGAGATCGCCGAAATCGGCGGTGTTGAGGCTTCGCAGCCGGGTCTGGTAGTCGGCATAGAGCTCGCGGGCGCGGCCGGCGGCGAAGTCGGTGTCCTCGGCCGGGGTGATACGCGCGGGCGTGAAACCGCGATCCTTCCAGCGCTGGATCAGCGCCATCAGCGCCGGCGGCGCCCAGCGCTTGGTGTCGAGCCGCGCCGCCTCCATGACCTGCTTGAGCAGGCGCAACTGGTCGTCCTGGTCGAGGATGGTGAACCCCGAGGTGAGGCCGACCAGCTCGGCGTGGCGGCGCAGCATGCGGGCGCAGAGGGCGTGGAAGGTGCCGAGCCACAGGCCCTCGGCCGGCCGGCCGAGCAGGGCGGAGACCCGTTCGCGCATCTCCCTTGCGGCGCGATTGGTGAAGGTGACCGCCAGCACCTGGCCGGGATGGGCGCGCCCGGTCAGCAGGATGTGGGCGAATCGGGTGGTCAGCACGCGGGTCTTGCCGGTGCCGGCACCGGCAAGCACCAGCACCGGGCCGTCCACGCTCTCGACGGCCAGGCGCTGCTCCGCATTCAGGCGCGCGAGGTAGTCGGTCATGCCATGCCGGGGAAGGCGAGGGGGGACGGGAATGCCGCGAGCACGGAGGCGGATATAGAACGCTTGGCGAACGCCTCCAACCCGCGTGCCGGCACGGCTGACTGCGC
>JAFAYM010000296.1 GCA_019240395.1 Acidisphaera sp. | reverse complement strand
CCAGGCGAACGGCCCGTGGATCCGCAACACGCTGGCGATCGACAAGAACACCAGCCGCGACGACGCGCTGACCGATATCTATCGCGTCATGCGCCCGGGCGAGCCGCCGACGCCGGAAACCGCCGAGACGCTGTTCCGCGGCCTCTTTTTCGACCCCGACCGCTACGACCTCTCGGCGGTCGGCCGGGTAAAGATGAACATGCGCCTCGGCCTGGACGCCGACGACACCGTGCGGGTGCTGCGCAAGATCGACATCCTGCGCACCGTCAAGACGATGGTCGAGCTGAAGGACGGCCGCGGCACGATCGACGACATCGACAATCTCGGCAACCGCCGGGTGCGCTCGGTCGGCGAGCTGATGGAGAACCAGTATCGCGTCGGCCTGCTGCGCATGGAGCGGGCGATCCGCGAGCGCATGGGCTCGGTCGACATCGACACGGTGATGCCGCACGACCTGATCAACGCCAAGCCGGCGGCGGCCGCGGTGCGCGAGTTCTTCGGCTCGAGCCAGCTCAGCCAGTTCATGGACCAGACCAACCCGCTCTCCGAGGTGACGCACAAGCGCCGCCTCTCCGCACTCGGTCCGGGCGGGCTGACGCGCGAGCGCGCCGGCTTCGAGGTGCGCGACGTACACCCCACGCATTATGGCCGCATCTGCCCCATCGAGACGCCGGAAGGGCCGAATATCGGCCTGATCAACTCGCTCGCCACCTACGCCAAGGTGAACAAATACGGCTTCATCGAAACGCCGTACCGCCTGGTCAAGGGCGGCCAGGTGCAGGAGGGCTGGAAATACCTCTCCGCCATGGAGGAGGAGAAGCTCGTCGTGGCGCAGGCCGACGCGCCGACCGACGACGAGGGGAAATTCACCGACGAGTTCGTCTCGGTGCGCCGGCAGGGCGACTTCCGGCTGGTCAAGCCGGAGGGCGTCACCGCCGTCGACGTCTCGCCCAAGCAGCTGGTCTCGGTAGCGGCGGCGCTCATTCCGTTCCTCGAGAACGACGACGCCAACCGCGCGCTGATGGGATCGAACATGCAGCGCCAGGCGGTGCCGCTGATCCAGGCCGACGCGCCGCTGGTCGGCACCGGCATGGAGGCGGCGGTGGCGCGCGACAGCGGGGCGACGATCATCGCCCGGCGCGAGGGCGTCGTCGATCAGATCGACGGTGCGCGCATCGTGGTGCGGGCGACCGCCGAGGACGGCACCACCAAGGGGGTGGACATCTACCGGCTGCGCAAGTTCATGCGCTCCAACCAGTCCACCTGCATCAACCAGCGTCCGCTGGTGCGCGTCGGCGACCGCGTCCTGGAGGGCGACATCATCGCCGACGGCCCCTCGACGGAGCTCGGCGAGCTGGCGCTCGGCCGCAACGTGCTCTGCGCCTTCATGCCGTGGAACGGCTACAACTTCGAGGACTCCATCCTGATTTCCGAGCGCATCGCGCGCGACGACGTGTTCACCTCCATCCACATCGAGGAATTCGAGGTGATGGCGCGCGACACCAAGCTCGGCCAGGAGGAGATCACCCGCGACATCCCGAACGTGGGTGAGGAAGCGCTGAAGAACATGGACGAGGCGGGGATCGTCTATATCGGCGCCGAGGTGAACCCGGGCGACATCCTGGTCGGCAAGGTCACGCCGAAGGGCGAGAGCCCGATGACGCCCGAGGAGAAGCTGCTGCGCGCGATCTTCGGCGAGAAGGCGTCGGACGTGCGCGACACCTCGCTGAAGCTGCCGCCGGGCGTCACCGGCACCATCGTCGACGTGCGGGTGTTCTCGCGCCGCGGCGTCGACAAGGACGAGCGCGCCATGGCCATCGAGCGCGCCGAGATCGAGCGGCTGGCCAAGGACCGCGACGACGAACAGGCGATCCAGGAGCGCAGCTTCCTCAACCGGCTGCGCGAGAAGCTGCTCGGCCGCAAGGCCGCCGGCGGCTTCAAGGGCATCAAGGCGGGCACCGTGCTCACCGAGGAGGTGCTGGCCGAGCATCCGCGCGGGGCGTGGCGGAATATCGCCGTGCAGGACGACGCTGTCATGGCCGAGATCGAGACGCTCAGGCGCGAGCACGACACCGCGGTCACCCGCCTGAAGGAGCGCTTCGAGGGCAAGGTAGACAAGCTGCAGCGCGGCGACGAGCTGCCGCCCGGCGTGATGAAGATGGTGAAGGTCTTCGTCGCGGTGAAGCGCAAGCTGCAGCCCGGCGACAAGATGGCCGGGCGGCACGGCAACAAGGGCGTCCTCTCCCGCGTGGTGCCGGTGGAGGACATGCCGTTCCTTGAGGACGGGACCCATGTCGACCTCGTGCTCAATCCGCTCGGCGTGCCGAGTCGCATGAACGTCGGCCAGATTCTGGAGACGCATCTGGGCTGGGCCTGCGCTGCCTTGGGTGCGCAGATCGGCGACCTGGTTGAGGAGTACCGCCGCACCGGTGC
>JAFAYM010000123.1 GCA_019240395.1 Acidisphaera sp. | reverse complement strand
TGCGACGATCGGCTTGGCGTGGTAGGCGACACCCAGCCCGGCCTCCCTGATCATGGCGAGATCGTTGGCGCCGTCGCCCACTGCCAGCGTCTCGTCGGGTTGCAGCCGGTGTTCTGCGGCCAGCGCGCGCAAGGTGGCGCATTTGGCGTCGCGATCGAGGATCGGCTCGGCCACGGCGCCGGTGAGGGCGCGTCCGTCGTCGAGCAGCCGGTTGGCGCGGTGCACATCGAAGCCGAGCTGCGCCGCGACCCGGCCGGTGAACCAGGTGAAGTCGCCGGAGACCAGGGCCGTCACCGCGCCGTGTGCACGCATGGTGGCGACCAGCTCGCGGGCGCCAGGGGTGATGCGGGTGGTTGCCCAGGTTGCTTCGAGCGCCTCCAGCTTCAGGCCTTTCAGCAGGCTGACGCGCAGGCGCAGCGCATCGGCGAAGTCGATCTCGCCGTTCATGCTGCGGCGGGTGATGGCGGCGATACGCTCCTTCAGTCCGGCATAGGCGGCGAGCTCGTCGAGCGTCTCGCTGGCGACGATGGTGCTGTCCATGTCGGCGATCAGCAGGCGCTTGCGGCGGCCTTCGGCAGGGATCGAAATGGCATCGATGGCGGCCTCGCCGATGGCGGCGCGGACTGCCGGCAGGTCGGGCGCGGCGGGGCAGGGAATGTCGGCGGCCTCGCCGGGGGAGAGGATGGCGGGCAGGCCGCCGCCCGCCGCGTCGCGGACGCGGTCGATCGTGCCGGCATCGAGCGTGGCCACCGCGCGTGCCGCGACGAGGGTCAGGATGAAGCTCATGACAGCGGAGCATGGGAGGGCGGGGTGGCCGCGGCAAGCGATCGCTGAGCCGCCGGCGCTGATCGTCGCCGGACCGACCTGCAGCGGCAAGTCGGCGCTTGCGCTGGCCTTGGCCGAGCGGTTGGGCGGCAGCGTGATCAACGCGGATTCCATGCAGGTCTATCGCGAGCTGCGTGTGCTCACTGCCCGGCCGACGCCGGCGGAGGAGGGCCGGGTGCCGCACGCACTCTATGGCGTGCGGCCGGCCGCCATGCCCGGGAGCGTGGCGTGGTGGCGCGCAGCGGCGCTGGCGGCGATGACGGCGGCGGGCGCGGCCGGCCGGCTGCCGATCCTGTGTGGCGGCACCGGGCTCTATCTGCGGGCGCTGACCGACGGGCTGAGCGCGATCCCCGACCCCGGGGCGGCGGCGCGGCAGGAAGCGCGGCGGTGGCTGTCCGAGCTCGGGCCGGCCGGCCTGCACGCCCGGCTCGCGGAGGCTGATCCGGCGACCGCCGCCCGGGTGCGCCCCAGCGACCCGCAGCGGGTGGCGCGCGCCTGGGAGGTCTGGCGCGGCACCGGACGGGGCCTCGCGGCGTGGCAGCAGGCGGGGGTCGAGGGGCCGGCGCCATGGCGGTTCGCCGCCATCCTGCTCGATCCGCCGCGCGATGCCTTGCGGGAGGCGATCGGCCGGCGCTGGCAGGCGATGCTGGCGCAGGGGGCGGTCGAGGAGGTGCGGGGGCTTCTGGCGCTGGGGCTCGACCCGGCGCTGCCAGCGATGCGCGCGCATGGGGTCCCCGAACTGGCGGCGCAGTTGCGCGGGGAGATCGACATCGGTACTGCGGGACTGCGGGTGCGGCTGGCGACCGGCCAGTATGCCAAGCGGCAAGCCACGTGGTTTCGCCACCACGCGTTGGCCTCGGCCGAGGATACGCACACGATCCATTCGCGCATTGCAGCTATGCCGCAATTTTCGGAAAGTCTGTGGCGCGATCTGATCAATTTCGTTATTCCTCGGGTTGACGCCGCACAATCAGCGGAATAGGTCTGCCGTCGGGGCAAAGGACAAACGATGGACGCCGAGGAACTCGAGACCGGGTCGGAAGTGCTGCTGCGCGCTCTCAAGGAGCAGGGCGTCGAGGTGATCTTCGGCTATCCCGGCGGTGCCGTGCTGCCGATCTACGACGCGCTCTACCAGCAGAACGCCATCCGGCACATCCTGGTGCGCCATGAGCAGGCGGCGGTACACGCCGCCGAGGGCTACGCCCGCAGCACCGGGCGGGTCGGCGTGGTGCTGGTGACCAGCGGGCCCGGGGCGACCAACGCGGTCACCGGGCTCGTGGACGCGCTGATGGACAGCATTCCCGTGGTCTGCCTGACCGGGCAGGTGCCGACGCACCTGATCGGCAACGACGCCTTCCAGGAGGCCGACACCACAGGGATCACTCGTCCGGCGACCAAGCACAACTACCTCGTCCGACGCGCCGAGGATCTGGCGCGGGTGGTGCACGAGGCCTTCTACGTCGCGCGCAGCGGCCGGCCGGGGCCGGTGGTGATCGATCTGCCGAAGGACATCGTGATCGGCCGCGCGCCCTATGCCGCGGCGGCCACCTCGGCGCATCGAAGCTACCGGCCGGTGACCGAGCCCGATCCCGGGCAGATCGCGCGGGCCGTCGCGCTGCTGAAGGGTGCCGCGCGGCCGGTGATCTACACCGGCGGCGGCGTGATCAATTCCGGGAAGGCGGCAGCGCGCGCGCTGGCCGAATTCGTGCGGGCGACCGGCTTTCCCTGCACGAGCACGCTGATGGGCCTCGGTGCCTATCCCGCGAGCGACAAGCAGTTCCTCGGCATGCTGGGCATGCACGGCACCTACGAAGCCAATCTGGCGATGCACGGCTGCGACGTGTTGCTGAACATCGGCGCGCGTTTCGATGACCGGGTGACCGGGCGGCTGAACGCGTTCAGCCCGGGATCGCGCAAGATCCACGCCGACATCGACCCCTCCAGCATCAACAAGAACGTGCCGGTGGAAGTGCCGGTGGTGGGCGACGCCGGGCAGGTGCTGCGTGCCCTGCTGACGGCCTGGCGTGCGGACGCCACCCCGGCCGATACCAAGGGATTGGCCGGCTGGTGGCGTCAGATCGACGCTTGGCGCGGCATCGACTGCCTGCGCTTCACCCAGCCGATGGCGCCGGGCAGCGTCATCAAGCCGCAGCATGCCATCCGCCGCCTCTACGAGATCACGCGCGAGCAGGGGCGCGACACCTACATCACCACCGAGGTCGGCCAGCACCAGATGTGGGCGGCGCAGTTCTTCCGCTTCGAGCAGCCGAACCGCTGGATGACGTCGGGTGGGCTCGGCACGATGGGCTACGGCCTGCCCGCCGCCATGGGCACGCAGATCGCGCATCCCGACGCGCTGGTGATCGACATCGCCGGCGAGGCCAGCATCCTGATGAACATCCAGGAGATGGGGACGCTGGCGCAGTACCGCCTGCCGGTGAAGGTGTTCATCCTGAACAACCGCTACATGGGAATGGTGCGGCAGTGGCAGGAATTGCTGCATGGCGGCCGCTATGCCGAGAGCTACTCCGCGGCGTTGCCCGATTTCGTCAAGCTGGCGGAGAGTTTTCACGGCGTCGGGCTGCGGGCGAAGACGGTCGACGAGCTCGACGGTGTCATCCATGAAATGCTGGCGACCGATCGCCCGGTGATCGCCGATATCGTGGTCGACGAGAAGGAGAATTGCTTTCCGATGATTCCGAGCGGGGCGGCGCACAGCGAGATGATCCTCGGCCCCGAGCACGCCGACCGCGCCGCCCGCATCACCGATGAAGGCGTGATGCTGGTCTGATGGCGGTCGAAGGGCCCTTCCGCTCGGCCACCATTTCGGTGCTGGTGGAGAACGAGGCCGGCGTGCTGGCGCGGGTCATCGGCCTGTTCTCCGGTCGCGGCTACAATATCGACAGCCTGACGGTGGCGGCGGTGGACGAGCGGCACAGCCGTAGCCGCATCAACATCGTGACCTCCGGCACCGACATGGTCATCGAGCAGATCAAGGCGCAGCTCGACCGGCTGGTGCCGGTGCATCGGGTGGCCGACCTGTCGCAGGAAGGGCCGCATCTGGCGCGCGAGATGGCGCTGATCAAGGTGGTGGGCGCGGGAGATGCACGGGCGGAGGCGCTGCGGCTCGCCGATGCGTTCCGTGCGCGCGTGGTGGATGCGACGACCGGGAGTTTCGTGTTCGAGATGACCGGGAGT
>JAFAYM010000237.1 GCA_019240395.1 Acidisphaera sp. | reverse complement strand
CGATCCAGCCAGACGCTGCCGGCCTCGTCGTTCCAATGCTCGACGCTGGCGCCGGGCTGGAGGATTTCGTAGGGGCTCATCGTGGCGTCGCCGACGAAGATCGCCTTGTAGTCGGCGCCGTAGGTCCGCAGCACTTCGGCGGTGGATATCTCGTTCTCTGCCCGCCGGCGGTTGCTGCGCCAGAGGCGCTCGTAGGGGCAGTTGTGGAAATAGAAATGCTCGAGGTGCTTGAACTCGGAGCGTGCGGCGGAGAACAGCTCGGCGGAGGCTGCGACGTGATCGTCCATCGATCCGCCGACATCGAGGAACAGCAGCACCTTCACCGTGTTGTGGCGCTCGGGCACCAGCTTGAGATCCAGCGAGCCGGCGTTGTTGGCGGTGGCGTGGATGGTGCCGGGGAGATCGAGCTCGGTTGCCGCACCCTGCCGGGCGAAGCGGCGCAACCGGCGCAGGGCGAGTTTCAGCGTTCGTGTGCCGAGTTCCACGCTGTCATCGAGGTCGCGGAAATCGCGCCGGTCCCAGACTTTGACGGCGCGGCGGTGGCGGCTTTCCTCCTGGCCGATGCGCACGCCCTCGGGGTTGTAGCCGTACGCGCCGAAGGGTGAGGTGCCGGCGGTGCCGATCCATTTCGAGCCGCCCTGGTGGCGCCCCTGCTGTTCGGCGAGACGCTGGCGCAGGGTTTTCATCAGCTCATCGAAGCCGCCGAGCCCGTCGATCGCCGCCATCTCCTCGGGGCTGAGCAGCTTTTCCGCCAGCTTGCGCAGCCACTCCTCCGGAATCTCCCCGTGCGGCTCGCCGGCCGGTGGCTCGAGGCCCTTGAACACCTCGCCGAAGACACGGTCGAAGCGGTCGAGGTGGCGCTCGTCCTTCACCAGCGCGGCGCGGCTGAGATAATAGAAATCGTCGAGGCTGTATTCGGCCACACCGGCCTGCAGGGCGCCGAGCAGGGTGAGGTACTCGGTTATCGAGGCGGGAATGCCGGCGGCGCGCAGGGCGGTCACGAACGGCGCGAACACGGTTCTATCCGTTGCGTCGCGACAGGAAGGCCAGGCGCTCGAACAGATGCACGTCCTGCTCGTTCTTCAGCAGCGCGCCGTGCAGCGGCGGGATCACCACATGCGGGTCGCGCGAGCGCAGCGCCTCGGGCGGCAGATCCTCGATCATCAGCAGCTTCAGCCAATCCAGCAGTTCGGAGGTCGCCGGCTTCTTCTTCAGGCCCGGCACCTCGCGCAGCTTGAAGAACACGTTGAGCGCCTCGCGTGCCAGCTCGCGCCGGATATCGGGATAGTGCGCGGCGACGATGCGCTCCATGGTCTCGCGATCGGGAAAGCGGATGTAGTGGAAGAAGCAGCGGCGCAGGAAGGCGTCCGGCAGCTCCTTCTCGTTGTTCGAGGTGATGATGACGATGGGCCGGTGTTTCGCCACGACGGTCCGGCGGGTCTCGTAGACGAAGAACTGCATGCGGTCGAGTTCGAGCAGCAGGTCGTTGGGGAATTCGATGTCCGCCTTGTCGATCTCGTCGATCAGCACGACCACCGGTTGCGGCGCCTCGAACGCGTCCCACAGCTTGCCGCGCACGATGTAGTTGGCGATGTCGTGCACGCGGGCGTCGCCGAGCTGGCCGTCGCGCAGGCGCGACACCGCATCGTATTCGTAGAGCCCCTGCTGGGCGCGCGTGGTCGATTTCACGTGCCATTCGATGAGCGGATGGTCGAGCGCCTCGGCCACCTCGTGCGCCAGCACCGTCTTGCCGGTGCCGGGCTCGCCCTTGACCAGCAGCGGGCGCTGCAGGGCGACGGCGGCGTTGACCGCGACCTCTAGGTCGCGCGAGGCGATGTAGCGCGCCGTGCTCTTGAACCCTGCCACTCCGGTGCCCTCGGCGGTGTTTCCCGGCGGCAAGGAAGCATGCGACGGCATGGCTGTCGACCACGGCCCGCGCGCCATGCTGCGCAGCCGCCCGGGGCGTGCTAGAGCCCGCGGCACGAGCGTCTCCCGGAGGTGGGCGTTGCATGCTGCATGAGCCGGAGCCGCGGGAGGTCAAGCTTCTCTCCGACATTCTCGCCCTGGTGCTGTCCGACGAAGCCGGCCAGGCCGGGGCGGCGCTGGAAGCGTTGCGCCGCAAGGCCCGGCAGGGCCGGATCAGCGGCGGCGCCATCAAGGACGTGTTCCTGCGCATTTCGCGCAGTGACGCGGGCAGCCTCGAGCCCACCGGCGACGTCGGCGACTGGACCGCGGCCAACCTGCTCATCGCCCAGCTTCGGCGCACGGTGCGCGACGACGAGCAGGAGCTGGCTGCCGAGCGGAGAAACTCGCGGGCACTCGAGGTGGGGCTGCTGGAGCTGCGCCGGGAGTTCTCCGAGCTGCAGGAGCGGCATGCGGGCGTCGAGCGGAAACGCTGGTGGTGGCTGGGCGGCGGCGTCGCGGCCGGGGCGCTGACCGTGGGGATCGTTGCGCTCGCCGGCCTGGCGCTGGAGCGGCCACGCCAGCCGGTGGCGGTGGCAGCCGTCACGCAGGCGCCGAAGCCGCCGTCTGCGCCCGTTGCCGAGGCGGCTGCCGCCCCGACGCCGGGGCCAACCATGACGCCGGCGGAGCGCGCAGCGGTCGGCCAGTTCGTCCGCAGCTGCTGGATGACCAGCACGAACAGCGTCTACGCCGGACGGTTTCCGCTCAACGTGCTGGTGCAGACTGACGAGACCGGTACCATCCGCGCCGCCCGGGTGGCGGATGCCGACGTGCCGCGGCTGACCGATCCGCAATTTCATGAATTCGCCGAGTTGGCGATCCGCAGCCTACTGGAGCCGCGCTGCGCCACCCTGCCGTTGCCCCCGTCGATGATCGGGCAGCGGCGAGTGTTCGATATTCATTTCGGGCCGTAAGGAAGGCGAGGGCTCCGCCCTCGACCCGCTGGGGACCGTCGTCCCCAGACCCCATTTACTTCAGCAAGCCCTTTTCTCAATCCAGAAATCGCACCCGCGTCGAGCCCAGCAGCGCGGTGATCTTGTCCGGCACGCCCAA
>JAFAYM010000163.1 GCA_019240395.1 Acidisphaera sp. | reverse complement strand
TCGGTGTGGCCCTTCTGGCGCCCATAGCCCTTGACCTCGAGCACGGGCATTCCCTGGACGCCCAACTCCTGCAGGGCCTCCTTCACCTCGTCCAGCTTGAACGGCTTGATCACCGCCTCGATCTTTTTCATGCCGGTTTCCGCCCGGCGGTGGCCGGACGTTTTCCCTTCCTGTTGGCGCGGCCTTCGGCCGGTCGCGAAGAAGATTTGCACGCGGCGTGCCATCCGGCAATGTGAGGGAAGGCGAGGGTCGTTGCTCCCTCGGCCCCCGCGAAGGGAGTAAATGGGTCTGGGGCCGACGGGCCCCAGCGGGTCCCATACTTCAGCGGATGGGGCAGAGCCCTCGCCTTCCTTCTAAGCAGCGTGCCTGTTTCGCGAGCATCGGGGTGAAGCTACACTCCGCCTCCCGAAACAGGAGGCCCGCCGGACGTGAAGACGCCGAACACGCTGCTTGCCGCCACCGGCACGACGATCTTCACCGTCATGTCCGCACTCGCGGCCGAGCACCGCTCGATCAACCTGGGCCAGGGCTTTCCCGACACCGACGGGCCGGAGGACGTGCTGCGCGCCGCGGCGGACGCCCTGTTCGACGGCCGCAACCAGTATCCGCCGATGACCGGCGTGCCCGAGTTGCGCCAGGCGGTGGCCGCGGCCAATGCCCGCTTCTACGGCCTCACTGTCGATCCGGCGAGCGAGGTGGTGGTGACCTCCGGCGCCACCGAGGCGATCACCGCCTGCCTGATGGCGCTGCTCGACCCGGGCGACGAGGTGGTGCTGATCGAGCCGCTCTACGACACTTACCTGCCGGTGGTGCGCCTGCTCGGCGCGGTGCCGAAGCTGGTCCGCCTGACGCCGCCGCGCTGGGAGCTGCCGCGCGCGGCCCTCGCCGCCGCCTTCGGGCCGCGCACCAAGGCGCTCCTGCTCAACACGCCGATGAACCCGACTGGCAAGGTGTTCACCGCCGCCGAGCTCGCCTTCATCGCCGAGCTCCTGCAGAAGAACGACGCCTACGCCGTCTGCGACGAGGTCTACGAGCACCTGACCTATGACGGGTGGCGGCATATTCCGCTGATGACGCTGCCCGGGCTGCGCGAGCGCTGCCTGCGCATCGGCAGCGCCGGCAAGACGTTTTCCCTCACCGGCTGGAAGGTCGGCTACGCCACGGTGCCGGCCGCCCTCGGCCCGCTGGTGGCGAAGGCGCACCAGAACCTCACCTTTACCACGCCCCCGAACCTGCAGCGCGCGGTGGCCGTCGGGCTGGCCAAGGACGACGCCTATTTCGCCGGCTTGGCGGCCGACCTTGCGGCGAGGCGCGACCGGCTGTCGGCCGGGCTGGCGGCGCTCGGCATGGGCGTGCTGCCGACCATGGGCAGCTATTTCGTGACGGCGGACTATGCCCCGCTCGGCTTTGACGGCGACGACGTGGCGTTCTGCCGGCACATCACCGAGCACGCCGGCGTCACCGCCATCCCGCTGTCGGCCTTCTACGCGACCGAGGCGCCGCGCCACCATGCCCGCTTCGCCTTCTGCAAGCGGCCCGAGGTGCTGGACGAGGCGGTGGCCCGGCTGGCCCGCCATTTCGGCGCCGCGTCACAGGACGCGTCCGGCCGGGGAAGGGCGTTGACGGGGACTGGCTGAACACCCTAAAGGCCGGCCGCGGATGGCGGGCGTAGCTCAGTTGGTAGAGCGCCAGGTTGTGGTCTTGGATGCCGTGGGTTCGAGTCCCATCGCTCGCCCCATCCCCCGAGACCCAAGACGGCCTGACCGAATGCCGTCTTGGCCTCGGCTGCATTGGACCGGCGATTCACGCCCTCGCTGATTCCAGCGAGGACGATCGCGGTCTAGTTGGCTCGGCCCAGGTTGGAAAGGCGCCGGCGAAGCTGTTACCACTGCTCTCCATAACGCCCGGCCGCCGGAACGGCCGGGCCTGGGAGAGAATGCCATGCCGATCACCCGCCGCGCGCTTGTCGCGACCGCTGCCGCCGCCCTGCCGGTGACCCGCCTGCGCGCACAGGCGGCCCCGCGCCTGCGCATCGGCGTGCTGACCGACCTCTCCGGCACCTATCGCGACACCACCGGGGTCACCTCCGTGGTCTGCACCCGCCAGGCGGTGGACGATTTCAACCCCTCCGCGCACGGCTTCGAGATGGAGGTGCTGCAGGCCGATCACCAGAACAAGCCGGACGTCGCCTCGTCCATCGCGCGGCAGTGGTTCGACGCCGGGGTGCAGGCGATCGTCGACGTGCCGACCTCCTCCGTGGCGCTCGCGGTCGCGCAGGTGGCGAAGGAGAAGGACCGCATCATGCTCAACGCCAGCGCCACCAGCACCGAGCTGACCGACGGGCAGTGCAGTCCGAACACCATCGTCTGGAGTTTCGACACCTACATGCTGGCCCAGTCGAATGGCGGCGCGACGGTGGCGGCGGGCGGCAAGGACTGGTTCTTCGTCACCGCCGACTACGCCTTCGGCCACATCCTGGAGGAGCAGACCGCCGATCTCGTGAAAAAGGCCGGGGGAAAGGTGCTCGGCGCCATCCGCTACCCGTTCCCCGACACCACCGATTTCTCTGCCTATCTGCAGCAGGCGAAGGCCAGCGGGGCGACGGTGCTGGGTCTCGCCAATGCCGGGCTCGACACCGTCAACAGCATCAAGCAGGCTCACGAATTCGGCCTGGAGCAGTCGATGAAGATCGCGCCGCTGCTGATCTTCATCACCGACGTGCACGCGCTCGGGCCGATCAACGCCGCCGGGCTGTCCGTCACCGAGACCTTCTACTGGGATCTCAACGACCGCACCCGCGCCTTCACCCGCCGGGTGCTGCCGAAGACCGCCAACAACTACCCCAACCAGGCGCATGCCAGCGCTTACGGCATCACCCTGCATTACCTGAAGACGGTGGCGGCGATGGGCCCGGGCGAGGCGGTGAAAAGCGGCCGCGCCACCGTGGGCCGCATGAAATCGATGCCGAGCGACGACGACGCCTTCGGTCAGGGAGGCATACGCGCCGACGGCCGCGGCGAGTTCCCCGCCTATCTGTTCCAGGTGAAGAAGCCCGAGGACGGCAAGAGCCCGTGGGACGTCTACAACCTCGTCCACACCACGCCCGCCGCGCAGGCGCTGCATCCGCTCAACCCGAAGTGCAACTTTCCCACTTCCTGAGAGGCTGACCGGCCCACCCGGGAGAGCCGTTGCGGCCGGCGCCGCCATGGGCGAGGCTCGGCCGGCAAGCAGCGGAGAGCGACATGACTGATCCTGTGACCCGTCGGGGTTTCGGCCGCGGCGGCCTGGCGGCTGCGGCGGCGGTGCTGCCGGCGGCGGCGATGACCGGTGCAGCACAAGCGCAGGGCGGGACCGAGACCGCCTTCGACCGCATCCAGCGCACGAAAGTGCTGCGCATCGCGGCACTGCCCGGCGAGCTGCCGTATTTCCAGAAGGACATCACCACCGGCGAGTGGTCCGGTGCGGCCGTCGACATGGCGAAGGACATCGCGAAAGTCTTCGACGCCAAGCTGGAATACCTCGAGAGCACCTACGGCAACTCGGTGCTCGATCTGCAGACCAACAAGAGCGACCTCGCGTTTGCGCTCAACCCGACAGCGCAACGCGCGCTGTCCATCAGCTTCACCCACCCCATGATCATCCATCCCTTCGGCTGCCTCGCGAAGAAGGGCTTCAACCCGGTCAGCTGGGAGGATCTGAACAAGCCCGATATCCGCATTGCCGTCGATCTCGGCAGCCTGCACGAGACGGCGGCGCGCCGCTTTGCGCCGAAAGCGCAGATCACTGGATTCAAGACGCGCGACGACTGCATCCTGGCGCTGCAATCCGGACGCGTGGACGCCGACGTGCTGGCCGCCATCCTCGGCATCACCGCGATCGCCAAGAACCCGCAGCTCGGCCCCTACCATCTGCTGGGCAATCCGACGGTCGCACTGCCGAGCTGCCTCGGCCTGCGCCGGGACGGCGACACGCGGCTGCCCGACGTGCTGAACGCCTGGCTCGACTTCAATCGCGGCGTCGGCCAGATCCGCGAGTGGATGATCAACGGAATGAAGATGGTCGGCGCCAGGCAGGAGGATATTCCCGAGCAGCTGAGCTTCTGATCTCGCCTTGCGATCGGGCCGCCGGGATGGGGTATCAGTGGAGCTTCGGCTTTCTCCTGCGCTATCTGCGCCTGTTCGAGATCGGCGTCGGCGTGACCGTGGCCTACACCGTCGGCACGGTGCTGCTCGGCCTCCTAGTCGGGCTGCTGGTCGGGCTTGGACGGCTGTCGCGCTCGCGGCTGATCAACCTGCCGCTGGTCGCCTATATCGAGGCGTTCCGCTGCACGCCGCTGCTGGTGCAGATCGTCTGGTTCTACTACGCGCTGCCGGTGATTCTGGGGATCCAGATCCCGGCCACGGTCGCGGCGACGCTGGTGCTGTCGCTCTACACCGGCGCCTTCTATGCCGAGATCTTTCGCGGCGGCATCGTCTCCATCGAGACGGGGCAGTGGGATGCGGCGCGGGCGCTCGGCCTGCGTCCCTGGGCGACGATGCGCACGGTGATCCTGCCGCAGGCGATCCGGCGCATGGTGCCGCCGTTCATGAACCAGTCGATCACGCAGCTGAAGAACACCTCGCTGGTCTCGACGATCGCGGTGCCTGACCTGCTCTACCAGGGCCAGCTGATCACCGCCGACACCTACCGTCCGCTGGAGACCTACACCGTCGTCGCGCTGGTCTATTTCGCGATGCTTTTCCCGACCACCCTGCTGGTGCAGGCGTACGAACGCCGCTCGGCGCGCGAGCGGTGACGGCGACGCCGGCGGTCACCACGTGCTGCTGGCGCTTGTTGATCCATTGACGTTTGACGTCCAGCGTCAATGAGATCGTGGAATTCCATTTACGAAGGAGACCACGCCATGTTTCAAACGTGGCGTACATCCCGGCGAAGTCCTGAAGGGCGAGCTGGACGAGCTGGGCACCACCCTCAGCGAGTTTGCGCGCCAGATCGAGGTGCCGGCGAACCGCATCAGCCAGATCATTGCGGGCAAGCGTTCGATCACCGGGGACACCGCCCTGCGCCTCGGCCACTGGTTCGGCACCGATCCGCAGTTCTGGCTGAACCTTCAGGCGCAGTTCGACCTGGTCGTCGCCGACCGGGAGAGCGACGCTGCCATCCACCATCTGCCGACGAACAAAAGCTGCGACGCGCGGCCGGACGGCAGGGAGCGGGGTAATCGCCGTAGCGCGCCGCCTCTTGACCTCACGACTTGATATGCTATGTTAACTTGGACGAAGGCGAGCTTGAGTTACTACTTGCCCTCGATGGCTCAGAGTTCGAGATGGTGCCCGGGGTAATCGTGAAGTTTACCGCCCGGCGCACGGATGCAACGCCGGAGCGTCCACATGGCGTCAGTTACGCCTTTGTGTTGCGTCGCAAGAATGGCGGTCCGCCGTAGGTGCGATTCGATAACGCGCACGCTGTTGACAAAGGCGGTCGGGGATATCGGCGTCGGCCCGCCGCTTACGACCACTGGCACCGGACGGAAAAGGACAAAGGCCGCTCCTACGACTTCACCTCGGCGGCTCAGCTGCTCGATGACTTTTGGACAGAAGTGAGGAGGGTCCTCAATGAAAGAAATGTCCCAAACGACCTTTAAGGTAGGCTCGCTCCGGGAATTCGCGGAATGGACGAAGCGTGTCGTGCGCGATCCCAAGAGCGCACAAGGCGCGCCAAAAAAGTGGTGCGAAAGTAAGGAGGTGGCGGCGCGAGTGGCCACCGACCAGGTATCGGCCGAAGCCATGGTAAAGCTGTTGTCGCGTGGCAACCTCGCCGTTCTGGAAGCGATCCGGCTGCATAAGCCAGTGTCAATGCGGGAGCTTGCCACGCTGACTGGGCGTCAGGAGGCCAGTCTTTCGCGGACGTTAAAACGCTTTGCCGAACTCGGCATTGTGTCCTTTCAGGACGGACCACATCGCACTCGTGTGCCCGCGCTCATTGCACGCCGAGTGCATCTTGAAATCGACCTCACTGGCCGCAACAGTGCGGTCGCCGTAGACGAACCCCCGCTGCCCTGAAGCAACAATTGCATCAGCTCCTTAAGGGATTTCTTGGGCCTCGTGGCAACAATCGTAGCAGCCGCAACTGTCCGCTCGATATCATGGAGAAGCTTGGCCGCCTGATCAATCGTGGCGAAATGCAGTCGCGCTTTGGGAACGACTTCGAGTTTCGCCAGCTTACCGGCGCGATCGAGTTCGATGAGTCGCCGGGCTAGGACAGACTGGCCGGCAGGCCCGACACATCGAGCGTCAGCATACGGCCCATCCAGAGCGCGTGCACAAGATGATCGTCGCGCGGGTTGTCGGTGTTCGGATGCACCAGCACCGCAAGCCCCAGCCGGTTGAGCATCAGCCAGGGAACCAGGGTCGGAAACACCTCGACCGCGAAGGCGATCTGATACATCGGCTGCGGGTGCGGGCCGACCGGCCGGTCGTGCCAGCGGCCGAGCTGCACGGCGAAACGCTCGGCCAGACGCTCGCGCACCAGCGCCGCGTCCTCCCGCGTCGCCGCCTCGTAATAGACGTGCGCGTGATAGCTCGTGATCGCGTCGAGCGGCCGCTCGGCCCGGCTCACGGCTTGGCCAGCCTCTGCTCGACAAGGGTCGCCCAGTACGACGCCCCGAGCGGCAGGATCGCATCGTTGAAATCATAACGGGGATGGTGCACCGACACCTCGCTCTCGCTGCGCGCGCCCCCGAGCATGAGATAGCTGCCCTGCTTGGCATTCAGCATGAAGGAGAAATCCTCTCCGCCCATCGTCGGCGCCTCCATGTGTTGCACGCGCGCCTCGCCGACGACGCTCTCCGCGGCCTGGCGCGCCAGCACCGTCGCCTCCGCATCGTTCACCGTCGCGGGATAGCTGCGCGCAAAACTCACCTCGGCCCGCGCGCTGAAACTCTCGGCGATGCCGGTCACCAGGCGCTGGAACCGGTCCTCGAGCTGGTCGCCGACATGCGGACTGAACCAGCGCGCCGTGCCCTTCATGTGCACCGTCTCCGGGATCACGTTGTAGGTCTGGCCGCCGGCGATGTGGCCGATGGTCACGACGCCGCTCTCCGTCGGGTCGACGTTGCGCCCGACGATCGTCTGCAGCGCCGTCAGGATGTGGCCGGCGATGATGATCGGATCGACGCTGCGATGCGGCTGCGCGCCATGCGCGCCGCGCCCATGCAGCGTGACTTCCAGATTGGCGACCGCCGCCATCACCGGGCCGTTGCGCCACAGGAACACACCCTCCGGCGCCACCGGCCAGTTGTGCAAGCCGAACACCTGGTCCATCGGAAAGCGCTCGAACAGGCCGGCCTTCAGCATCGCTTCGCCGCCGGCCAGATTCTCCTCTGCCGGCTGGAAGATCAGATAGGCGGTGCCGGCGAAGTTGCGGGTCTCCGCCAGGTATTTCGCCGCGCCCAGGAGCATCGTCGTATGCCCGTCATGACCGCAGGCATGCATCACCCCCGGATTGCGCGAGGCATAGGGCAGGCCGGTCTCCTCGGCGATCGGCAGCGCATCCATGTCGGCGCGCAGCCCTATCGCCCGTTGGCCATCGACGGCTCCCCGGATCATTCCGACGACGCCGGTTCCGGCGATGCCCGTCACCACCGCATCGGCGCCGAACTCGCGCAGCCGTTGCGCCACCAGCGCTGCGGTGCGAGTCTCCTGGAAGCCGAGCTCGGGATGCTCGTGCAGGTCGTGGCGCCACGCCGTCATCTCCTGATGGAAATCGGCGATACGATTGATCACCGGCATTCATGACACTCCCGTCGTTTCAGCGCTTGTGCGCCCCGCCGAAGGTGCGTGCAAGTCCTTCGGCCAGCGGAATGGGCGTGATGCCCAGCGTCTCGACCATGGGCGTGATGTCGAACGCCTTGTCTTCCAGCAGGCGGCGGATCTCCGCCGCGCCGACCGCCGGCAAGCCGCCGCGTATCCGGCGTGGCAGACGCCCTGCGGCAGCGGCGAGCGCCACCAGCAACCACGCCGGCACCGGCATGACACGCGGCGCCTGCAAGCCGCAGGCGGCGGCAACCGCCGCGGCGAACTCGGAATAGGGCAGGGCGGTCGGCCCGGCGATGACCATGGCGCGCGGCCGCTCCCACGTCACCGCCAGCGCCGCACGGATCGCGCGCGTGACATCGTCCTGATGGATCGGTTGCACCAGGTTGCGGCCGCCGCCGGGCAGCGGCAGCACGGGAAACCGCGCCAGCAGCGCCGCCAGCCGGCGGACATTCTGCTCATCCCCGGCCCCGTAGATCATCGTCGGGTGCAGCATGACGCCGCATCGGCCCGAGGCCAGCAACGCCGCCTCCCCGGCCGCCGCGGCACGGCCGAACCGGTCTGGCTCGCTTGCGTATTTCCGCGTCGTGCCAAGCAGCACCAGCCGCGCCGCGGCCGGCGCCGCCGCCAGGATCGCCGTGGTGTGCCAGGCATAAGCCGCGGAGACGATCCGCGTCGCATCCGCCAGCGCCGCACCCAGCGCCGGCGCATCATCCAGCGCCGCCGCCCGAGGTGGCACCGCAAGGCCGAACCCCTGCCATTTCCCGGGATTGCGCACCACCGGCACCACCGCCACCCCATCGGCGAGCAGCGCCCGGCACAGCGCCAGACCGCTGCGCCCCGTGGCGCCGATGACGTGAACCGCTTCCGGCAACCGGCGTCTCCCGAGTTTTGTGGTAGCATGCTACCACAGGACAAGAGGGTTGACCTTCCACCCTCTGGGCAGGCATAAGCCGCCGCCGGTTGCCAAGGAAGTGCCTGCCATGAAGACCACCCTCTCGCTGAAGCCCGCGGAGGCGAGAAAGGACTGGGTGCTGATCGACGCCGACGGCCTCGTGCTCGGCCGCCTCGCCACGATCATCGCCGCCCGCCTGCGCGGCAAGCACAAGGCGCAATTCACGCCGCACGTCGATTGCGGCGACAACGTCGTCGTGGTCAACGCCCGCAAGGTGCGCCTGACCGGCAACAAGGCGGAACAGTCGGTGTTCTACTACCACACCGGCTACGCCGGCGGCATCAAGGGGCGCACCACCCGCCAGATCCTCGACAGCCGCCATCCCGAGCGGGTGCTGCAGAAAGCCGTCGAGCGCATGATCACCCGCGGTCCGCTGCAGCGCCGGCAGATGAAGCACCTCTACGTCTATGCCGACGAAACCCATCCGCACGACGGCCAGCAGCCGAGCCGCCTCGATGTCGCGGCGATGAACCCAAAGAACCGGAGACCCTGATGTCCGGCACCCAGACCCGCACGCTCGCCGACCTCAAGGACCTGCAGGTCACCACCGCGGCCACGGCGCCGACCGAAACGGTCCGCCGGGAACCCAAGCGCGACGCCCTCGGCCGCAGCTACGCCACGGGACGGCGCAAGAATGCCGTCGCCCGCGTCTGGATCAAGCCGGGCCGCGGCGAGATCACCGTCAACGGCAAGCGCGTCGGCCAGTATTTCGCCCGGCCGGTGCTGCGCATGCTGATCACCCAGCCCTTCCTGGTGGCGGACCGCTACAACCAGTTCGACGTGTTCTGCACTGTCGACGGCGGCGGCCTCTCCGGCCAGGCCGGCGCCGTGCGCCACGGCATCAGCCGCGCCCTTACCCACTACGAGCCGGATCTTCGGGGCATCCTGAAGGTGGCGGGGTTCCTTACGCGCGACAGCCGGGTCGTCGAGCGCAAGAAGTACGGCCGCGCCAAGGCCCGGCGCAGCTTCCAGTTCAGCAAGCGTTAAGACAGCAAGGCGAGGGGCTCTGCCCCTCGATCCCGGCAGGGACCGTCGTCCCTGCACCCTTTTACTGAGGGAAAGGGCAGGACATGGCGGAGGTCTTCATCGACGGCGAGGCGGGGACGACGGGACTCGGCATACGCGAGCGCCTTGCCTCGATGCCTGCCTTCACGCTGCGCAGCTTGCCGCCGGAGCGACGCAAGGATCCCGAGGCGCGCCGGGCGCTGATGCGCGAGGTCGACCTCGTGGTGCTCTGCCTGCCGGACGCGGCGGCGCGCGAATCCGTGGGCTTGGCCGAGAGCCTGGGCGAACAGGCGCCGAAGCTGCTGGACGCCAGCACCGCCCACCGCGTCGCCCCGGGATGGGAATACGGCTTCCCCGAGCTCGCACCCGGACAGGCCACCCGCATCGCCGCCGCCGGCCGCGTCGCCAATCCCGGCTGCTACCCGACCGGCGCCCTCGCCCTGCTGCGGCCGCTGGTCGATGCCGGCCTGCTGCCGGCCGACCATCCCGTGTCGATCCACGGCGTCAGCGGCTACAGCGGCGGCGGCAGGAGCATGATCGAGGCCCACGAAGGGAACGGTGGGCCGGCCTTCGAGCTCTACGCCCTCGGACTCGAACACAAGCACCTGCCCGAGATCCAGGCCTATTCCGGGCTGACCCGCCGGCCGCTGTTCGTGCCCGCGGCCGGCCACTACCGCCAGGGGATGCTCATCACCATCCCGCTGCATCTAGACACGCTGCGGGTGACCGGGGCGGACCTGCACGACGCCCTGCAGGCCCGTTACGCCGGGGCCGAGCAGGTGCGGGTGCTGCCGCCCGATCCGTCCGGCCGCATCGAGCCGGAGGCGCTTAACGACACCGACCTGCTCGAACTGCGCGTCTTCGCCAACGAGGCGCAGCGCCAGGCCGTGCTGGTGGCGCGGCTGGACAATCTGGGGAAGGGGGCCTCCGGCGCAGCGGTGCAGAATGCGCGACTGATGCTCGGGCTGGCCGAAGTGCCGCGGGCGCGCCGGGAGACGGTCCATGCCTGACCTGCAGCTCGGCCGCGCCGTGCCGGTCGGCGCCGGCCCGCTCTATGGCTTCGAGGGCGTCTGGCCGAAAATCGACGCCTCGGCCTGGATCGCACCGACGGCGGCGGTGATCGGCAACGTGGAGATCGGGCCGGGCTCGGGCGTCTGGTTCCACTGCGTGCTGCGCGGCGACACCAACTTCGTCCGCGTCGGCGCCCGCAGCAACATCCAGGACGGCAGCGTGCTGCACGTCGAGCGCGGCGGCTTTCCCTGCATCGTCGGCGACGACGTGACGATCGGCCACATGGCGATCGTGCACGCCTGTACGCTGGAGAACTGGGCCTTCGTCGGCATGGGCGCCGTCGTGCTGGACGGGGCGGTCATCGAGGCAGGCGGCATGCTGGGCGCCGGCGGATTGCTCGGTCCGGGCAAGCGCATCGGCCGCAACGAGCTGTGGACCGGCGCGCCGGCGCGGCTCAAGCGGGTGATGTCGGACGAAGAGCGCGGCAAGTTCGATCGCAATGCCGAGCATTACGTTGAACTTGGCGTGCGCTACCGCGCCGGCTTGGGCACCCGGCCCTGAAAAAGCGACGGCGGCTCCCCATCTCGGCGCGCACCGCACGCCACGGAGCCGAGCCATGTCACGGAAACTGCTGCCCTGCCTGCTGAGCCTGATGCTCGCAGGCTGCGCCTATGAGACGCCGCTGCCGAGCACCTCGCAGCTGCCGCCGATGTCGATGGGCAGCAACGGCGACCAGGACATCGCCGCGCTCAATCTCTCCTCCTGGGCCTTTGCCTCGCCGAGCCGCACGGCCAACGATCCGGTGAATGCGGCGCGTGCCGCCGCCGCGGTGGACTACCTCGCCGGCGAGCTGCAGCGCAGCCCCCGCTGGGACGGCATGTCGGTGATGACCAAGATGCAGATGGTGCGGGCGCGCGACGAGGTCCGGCGGACGCTCGGGGTGGCGGCGAACGCGCCGTCGCAGGCGGTGGTGAACGGCCTGGTAGGTGCGGCGAATGCGCTCTCCCTGCACGACACCGGCGCCGCCGAGCAGGCGCTGAGTAGCCCGGCCTTCTCCCGGCCGGCGCCGCAGACCTTAGCGGTGCTGAACCACCTGCCGTATCTGCAGATGGCGAATGTGGCGACCCAGCACGCTGCTGCCCAGGCCTATCCGGAAGACGGCGGTTGCCCGATGTGCTGATCACACCTCGTTAGCCCGTGATGGATAGTCTGGCCTGCCGCCTGGAAGTTGTTGCATGTCGCTGATCGCCGACGGTCTCGCCGAGAATCCGGCCGTGCTGCGGGGCGACTTCGAGCGCGACGGCTACGCGGTGGTGCGTGGCGCAGTGCCGGCGACCCTATGCGCCGCGGCGACGGCGGCCTTCGACCGGGAGGTCCGTCCGGATCGCGGGTACTTCATGCGCCACCAGTCGGGTGAGCTGGAGCGGCACGTGTTCACCGAGCACGGGTTCATGAAATACCCCATCATGAACGTGCAGGACCTGTCGGAGGCGCGGTTTCGGGGCTTCCGCACGGCGGCGCTGGCGGCGCTCACGCATGAGGGTGTGCAGCGGGCGGTGGCGGCGATCCTGGGTGAGCCCGCCAAGCTGATCCACACAATGTATTTCGACGGCAACCAGACGACCTGGGCACACCGGGACGGCAGCTACATCGACGCGCAGTCCGGTGGCATGATCGGGCTGTGGCTGGCGCTCGAGGACATCCATGCCGGTGCCGGGCGCTTCTTCGTCGTGCGGCGCAGCCACCGCCATGAGGTGATGGGCGAGCAGGGCGCCGATCCGAACGGGCCGGAGTACAAGGCCCTCATGGCCAAATTCGTGGCGGAGGGTCCGCTCGAGGTCGTGGCGCCGGCCCTGCGCCAGGGCGATCTGATCCTGTGGACCTCGCGGACCATCCACGGCAGCCTGCCGACGACGGAGCCGGGGTATTCGCGCAAATCCTTCACCGGCCACTATGTTGGGGCGTCGCGCGACTACGGTTGGCAGGTGGAGACAAGCAGCTCGGAGCGCACGATGCTGGTCAATGGCATGCCGGTGGTGCTGCATGGACAGCGCAATGCGCGCAACATGATCCACGCCAGGTTCACGCGCCCCCTGCGCGCCGCGCTCCGCACCCGGGCCCCCTGGCTGCGTCGGCTCCGCCACTCACTCAAGTAAATGGGGTCTGGGGTCGACGGACCCCAGCGGGTCCCATGCTTGAGCGTTCGGGGCGGAGCCCTGGCCTTCCCTTCGCTTGATCTCTTTCCAATGGGCCTCCATGTCGGCCAGGCCGGCATGCTCGATCGAGAGTCCTTGTTGCGCAATCGCCTGTTCGACTGCTTGAAATCTCCTTGAGAACTTTGCATTGGCGGCGCGCAAGCAAGCCTCCGGGTCGAGGCTCAGTTTGCGCGCCAGATTCGCCAGCACGAACAGCATGTCGCCGACCTCGTCGGCGAGGCGGGCCGGGTCGGCTTGCGTCAGTTCGGCACGCAATTCGGCTTCTTCCTCCGCAAGCTTGTCGAGCACGGCGGCGGCGTCGGGCCAGTCGAACCCGACCCGGGCGGCCCGGGCGGTGAGTTTCGCGGCGCGGGCCAGCGCGGGAAGGGCGATCGGAACGCCGGCGAGGGTGCCCGCCTGGGCGCGCTCGGCGGCTTTCTGCGTCTCCCAGGCCGCCGGCGTGTGCACGGCGTCGCCGAAGACATGGGGATGGCGGCGGATCATCTTGTCGGTGATGGCGCGGGCAATGTCGGCGAAGTCGAACCGGCCGGCTTCCTCGGCCATGCGGGCGTGATAGACGACCTGGAACAGCAGATCGCCGAGTTCGCCGGGCAATGCCGCGTCATCGCGGCGCTCGATGGCGTCGGCGACCTCGTAGGCTTCCTCGATAGTGTAGGGCGCGATGGTGGCGAAGCTCTGGTCGCGGTCCCAGGGACAGCCGGTCCGTGGGTCGCGCAAGGCGGCCATCACGTCGAGCAGACGGCGCAATTCCGCCTCGGGCTGGCTCACCGGAATGCCGCAGAAGATATATTATGGAAACTCACCCCGGCAGCTCCAGCACCATCCCATCCTCAGCCGGTTCCACTCCGGGCGGCAGGTTGGCTTGCAGCCAGGCCCAGTCCATGTCGGTGCCCATATGCGTCAGCACGGCGCGCCGGGGCGCCAGGCGAGCTACCCATTCAAGCACACGATCGAGCCCGGCGTGGGTCGGGTGTGGTGCGCGCTGAAAGCAGCTGATCACCCAGGTGTCGATTCCGGCGAGTGTCGAGAACGCGGTGTCATCGAGGGCGACCACGTCCGTGGAATACGCAAAATCGCCGATGCGCAGGCCGATGGTGTGGACGAAGCCGTGATCCTGGTCGAGCACGGTAACGTCCATGCCGGCCATCTCCATGGTCTGGCCGGGCGCGACCTGGTGCTGCGTCAGCACCGGGCGGAAGAAGCTGGGCGGCTGCCAGGGCCGGAAGGCGTAGTCGAAGCGCCTTGTCAGCTCCTCCAGGGTTGCTGCATCGGCAAAGGCTTCCAGGGGACGGCGCGCGATCCGGTTGAGGATGCGGACGTCATCCAGGCCGGTGACGTGGTCGGCATGGGCGTGGGTGAAGACGATGGCGTCCACTTGCGGCACGCCGCAGCGGAGAAGCTGGCTGCGCAGGTCGGGCGAGGTGTCGACCAGCAGCCGCTGCCCTGCCCGGCCTTGCACCAGGATGCTGGCGCGGCTGCGCCGGTTGCGCGCTTCCCTCGGGTCGCAGACGCCCCACTCGCCGTGCCCGTCGGCGCCGCCGATCAGCGGCACGCCTGCCGAGCCGCCGCAGCCGAGCACGGTGACCCGCATACGGTCAGGCCGCCTTGCGGAACAGGCGGCGGAAATTGCCGGTGGTCAGCTCGGCCAACTCGGCGGGAGACAGCCCGCGCACGCCGGCCAGTACTTCTGCGGCGCGCGCCACCCAGGCCGGCTCGTTGCGCCGGCCGCGATGCGGCACCGGCGCGAGGTAGGGTGCGTCGGTCTCGACGAGCAGGCGGTCGGCCGGAAGATCCCGAGCGATCGCCCGCAATTCATCGGATTTCGGAAAGGTCAGGATGCCGGAGAAGCTGACATAACCGCCGAGCGCGACGCCGGTCTCGGCGAGCCGGCGTGAGGAGCTGAAGCAGTGGAGAAGGAAGGCGAAGTCGCCGTCCCGGTGCTCCTCCTCGAGGATGGCCGCGATATCGTCGTCGGCGTCGCGGGCGTGGATGGCCAGCGGCAGGTCGGCCTCGCGGGCCGCCCGGATATGGCGGCGGAAGCTGGCCTGTTGCACTTCGCGCGGCGCCTTGTCGTAGAAATAGTCTAGACCGGACTCGCCGATGCCGATGACCCGCGCAGGCCGGGTCAT
The DNA here is from genome assembly GCA_019240395.1 of Acidisphaera sp. Taxonomy (GTDB): domain Bacteria; phylum Pseudomonadota; class Alphaproteobacteria; order Acetobacterales; family Acetobacteraceae; genus JAFAYA01. The sequence continues at coordinate 5,689 of JAFAYM010000163.1, read as the reverse complement.
TTCCACGAGCGTCTCCACTTCAGGAACAGGCGCTTGCGCGGCGTGGTGAGGATGCACCCCGATGGTGCACCAGACGTTCGGGAAGTTTTCGGCGAGCCGCAGAGCGGTCGCGGACTGGGCGAGGGTGGTTCCGATCGTCACCATCTCCCGCACGTCCTCCGCGGCGGCGCGATCGAGCAGGGCCGGCAGCTCGGCGTCGCTCCAGTAGTCGAGATGGCAGTGCGAATCGATCAACATGAAGTGTTTATGCGGCGTTTTCCACGAACCGCGGGAAGACGCCGACGGGCGGCGGCAGGCTGATCCCCTCGGCCAGCGGGCTCGCCAGCGCGGTGAGGTCGCGCGCCTCTTCGGGCACCCCGAGCTGGTCCAGCATGCGGGCCATGCTGCCCGCCATGAACGGCTGCAGCACCGTCGCGATCACCCGCAGCGTGTCGGCCAGCACCCGCAGCACCGCCGCCATGCGCACCGGGTCGGTCCGGCGCAGCGCCCAGGGCGCCTGGCGGTCGATATAGGCGTTGGCCGCGCGCACCACCCGCCAGACTTCCTCGAGCGCCTCGTGGAAGGCCTGCCGGTCGAGCTGCAGGCGCACCGATCCGGGGATGGCCTCGGCGGCGGCAAGCAGGCCGGCATCGTCGTCCGTCGCCTCCCCCCTGCCCGGCAGCTTGCCCCCGCAGTTGCGCGCGATCAGCGAGAGCGAGCGCTGCGCCAGATTGCCGAGATCGTTGGCCAACTCCGTGTTCATGCGGCCGATCAGTGCGCGGCGGCTGAAATCCCCGTCATTGCCGAACGGCACCTCGCGCAGCAGGAAGAAGCGGATGGGATCGAGACCGAAAGCGTCGACGAGGTCTCGGGGATCGACGACGTTGCCGAGCGACTTGCTCATCTTCTCGCCCTGCACCGTCCACCAGCCATTGGCGAACACGCGCCGTGGCAGCGGGAGGCCGGCCGCCATCAGGAAAGCCGGCCAGTAGACGGTATGAAAGCGGGCAATGTCCTTGCCCACGAGGTGCAGGTCGGCGGGCCAGAACGCCCAGCGCGGCGCTGTCTCGTCGGGAAATCCCGCCGCCGTGATGTAGTTGGTCAGGGCGTCGAGCCAGACATACATCACATGTCCGGGTTCTCCCGGGACCGCTATGCCCCAGCTGAAGCTGGTCCGGCTGACCGAGAGATCGGTGAGGCCGCCGCGCACGAAACTGACGATCTCGTTGCGGGTGCCGGCGGGCGCGATGAAGTCCGGATTGGCTTCGTAGAAGGCCAGCAGGCGATCCTGCCAGGCGGCGAGCCGGAAGAACCAGCTCGGCTCGCGCACCAGCTCGACGGGCGCACCGGTAGGTGCCCGACGCACCCCGTCGGCGCCGAGGACCAGCTCTCCCTCGCCGTAGAAGGCCTCGTCGCGCACGGCGTACCAGCCTTCATAGACGCCGAGATAGAGCTCGCCCGCGGCCTCCAGCCGCTGCCACAACGCGGTGCACGCAGCCTTGTGCCGCCCCTCCGTGGTGCGGATGAAATCATCGTTCGAGCAGCCCATCCGCCTCGTCATGTCCACGAACTCGGCGGCGATGCCGTCGACGAAGGTCTGCGGCTCGACACCTGCCTCGGACGCCGTCTTCTCGACCTTCTGGCCATGCTCGTCGGTGCCGGTCAGGAAGAACACGTCGTAGCCGTCGAGCCGCTTGAAGCGCGCCAGCACGTCGGCGGCGATGGAGGTGTAGGCGTGGCCGATATGCGGCGCCCCGTTGGTGTAATAGATCGGCGTCGTCAGGTAATAGCGCTTGCGCATCACTGATCTCGATGGGGCTGGGCTCGCTCGGGTCCGCTCAGCAGGCTCAGGCCGCTGACAATGGCCTGGCGCTTGTCGAGATAGAAGCGCTCGGTATCGTCCTGCAGTCGCCCCAGCGCGTGCCACACGTCGCTCCACGCAGCAAGAGGGCGCAAGCCGGCGATGCGGGCCTGCTCGGAATCGGCGCCGCCGCGCGCCGCCGCGCCGACCGCGGCCGCCAGCGCGGCGCGCAGCAGGTCCATGAAGGTGGCGAATGCGGTGTCGCTTCGCCCGAGCGCGTCCGCGACCTCGTGGGCGCGCCCGACCGGAAGCTCAGGTAGCCCGCGCAGCACCTCGCCGACCAGGCCGGCGAGCGCGACCCCCTCCTCGGCGACGAGATCGAGCGCGCGTCCCGGCGAGCCGCCGGCCAGCAAGGCGAGCTTCTCCCGCTCCGCCTCCGGCATTTCCGGCAAAGCCCGGCCGAGCACCTCGCCCATCGCCGTCATGTCGAGCGGCGAGAGGGCGAGAAGCCGGCAGCGGCTGCGGATCGTCGGCAGCAGGCGGCCCGGGGCGTTGCTGACCAGCAGCAGCGCCGAACGCTGCGGCGGCTCCTCGAGCGCCTTCAGCACGGCGTTCGCCGCGTTGCGGTTCATCGCCTCGGCGCCGTCCAGCACCACCACGCGCCAGCCGCCCTCGGCCGGTGTCAGCCGCAGGAAGCCGGGGATCGTGCGGACGTCGTCGACGACGATCTCGGTGCGCTGGCGATGGCGCTTCTCGTCATAGGCGCACTCGACGGTCAGCAGATCGGCGTGGCCGGCGGCCGCGACGCGGCGGAAAACCGGGTGCTCGGGCGGCAGCGCCAGGCTATTGCCCAGGGCTTCCGCCGCCTGGGGGGCGCCGGCCAGCAGCCAGCGGGCAAAGCGGAAGGCGAGCGTCGCCTTGCCGATGCCCGGCGGCCCGGCCAGCAGCCAGGCGTGGTGCAGGCGCCCGGAGCGCGCGGCCTCATGCAGCGCCGCTTCCGCCGCCTCGTGCCCGAGCAGGATCGGGTTGGCGCGCGGCGGCTCCAGGCTCACAGCGCCACCCCCAGCCGCTCGCGCAGCACCGCACGGATGCGGCCGGCAATCTCCGGCACCGGCGCGTCGGCCGGGATGCGCACGCACCGCCCGGGCTCGGCGGCGGTGATGGCGGAAAAACCCTCGGCGACGCGGGTGAAAAACGCCGGGCCGAGCCGCTCGTAGCGGTCTGCCGCATCGCCGCGCGCTGCCAGCCGCTCGAGCGACAGGCCGATCGGCATCTCCAGCATCAGCGTCAGGTCCGGGACAAGGCCGAGCAGCCCCGCCAGGGTGGCAATCGCCGCGCGGTCGGCCCCCTGGCCGTAGCCCTGATACGCCATCGTCGAATCGACGAAGCGGTCGCACACAACCCAGAAGCCCGCGGCGAGCGCCGGGCGGATGGTGCGATCGACATGCTCGGCCCGCGCGGCGAAGTGCAGCAGCGTCTCGGCCCCCGGCGACCAGTCGATCACACTGGCCAGCAGCAGATCACGCAGCACTTCCGCGCCGGGAGCGCCGCCGGGCTCGCGCGTCAGCAGCACCGGTTGCCCGGCCTGGGCCAGCGCCGCGGCGAGCAGCCGCGCCTGCGTCGTCTTGCCGGCCCCCTCCCCGCCTTCCACCGTGATGAAGCGGCCGCCCATCCCGCCACTTTGTTTGAGAGCGTGATTCACGCTTTCCGACGAGGCCGCCTCAAGCGATCACGCTCTCGGCGCTCAGCTTCCCGTGACGTAGTGGGCGAGCACGGCGATCGCCCGGCCCGGCAGACCGAGCTTGCCGACGTCGGTCCCCGCCAGCAGCGGCACCTCCATCCCCGGAACCCCCTGCCCGGAAACCACCAGCTTGCCGAGCTGCGTGCCGCGGGCCACCGGGGCGCGGATCGGCGCGTCGTACTGGACCGAGATCTGCGCCTTGCTCTTCCACTGGCGGGGCATCGTCACCTGCAGATCCTTGCCGCCGACCAGCGGCACGCTCGCCTGATCGCCGAGCCAGACCGGCGCGCGATCCACCGCGTCATTGGCGGAAAACAGCGTGACGTCCTCGAAGGAATTGAAGGCCCAGTCCATCAGCCGCGCGCTCTCCTCGGCGCGCTGGTGCATCGAGGCCATGCCGTTGAGCACCAGGATCACCCGCCGCCCGCTGCGCAGGCTGCTGGCGCATTCGCCATAGCCGCCATCCTCGGTGTGGCCGGTCTTCAGCCCGTCGGCCAGCCCCTTCTGCACCAGCGGATTGCGGTTGGGCTGGTCGATGTTGTTGTACTTGAAGCTGCGCTCGCCGAAATAGTGATAGTCGTCGGGGAAGTCGGCGATCAGATGGTGCGCCAGGACCGCGATGTCGCGGCATGACATGTAGTGGTCCGGCTCCGGCCAGCCCGTCGAATTGCGGAAATTGGTGTCGGCGAGGCCGAGTTGCCGCGCCTTCTGGTTCATCAGCGCGACGAATTCCTCCTCGGATCCGGCGGTGCCCTCGGCCAGCACGATGCACGCATCGTTGCCGGATTGCGTGATCATGCCGCGGATCAGGTCCTCGACGGTGACGCTGCCGGGATAGGGCACGAACATCTTCGAGCCACCCATCCGCCAGGCCTTTTCGCTGACCTGCAGGCTCTGCGTCGCCTCGATGCGGCCCGCCTTGAGCATGCCGAAGATGATGTAGGCGGTCATCAGCTTGGTCAGCGACGAGGGCGCCATGCGCACGTCGGGGTCCTTGCTCAGCAACGTCGCGCCGGAATTGTCGTCGACGATGATCGCCCATTTCGCCTGGGTGTCGACCGGGCCGAGCGGCGTGTCCGCGGGGTTGGTGGGCGGCCCGGCGGGGGCGGTGCGGCCGTGGCCGGCGCCCGGATGCACAGCCGGGCGGCGCTGTGCGACGGCGGCGAAGGGTGCCAGCGCCGCCGCGCCGGAGAGCAGGAGGGAACGACGGTTCAACACGGAAAGCCTCCTATTCCAGGCTATTGGACGATGATGCGGCCGTCCTATCGGACGACGATCCGGGCGTCGGTTACCCCGTCGCGCACCACCCGGTCCAGCGCGCCGTCCGCCTCGGCGACGGACGCATAGGGCCCGATGCGGACACTGTAGGTGGGCTGGCCGTCGATAATGGCGCGCTCCATCTGCGCGCCGGTGTCGGCGAGCTGGGCGCGGCGGCGGGCGGCGAACTCGGCCCGGCTGAAGCTGCCGGCCTCGATCCACAGCGTCCCGGGCGCCGGCACCGTCTGCACCACCCGCTCGGGCAGGCGCAGGGGCACGCTCGGCACCGTGGCTGCTTGTTGCTCCGCCGGCGCCGGGCCCGAGGGCAGCGGGCGGAGTTCGGCCTGCCGCGCTCCCGCCAGCGGCGGCAGGGCGCTCGCCTGCACCGCCCCGACCGGCGCCGCGGCGACGGCGAGCGGCTCGGCATGCAGCGCCTCGGCCAAGGCATGGCTCGGTCCCGGCTCCACCCGCACCCGCACCCGCGCCGTGCCGTCGGGATCGAAGGCGAGGAGCTCCGCCGCCCGCGGCGTCACCGCGATCAGCCGGGCCGGCGAGGGCGGGCCGCGATCGTTCAGCCGCAGCTCGACCTGCCGGCCGTTCTCCAGGTTGGTCACCTCGGCGATCGCCGGCAGCTGCAGCGTCTGCACGGCGCCGGCGAGCGCGCTCGGGTCATAGCGCTCGTCATCGGCGGTGAGCGGCGCGTGCCCGGCCCCTTCGATTGCGGCGATGCCGGTGCGATCGAACGAAAAACTCTCCTGCGGATAGTACCACACGCCGCCCGCCTGGTAGGCCGGCCCGAGCACATACTGCACCTGGGGCGGCGGCGGCTTGGGCCGCCCATGCAGCAGGCGGCCGATATAGGCGCCGATCCCGGCCAGGCTCAGATGCAGGCCCGGCCCGGAGCCCTGCGC
>JAFAYM010000051.1 GCA_019240395.1 Acidisphaera sp. | reverse complement strand
TGCCCGATGGTGCGTGATGAGCTTGCCGGCTGCTCGCGCGGCTGCGCCGGCGTAGTCGCGCTTCCCGTGGATCAGGATCAGTGCGAGGCAGCCTTCGAGCAGGAGGATCAGTTCGCGGCCGGCCTCCTCCGCGTCGCGGATGCCGCGCCTCGCGAGTTCCATGCACAGCCACGTCTCGATGGCGGCCTTGTGCCGCCTGGCGACAGCGCGGGCCGGATGGCCCGGGAGATCAGCCAGTTCCATGACCAATCGGGTGAACCCGGCACCACTCCACTTCGGACGGGATGACCATCGGGCCGCATCGCGGAAGAGGTGCTGGACGAAGCCGCTGCAGTCCTGCGGCAGGCGCGAGCCCCAGCCCTCGATGCTGGCAAGGGCGAAGCTGCTCTGGTGTTCGAGCACGGCTGCGAGAAGATCATCCTTGCTTCGGAAATGCTGATAGAGCGTGCGCTTCGTCAGTCGGGCGGCTTGTGCGACCGCGTCAACCCCGACCCGACCGAAGCCCTTCGCATAGAACAGGCCATAGGCTGCCCGGAGAATGCGGTCTCGCGTCGGCGTTGCAGCGCTCCTCATCCACAGCCTCCGGTATACCGACCAGTGAGTTTACACGGCGCAAGGAGCGGGGGTTAGCTGCCGCAGCACACGCACAGGAGGACCCCATGTCCAGCTTCGGGCCGACAGTCAGGGCCGTCCGGGCCCGAGCGGTCATCGTGCCGCGGCAACGGCCGATGCGGACCGCGGTCGGCGTCATCCCGACAGCCCCGCTCGTCCTGATCGATGTGGAAACGAGCGGAGGCATTCCTGGCTCGGCCTATATCTTCACCTACACCGAAGCCGCCCTGAAGCCGACCCTTGCCCTCGTCGAAACCATCGGCGCGGAGATCATCGGGCAATCCGCGGCGCCGCTCGAACGTCTGCGCGCGTTCGACATGCGCTTCCGGCTGCTCGGAACCGAGGGCCTCGTGGGGATGGCGATTGCCGGCTTCGACATGGCGCTCTGGGATGCTCTCGGCCGGGCGGTCGGCAAGTCCGTGGCGGAACTCCTCGGCGCGGAGGCGAAGCCGATCCGCGCTTACGACAGCTTTGGCGTCATCGACCCGCGCGCCGAGGAAGCCGAGCTCCGCCGCTCGCTCGATCGCGGCTTCCGCGGCATCAAAATGAAGATCGGCGGAGGCGACGTTGCGGCGGATATCGAGGCCGTCCGGGCGCTGCGCGCCATCGTCGGCCCGGACATCCAGGTGATGGTCGATTACAACCAGAGTCTCGATGCGCCCGAGGCCTGCGCCAGGCTCGCCCGGTTGCGTGACTTCGACCTGCACTGGGTCGAGGAGCCGGTCCGGGCCGAGGACCTGGCGGGCCATGCGCGGGTGCGGGCAGAAGCCGGGGTGAAAGTCCAGACCGGCGAGAGCTGGTGGTTCCCGGCCGACTGCGCCAGGGCCATCGCGGCCGGCGCCAGCGACTTCGCCATGCTCGACGTGATGAAGATAGGCGGCATCTCCGGCTGGCTTCGCGCCGCGGCCCTCGCGGAAGCCGCCAATCTGCCCGTCTCCAGCCACGCCTTCATCGAGGCGAGCGCCCACGCCATGGCGGCCACGCCGACCGCCCATTGGATCGAGTATCTCGACAATGCCGGACCGATCCTGAAGGCGCCGCTCGAAGTGGTCGATGGAACGATCACGCCGAGCGGCCCCGGATTGGGAATGACATGGGACGAAAAGGCGGTTGCGCGTTATGCCGCTTGAAGCGGGGCGCACGGCGCTCCGCCCAGCCGCCGGGACAACCTGTCAGTCGGAGCGCACTCCGGTCGCGGAGGCGACGCCCGCCAGCGGACTGCTCCAGAATGGCAGCCGGTCGACACGTGGCTGCCAGCTCCCGGTTTCGACACAGGCCCGCACGTGCGCGGCAATCTCCTCGAGCGACGCGAACCATACGCCACCCTTGGCAACCATGTGCTCGATCAGCGAGACCATCGCGTCGCAACGTGACGCCCGGCCCGACACGAACGGATGCCAGACCGAAATCCACATCCCGCCATACTTCCACATCGCATCGAATTCAGCCTGGAACACCTCAATCGCGCGCTGCGGTGACGCGATGGGCAGCTGATTGCCGAAATCCTTGAGGCAGACATACTGGGTCCAGTCGTCAAGCGAGATGTCCGATGGCAGCTCCACCAGCGTCTGGGAGCCGTTCGATAGCATGTACGGGATATCGTGGCCCATGAGGGAGGCGTCGTAGGCGAATCCCTCCGCGAGGAGCAGGTCGAGCGTATGCCTCGAGAACGCATAGGACGGCGCGCGGAATCCCCTGGGCCGGCCCCCGGTTCGACGCCGGATGCTCTCGCTCGCGCGCTGCAGGCACGCGCGCTCCTGTTCCCTGCTCAGCGCGTTCGGCCTCTCGTGGAAATATCCGTGCTGGCCGATCTCGTGGCCGTCCTCCAGGATCATGTCGATCGCCTTCGGGTACGTCTCGATGCACCAGGCCGGGATGAAGAACGTCTGGCGCAACCCGAACTGGCGGAACGCCGCCAATATCCGGGGAATGGCGACCTCCGGCCCATATCGGAGGAGCGAGGACAGCGCCAGGCGGTTGTGGGCCGTGTCCGTGAGGTAGGTGTGGAGCAGGCTCTCCGCATCCATGTCGAACGTGAACGCCACGGCACAGCGGGCGCCGTCAGGCCAGGGGATCGGATTCTCGATCATGGGACGGCTCCCTTCCGTTCAGCTTTCGACAGTGCCAGCCCGGCCAGAAGATACGCGATCGTATAGACGACGACCCGGTAGATGACGGCCGAGCCCGGCGGGATGCAGATGAACGACATCCCGGTCAGGCCGCGCTTGCCGATCTCGAAGGCGGTGCGGATGACCTCGAAATCGCTCATGCCGATCGGCTCGGCCAGGTCGCCGAGGATGTCTCCCCCTGTCGGACCGGCGCCGCCGAGCACATCCATGTCGAAATGCACGTAGACGCTTTCGGTGCCGTCATAGGCGTGCCGGAGTTCCCGGCAGAGCCCCTCGATGCCGAGTTCGGTGCGGACCTTCCACATGGGGTAGAAATGCGCCCCGGCGCGCAGATACTCGCGTACGGTGTCCTTGCTTTCCAGCATCCCCCGCTCGCCGATCTCCACCAGGTTCGGGACGCTGATATTGGCATGGGACTGGAACATCTTGTGCTTCCAGCTCGCGCTGCCGCCGATCCGCGGATCCATCGTCAGCCGATCGTATCTCGTTGCGTCCCAGTGGGTATCGAGACTGATCACCCCGACCTTGCCTTGCGTGCGCTCGGCGATCGGCTTGGCGATCGCGTACGAGCCGCAGGGCGAGTTCTGGCCGATGACGATCGGGATCGCGCCGGCATCGAGCGCCTCGTTGACCTTCGCTTCCACCGCCTCCTGCGCCCGCAGGATGTTGTCCACCGTCGGCTTCTGGTTCGCCTCGAGCGGGATCGCCGCGTCGCCGTAGTCAACCACCCGGAGATGCTCGAACACGTCGATGTCGAAATCCTGGATGTAGCCCGAGGCATAACGGATCGACTGTTGGCGAACGCGCTTGGGACCGGCAATCCACTCGCTCTTCCTCACCCCGGCATACTCGCCCCATCCCGCGACATACGGAGCGCCGATGATGACGACATCCGCGTCGCGCAAATCCGCCGCCGAGCTGGCGAGAGGCAGCCCCATGAAACTCGGGACGTCCTCGTCGATCATCGGGAAGTAGCGCGTCCTCACAAAGATCGAGTTCCGGATGTCGTCCCATTTCGGATAGCTCATGCTTCCTCCCCGATGCGCTTTGCCTCGCATTGGACTTTAGCTATGTTCTGCGCGATGGCTACCCGCAAGAAGCCGAGGAGATGCAGGATGCCGGGATGTTTGAGGATGGCGCTGACACTGGTCTGCGCCATGGCCGCCGCAGGATGGGCCACGACCGCGACGGCGCAGGGCACGCTCGAGAAGATCAAGCAGGCCGGGGTCGCCAACGTGGCGACCGAAGTGGCCTATCCGCCGTTCGAGTTCCGGCAGGAGGGCAAGGTCGTCGGCTACGACGAGGACATCCTGCTCCGGGTCGTCGAAGGCCTCGGTGTCAAGCTCGATCAGCAGGACGTGCCGTTCGCCGGCATCCTTGCCGGGCTGCTCGAGAAGAAATACGACTTCGTCGCTACCGCCTTGATCATCAATCCCGAGCGCTCCTCGAAATACGCCTTCACCATGCCGGTCGCGGTCAGCAAGGTCGGGATCATGAAGCCCGCCGGAGACAGCAAGCTCAAGAGCATCGACGACCTCACCGGCGCCGTCATCGGCAGCCCGGTGCCACCTGCGGGACCGACGACCGCATTTCAGCACTACAACGACGAACTCAAGGCGAAGGGCAAGAATGCAGCCCGGAACGTGTTCTTCCAGAGCTCGCCCGATATGGATTTGGCCCTGGCGAACGGCCAGGTCGACGGCGTGGCGGACAGCATGCTGGTCATCGCGCAAGTGATGAAGCAGCAACCCGGCAAATTCGTGCTGCTGGGGACGTTTGGCGAGCCGAACTACATCGGCTGGGTCACGCGACCGGAGGACACGGGGTTGCGTGACGCGATCAACGAGCAGATCCGCAAGCTGCGCGACAGCGGAGATCTGACCCGGCTTCAGCAGAAGTGGTTCGGGCTGACCATGGAGATTCCGGTCTCCGGCTACCTTCCACCCGGAGCGAAGTAGGGGATACGCATCGGCCGGCGCCCGGGCCGGGGCAATCTCCGGAGCGCCGGCGGCATGCAGCTGCTCGTCAGTGCCTTTCCCGCCCTGCTCCTGGGCGCGCAAACCACCATAGCTGCCTCGCTGATGGGAATCTTCCTCGGCGTGACGGTCGGAGTCGCGCTCACGCTCGCGCGCCAGAGCAGCGTCTCCGTCCTGCGGTGGCTGGTATCCGTCTACGTCAGTTTCGCCAGGGGCACGCCGCTTTTCATCCAGGTGCTGGTCGTCTTCTTCGTCCTTCCGGAGCTCGGGCTCGACATCCCGAAATTCTATGCCGGCGTGATCGCGCTCAGCCTGAACAGCGGCGCCTACATCTCCGAGATGATCCGTGGCGGGCTGACCGCGATTCCGCAGGGACAAAGCGACGCGGCCGAGGCGCTCGGGTTGCGCCGGCGGCGGATATGGCAGCACATCATCCTGCCGCAGGTCTTCTATCTCATCCTGCCGCCGCTCACGGTGGAGTTCGTCTCGCTCGTGAAAGCGTCGGCCCTGCTCTCGGTCATCGGCGTTGTCGAGCTGACCAGGACGGCACAGCAGATCGTCGCGGCCACCTTCCAACCGGTGCCGATCTGGATCGGCGTGGGGATGATCTATTTCGTCATCTGCTTCGCACTGGGCGCGGTGACCGAACGGCTCGAGCGCAAAACGGCGCTGTACCGGCCGGCATGACGTTCGACCTCTCGGTCGTCAGATTTGGCGCGCCCATATTCGCCGAGGGCCTGCTGAACACGGTCTTCTTCTGCTTGATCTCGATCGGCGTCGCCCTCGTATGCGGCTCGGGCATCGCGCTCGCCAGGCTTTCGGACAGGAAAGCGATCAACCATCCGGCCTGGGCGCTGGTGCAAATCGTCCGCAACACGCCCTTCCTGGTCCAGGTCTACCTCCTCTACTTCGCCCTGCCGTCGATCGGGCTTCGGCTCGGGGCTACCTGGGCGGGGATCATCGCGCTGAGCACCTATGCCTCCGGCTATTTCGCCGAGGCCATCCGCGGAGCCATCCTCTCGGTGCCGCGCGGACAGATGGACAGTGCCCAGGCGCTCGGCCTGCCGCATCTTCGTGCGATGCGCCTCGTCGTCGCGCCCCAGATGATGCGCTATCTCGTGCCGGCGCTGACGAACCAGATGATCGGGATCGTGAAGGACTCCGCCGTGCTGTCCGTGATCACCACCCCCGAGCTGACGATGGCGGCGCAGCAGGTCCTCGGGGAAACGTTTGCGCCGGTGGAGTCCTACGCGGTCGTGGCGCTGCTGTATTGGCTGCTGACGAGCATGATCGCGGCAGGAATGGGCAGGCTGGAGCGGCGCTTTCTCATTCCGGGGACACGCAGCACCTGAAGCGTGATGATGTGCCGCGTAGACCCCCGCTTTCGCGGGGGTGACGATGATGGGTGGCGCTCTGTGCGACCTCGCAAAAGGTCATTACGCTTTATGCCGGCGGCTCCTGCCGGGGGCCGATGTGACGAGGTGGCAGCGCGCCAGGTGGTCGGGGGAGGCCGGCGCCAGGTGCTGGGGCTGCTCGCATCCGGCCTGCGCAAGCGCGCAGCGCGGGCGGTAGCGGCAGCCCGGCGGCATCTGG
>JAFAYM010000253.1 GCA_019240395.1 Acidisphaera sp. | reverse complement strand
GATGGCGCACCACGGCCGAGCCGATGAAGCCGCAGCCGCCGGTTACCAGAATTCGCATACGCCGGTGAGTCAACCCTTCGTTGAGAGCGCGACCTTGTCGCAGGTCCCGCGGGATCAGGCAAGCCTTGCCCGCTGCGATGCAGCGTAACGGAAACCGGTCGCTCGCAGCAGGTGGAACTTCCCGCGCCGTCGCCACAATCAGCTGGCAGGATACGCAGCGCGGTTGTGGAACTGAGTAAAGGTGACAACAGAATGTGCCGATCAACCGTGGAGCGAAGACCGCCCCGGCATAGGGCGGTCGCGACCTTCACCGATCTTCAATTCTTGGCTGCGATGTCAGGGGAAGATCACTCGTGCCTCAAACGCCGTTGTCTGGGAACGTACCGTGGCTGGTTGACGCCGCTCGTTGTGCGATGCACCATTCGGTGGGCCCAAATCGGGACGTTCGCGTGCAAAAGCCCTCTGCAACCGAGAGAAGTCTCGCGTGAAGCGCCCCCTCCGACAGCCAAGCCCCGCTAAATCCCGTCGCCCCCACGCGATCGTCTCCATAGAAGGGGGTGACGCCGTGGTTGCCGTCTCGGCGCCGGCCGCCCGCCGCGTCGCCGGCGCGTCGGGCCTCGCCGAGGTCCTGATCGTAGTGGATGGGGTGCCGACGACGACGCTGGCGTTCGAGGGCGGCGCCCAATCCAGGCAGCGCACCGCGCGCTTCAGATTGCCCACCGATCGGGCCGCGAGTTTTCTCGACGTGGTCGACCCGGCGGATGGTACCAGCCTGCTCGGCGCGCTGATGGACCTTGAGGCGCATTACGCCATCGAGTTCCGCCCCTTGGCGATCGAGGGACTGGCCGTCGTCGGATCGTTCAGCGCCGCTGCCCCCCTCGGTGCGCGACCCTACGTGCACTTCCTTTTTGGCGGGCGGCCGTCGGGTGGCGTGTTCGCTGAGCGGGTTTCGGCCGCTCCCGGCGATATCACACCCGGCAATCTGCCCTCCGGGAATCTTTGGCGCTTCTCCTGGACGGTTCCTGCGCTGGTGCCGTTCGGCACGACCGTCGATGTCGTCGCCCGCGTCGCCGGCAGCGCACGGCTTTCGTCGCCGTGCCAGCTGAGCGCGCCGGTGCTCGGGCATGTCGGTTACGTCGAGGTCGCGGAAGGCGATCGGATCAGCGGCTGGGCCGTCGATCTGGCCGCACCGCGTCGCCGCGTCGCGCTCGACTTGGTATCGGACGGTCGGGTGATCGAGACCAGGCCGGCGAACGGCAAGCGCGCCGACGTGCAGCAGCTCGGCATCGGCGACGGGCAGTGCGGCTTCAGCTTCCAGGTGCCGGCGCCGGCCCGCGGCGGGGCAGCCAAGGAATACGAGGTCGTGCTCTCGGGCACCGCCGTGCACCTGCATAACAGTCCGGTGCGGGTGCGTGCTGCGCCGCGCATCCTCGGCTTCTTCGACGGCATGCAAGGCCAGGTCGCCGTCGGCTGGGCGATCGATGCCGACGACCCCACCACCCCGGTGCAGATCGAGGTGGTGCGCGACGGCGTCACGCTGTTCACCGATCAGGCCACGCATTTCCGCGGCGACGTGCTGGCCGCCGGACTGCCCAACGCAAAATGCGGTTTCCGCATCGACCTCGCCGAGCATTTCCGCGACTCCATCGGCCGCGAGGTCGTGGCGCGCGTGAAGGGTACCGATCTCCATCTCGCGGGGTCGCCGAAGACGGTGACCGAGAACCCCAACCTCCGCCGCCTGCTCGATCGCGAGACCCGGCTGACCGATGCGACGCGCGCGCGCCTGAAGCGCCGGCTCAATCATCGGGTGCGCGGCCGCGCTCTCTCGATCGTCATGCCGGTGCATAACACCGACCGGCAGATGCTGATCGAGGCGCTGGAGAGCGTGCGGCGCCAGTGGTGCGACAACTGGGAGCTGGTCTGCATCAACGACGCGTCGACCGAGCCGCACGTCGCCGAGATCCTGCGCAGCTACGCCCGGCACGACCGCCGCTATCGCGTACTCGATACGCCGGCGAATGTCGGCATCGCGCGGGCGACCAATTACGGCCTGCGCGCCGCACGTTTCGACTACGTGACCTTTATGGATCATGACGACTTCCTGGAGCCCGACGCCGTCTACCGCCTGCTCCGCGCGATCGCCGAGACCGGCGCCGATTTCCTCTACTCCGACGAGCTGCTCACCCATGACGACATCGACTCGATCATGGAGGTGCGCGCCCGGCCGGCCTTCTCCCTCGATTACTACCTGTCGCACCCGTATTTCGTGCACATGCTGTGCGTGCGCAAGGACCTCGCCCAGGCGGTCAATGGCTGGGACGAGAGCATGGCGATCTCCGCCGACATCGATTTCGTGCTGCGCGTGCTGGAAGCCTCGCGCACCGTCGCGCACGTCCCCGGCGTGCTCTATCGCTGGCGCACTCATTCCGCGAGCACCGGCCATGCCAAGCAGTCCCAGGTCATGGCGGCGACCAGGGAGGCGATCCAGCGCCATCTCGATCGGCGGGGAACCGGCGCGCGGGTCTCCGACGGGCCCGGGTTCAACCAGTTCCGCGTGGATTGGCCGCCCGACGACGGCAGGGTGCTCATCGTCATCCCGACCAAGAACAAGGGCGATTTGCTGAAGACCTGCATCGACAGCATCGAGCGGACGGCGCAGCCCGACGACTACCGCATCGTCGTCATCGATCACCAGTCCACCGATTCGCGCACCCGCCGTTACCTCGAGCGGATCGGGCGCAAGCATGTCGTGATGCCCTACAAGGGTCCGTTCAACTATGCCCGCATCAACAACCGGGCGGTGCGCAAGCATGCCGGCGACGCCCGCTATCTCCTGTTCCTGAACAACGATATCGAGGCGCTGGAGCCGGGCTGGCTCGAGCGCATGCGCAGCCTGGCGCATCGCCAGGATGTCGGCGCCGTCGGCGCGCTGCTGCTGTACGGCGACCGCCGCGTGCAGCACGCCGGCGTCATCCTCGGCTTCAACAACGCCGCCGATCACGCCATGAAGTTCCAGGAGTGCTTCATCGAGGGCGGCACCCGCCGCAAT
Organism: Acidisphaera sp.; assembly: GCA_019240395.1. Classification (GTDB taxonomy): domain Bacteria; phylum Pseudomonadota; class Alphaproteobacteria; order Acetobacterales; family Acetobacteraceae; genus JAFAYA01. The sequence continues at coordinate 6,457 of JAFAYM010000253.1, read as the reverse complement.
CTCGGCTACAACTGCACTCTCTCTTCCCTGCGTGAGTTCTCCGCCGTCACCGCCGCCTGCATGATGATGCGCCGCGACGTGTTCGACCGGCTCGGCGGCTTCGACGAGAGCTTCGTCATCGGCTTCAACGACACCGACCTGTGCCTGCGCGCCGGCGCGCTCGGCCTCAAGGTGCTCTACGACGGCTACACCATGCTGCTGCACCACGAGAGCGCGACCCGCTCGGAGACCAGCCAGGTCATGCATCCCCAGGATGACCGGCGGCTGCGCAAGCGCTGGAGCCGCTTCTTCACCGAGGGCGATCCGTTCTACAATCCGTTGCTGGACCACATGTCCAGCGACCACGCTCTGCGCGACGACAAGGCCTGCAGCCGGCCGGCGCCGCCACGCATCACCAACATCGCACTCCTGCCGCAAGCGGCGGCGAGGAATGGGGCGAAGCGGCCACGCAGCTTGCCGCGCCCGCGGCGCGCGCTGACCGCGTCCTAGCTGGAGCCGCTGCCCTGAGCGAGGCCAGGACGGAGCCCTGGCCCTCACTCAGATCGTCACCCCCGCGAAAGCGGGGGTCCACGCCGCACATGGATTCCCGCTTCGCTGATATGACGGCCATGAGTCGGCGCTTCCCGAGAACCGGGTATTACGCCCTGATTCCCTCCAGCGAGGGCGAGCGCTTCTCCAGCACGTCGAAACGGTCCAGGTTCATCACCTTGTTCCAGGCCGCCACGAAGTCACGCACGAACTTCTCGTGCGCGTCCTCGCCGCCATAGACCTCCGACAGCGCGCGAAGCTGGGAGTTCGAGCCGAAGATCAGGTCGGCGCGGGTGGCTGTCCACTTCACCTCGCCGCTGATCCGATCGTGCCCCTCGAACAAATCCGCCGCCTCCGAGGTCGCCCGCCAGCCCGTGCGCATGTCGAGCAGGTTGACGAAGAAGTCGTTGGAGAGCGTCCCCGGCCGCGTCGTGAACACGCCGTTCCGGGAGTGGCCGGCATTCGCGTCCAGCATGCGCAAGCCGCCGACCAGCACGGTCATCTCGGGCGCGCTCAAGGTGAGCAGATGCGCCCGGTCGACCAGCAGCTCCTCCGGCGGAACGCCGTAATCGGCCTTGAGGTAGTTGCGGAACCCGTCGGCGATCGGCTCGAGCACGGCGAAGGAGTCGACGTCGGTCTGCTCCTGCGACGCGTCGGTCCGCCCGGGGGTGAACGGCACCTCGATATCGACACCCGCCTGCTTGGCGGCCTGCTCGACCGCGGCGCAGCCGCCGAGGACGATCAGGTCGGCGAGCGAGATTTTCTTGGCGGCGTGCCCGTTGCTCTTCTGGGCGTCGTTGAAGGATTTGCGCACCCCCTCCAGCGCCTCCAGCACTTTGGCGAGCTTGGCCGGCTCGTTGACTTCCCAGTCCTTCTGCGGGGCCAGGCGGATGCGCGCGCCGTTGGCGCCGCCGCGCTTGTCCGAGCCGCGGAAGGTCGCGGCGGAGGCCCAGGCGGTGGAGGCCAGCTCGCGGACCGACAGGCCCGAGGCGAGCAGTTTTTCCTTGAGCGAGCGGATATCCTGCGCGTCGACCCGGGGATGATCGACGGGCGGCACCGGGTCCTGCCAGATCAGCACCTCGTCCGGGACCTCCGGGCCGAGATAGCGGGAGCGCGGTCCCATGTCGCGGTGCGTCAGCTTGAACCAGGCGCGGGCGAAGGCGTCGGCGAATTCCTCGGGGTTGTCGCGGTAGCGCCGCGAGATCGGCTCGTAGATCGGGTCGACGCGCAACGCGATGTCCGTGGTCGCCATCATCGGCGCATGCCGCCGCGACGGGTCGTGCGCATCGGGCACCAGGTCGGCCGCCGCCCCGTCCTTCGGCTTCCACTGCCAGGCGCCGGCCGGGCTCTTGGTCAGCTCCCATTCGAAGCCGAACAGCGTCTCGAAGAAGCTGTTGTCCCATTTCGTCGGCGTCGGGGTCCACGCGCCTTCCAGGCCGCTGGTCGTGGTGTGCACGCCATGGCCGGTCTCGTGCGCGTTCTTCCAGCCGAGCCCCATGTCCTCGATGGTGGCGCCCTCCGGCGCCTGGCCGACGAGCGTCGGGTCGCCGGCGCCGTGGCACTTGCCGAAGGTGTGGCCGCCGGCGACCAGCGCGACCGTCTCCTCGTCGTTCATCGCCATGCGCGCAAAGGTTTCGCGGATGTCGCGGGCGGACGCGGCGGGGTCAGGCTTGCCGTTCGGGCCTTCCGGATTGACGTAGATCAGGCCCATCTGCACGGCCGCCAGCGGACGCTCGAGCTGCCGGTCGTCGCCGCTGTAGCGCTTGTCGCCGAGCCAGGTGTCCTCGCTGCCCCAGTAGATGTCCTCCGGCGGCTCGTAGCCGTCAGGCCGGCCGCCGCCGAAACCGAAGGTCTTGAAGCCCATCGACTCGAGCGCGCAGTTGCCGACGAGGATGATGAGGTCGGCCCAGGAGAGCTTGTTGCCGTATTTCTGCTTCACCGGCCAAAGCAGGCGGCGTGCCTTGTCGAGGTTGGCGTTGTCCGGCCAGCTGTTGAGCGGCGCGAAGCGCTGCGCGCCCGAGCCGCCGCCGCCGCGGCCGTCGCCGATGCGGTAGGAGCCGGCGCTGTGCCAGGCCATGCGGATGAAGAGCGGCCCGTAATGGCCGTAATCCGCCGGCCACCAGGGCTGCGAATCCGTCATCAGCGCATAGAGATCCTGCTTCACCGCGGCCAGATCGAGCGATTTGAACGCCTCGGCGTAGTTGAAGCCCCTCTCCATCGGGTCGGAGGCCGGCGAGTTCTGGTGCAGGATCTTCAGGTTCAGCTGGTTCGGCCACCAATCCCGGTTCGACCGGCCGGCGAACAGCACGTGGTGCGGCCGAAACTGCCCATGTGGCCCGCCATGTCCCATCGGGCACGCGCTGGTGCCCGGGCCGCTCGATCCGTCCATGTCTTCCCCCATCATGGTGGTGCCGTTGCGCAAGGAGTAGCAGACAGGCGAGGATAGAGGAAAGCCTCCCAGCCCGATAAAGGCGATAGACGGCACCTATGCTCACCCCATGAACCTCCGCGACTTCCGCTACCTGCTCGCCGTCGCCGAGCACCGCAATTTCGGCCGCGCCGCCGAGGCCTGCCGCATCAGCCAGCCGACGCTCTCCGTCCAGGTTCGCCGGCTGGAGGAGCAGCTCGGCGTGGCGCTGTTCGAGCGGACGAGCAGGACCGTCGCGCCAACCGCCGCCTGCGAGCGGCTGATCGGCCATGTCCGCGCGGCCGTCGCGGAGATGGACGCCATCCTCGACATCGCCCGCGCCCTGCGCGACCCGCTGGCCGGCCGCTTGCGGCTGGGCATCGTGCCGACCCTCGCACCCTATCTTCTGCCGCTGGTCTTCGCCCCGCTGCGCGAGGCGCTGCCGGCGCTGGAGCTGGAGCCCTGGGAGGACCAGACCGCGGCGCTGCTCGACCGCCTGCGCGCGCATGAGCTGGACGCGGCGCTGCTGGCGACCGAGCCGGACGGGCCGGACCTCGCCAGCCGCCGACTGTTTGCCGAACCGTTCTTCGCCGCCCTGCCGCCCGAGCATCCGCTCGCCGGGCGGGCGGTGGTGGCCGAGGAGGATCTGGCCGAGGACATTCTCGTCCTGGCCGACGGCCACTGCCTGCGCGACCAGGCCCTGGCCGCCTGCGGCCGCAACGGCGGCCTGGGCGGCACCTTGCGCGCGGCGAGCCTCTCGACGCTGCTCAACATGGTGGCCGCCGGCTACGGCACGACCCTGATCCCGGCCCTCGCCGCCGGCCCTGCGCAGGACGCCGGCATCGTCCTGCGCCCCCTGGCCACGCGCGCCGGACGAACCATCCGCATCGCCTGGCGCACGCACTTCCCGCGCCGCGCCGCGGTGGAGGCGGTGGGCGAGGTCATCGCCACCCGCCTGCGCGGCTTCGCCGAGGGCGCAGCGGCGGGGGTGATATAAGGTGGGCAGGTCGCTGGTTACCCGGTTCCCGTCGCGGCTATTTCGGCAAGGCACGCAGCTTCAAGCACTGGCAGATCGTCGTGCACCAGTTTCCAGAGGATAGGTGCGGCGACATGCTCGTACTCGTGGCGCAGAACGTTGCCGATACCGGCAACCTTCGGCCAAGGAATCTCCGGATGGCGCGCCTTCAGGTCGTCGGGCAGCCGGCGGCTGGCTTCGGAAATAATTTCGAGGCCCCGCTCGACCAGCCAGCGCTTTCGTATATCGGCTTCGAACGCATCGAGCGTGACGCCCCACATGTCGCTGCGTATCAGCGCGCATGCCTCAACGATATTCGCCAGCGGCGGCATCGGTGAACGCGCCGGCATCAAAACACCTGGACGGCCTCCGACTCGATGATCTCGCGCAGGGTTCGGTGCAAGCTGTCGCGCGTCATGATGTCGGCCTTCCCGCCGAGAATTTCCCCTGCCGCCTCTTTCACGTCCATCAGTTCATAGAGGCCGAGCTTACCGCGCTCGTAATCGAAGAACAGATCGACGTCGGACTCCGCGCCGGCTTCGTCGCGGGCCGTCGAGCCGAACAGAAAAAGATGCTGCACGCCGAGCCGTCGCAATTCGGCTTTGTGCGCCTTCAGGCTGGCAATGACGACGTCTCGGTCCATGGAGGCATCATAGCACCGGCTGTCACGCCGTGGTGGCCGGAAAGGACCTCCTCGACAATGTTCTGGTGCTGCCGGGCGGGCTGGCCGCCTGTGGCCGCAACGGCGGCCTGGGCATTACGCTCCGCGCCCGCGAGCCTCTTGACGCTGCTCAACATGGTGGCCGCCGGCTATGGCACGATGCTGATCCCGGCGCTGGCCGCCGGGCCGGCGCAGGACGCGGGCATCGTGCTGCGGCCGCTGGGGACGCGGGCCAGGCACACGGTGCGCATTACCTCGGGCTTCGGTTGAAAGATTCACTTCGCGCGGCAATCATGCCGCTTTGGCCAGAGTCTTTGGCCAGATGAACGGATCGCGTTCCTGCATGCTGAGTAGCTCAAGGCCGAGCATCGCGGGCGCTCGCTCCTGCCTAACCCCTCGCCGGCTATGAGCATAGAAGCCTAGATAGTCACCGATGAGCCTCTGCAACTCCGTGTCGAGATTACTGAAGCAACGCTCATCATTGCAGAAGCGATAATGTTTTCCCCAGCCCTGGACCAAACCATCAACACGCCTCAGTGTGCCCAGGAGCGCCACGGATTTCGGCAATGGCTGTCCGTTGCGGTAAGCAATAAGGGCTTTTCGGCCGCGAGAGAACGTCTCGCGCACGTCTGCAAGAAACTTCTCCCGCGCTTTCTGCGCCGGCCGAATCAAGCCGTTGTTCAGCTCGATGCCAAGAAACTCAAAGCCCTTTGATACCGAGATGGCGTGCGCAGAGGTCTTCTCGGACGAGAGCTGCATTCCAAGGCGGCCAAGGATGTCCTTGGCCAGCTGCAACCGATCCATGACGCTCGCCGCTGAATACCCAAGCACGATAAAATCATCGATGTAGCGCAGGCATCGGCAATCACCCTCATTCATGTGCAGATCAAATTTCGCGAGGGTGATGTTGCCGAGCATCGGCGACAGGGCGCTCCCCTGTGCGACACCAATATCCTCGGTAGGAAAGCGATCAGCATGGCCGCGCAGAGCCTGCAAATTCGAGAGCTCGACGTGGATCGCCCGATGAAAGAGTGCCATGAAGTCGGGATCATCGACCGCCTCGGCGACGAGATCCGCAACCGCGCTTTTCGAGATACGCGTGAAGAAAGCAGTGATATCAGCGCAGGCAACGTAGCGACTGCCGGCGCTGATGGCATCGAGAACTGCCTTGATGGCCGCGGGCACCGCAGCCATCTCATCCTCTTGGCCCCGCTTGATTCCCCCGAAGCTATAGGGATTTCGGAAGAACGGCTGTAAAGGCACCAGGCCCTGCATCGTGTCGAGGATCGCTCGCTGAACGATCCGGGTTTCGATGTCAGTAATGACAAGCGGGCGGATGCCTATTTTGTTGGATTTCGCGACCGGGACGCCCCGGGCTGGTGGAAACTTGAAACTGTTATGGACAAGCCGCGCCTGGAGCGAACGCAATTTGCCGTAAGCATCTTCGTCGAACTGGCGAATCTGCTTCTGGATATCCGGAGACTTCGACGAGAAGCCGTTCGAGCGCACATTTCGCCAAGCCGCTTCGAGGGATCGAAGGGTGCGAACGTTCTTGATGAGAGCCGTCGCCACGCGTCTTCCGGGTCCTGTGGTTCACCCTACCCGCCGACGCGCTGTCTGTTCCCTGCGGAGGTGCCTAACGGTCCAATCCGAACGTGCCCGGTGACAAGAGAGGCCGTCGCCGTGCCGCTGCATCCGGTCCACGTCGCGCCGGCAAAGCCGACACTCGTGGCGCCAAACGCCAGAGCCAGTCCCGTCAGTAGCGTTCGCCGTGAACGCCGCCGATTAGGGCGTGCCGAACTGGCACGTTTTTGCATGTCCCGCGCATTAACCGCCTCCGGCGCCA
>JAFAYM010000185.1 GCA_019240395.1 Acidisphaera sp. | reverse complement strand
GGTGGCGCGGCGCATATGGTCGTAGTCCTTGAAGACGTAGCCCATGTCGAACACGCCGAATTCCGGCACGAGGTTGGTCCAGATGGACGAGCCGGTGAGCATGATGTCGACGACGCCGAGCTTCACCTGGTTGGCGATATCGGCTTCCTGTCCGAGCTGGTTGTCCGGGTAGTACTGGATGGCGATCTGGTCCCCGGTGGCGGCCTTCAGGTGCGGAAGAAAAATATCGTACCAGACCCGCCCAGCGGCGAAGACCGGGTCGTTCGGGTAGGAGGTGGAGATTTTCAGCGTGGTGGCGGCCCGGGCCCGCCCGATGAGGGCGGGTGCGGCGAGCAGAGCGGCGCCGGCGAGGGCGTGGCGGCGGGACAGGCTGGGCATGACGTTCTTCCTCCGAGTTGGCGGGAGGGTGCCACCATTTAACGGGCGGGGCTACGGCCTTGCCGGGCTAGAGTTGGCCTTCCGACTCGAAGCTTAGTGACGTCTTTCGAGCCGGATTTCTGCACGAGTTCGCAGTAGCGGACAGTGCATGGAGGCTCACGGCGTTTCGGACACTGGCTTCGTTCGTATTCTGGTCCACTATTTGCGGCCCTTCCCTGTCTCTTCGGGAGCATGCAAATGCCAAGCGTCAGACGGGACTCGCTTGCCGGCCGACCACTCCGGAATAATCAGGCGACCCTCCTTCCGGAGTGCAGCCGCAATCCCGTTGAGATCAGCTTTAGTCACGGCGTGCTTGGCGAGGACCTTCGGCCACACGTCTCCGTAGGTTCTCGAACGGGTGGCGTCGGCCGCTAGTTCGAGCAGCATCCATTCTGCTGCGGTTCGCTCCGAAGAGAGATATTTCTCGATTTCGCTGGCAGTCATTTCCGAGGCCGGAAAACGCCTCCGTCTGCGGACCGCTGTCCTTCGCCTGACGAACGTTTCGGCGCACTTTCTCCTGTTCGCGCAAAGTCTTTGTCTGGGCTCTTCGAAAGACTTCGATCCCAGGTGCCTTTCGGGTTGCGTAGATTAGCGAATAGAGTGTGCGGTCAGAGAGTGTCCGGAATACAGGCGTTTCCGCGACGAATTCATATCCGCCGATTTTGGCCACCGTTTGCGAGAAGGCGTCGACAAGAATCTCCTTGCGAACATCGGCCAACGATCGAGAGCCTAAAGCTCGAGCCGAGATCAGCCGCTCGCGCCAGTCACCTACCGGGATCAGAGCATTCAATCCTTCAACGATCGGCGCACCGGAGATTGAAGCCGCTCGATTGATAAAATCGAACATGAAGTTGAACAGTACCTCCGTGTTCGGTCTATGCAGCAGGGGGGCGACCGCGTTTATGTCTATCCGCCATCCCTTTGGGTCGATAAATAGGAATGCAAACGCCTTCGGTGGCATCTCTCGCAGGAGCCTCGGCACAAGGGGCACGAACTCTCCGTGGAAGGGACGGACATCAATATCCGGGTAATTTGCCGGAACCCTCTGCAAATCCCTGAAAGCTGCCGCCCGCTTCTCAACCAACATAGCGTGCATTCGCACGTTACGGCCCTTCCTCGTCCAAGCCTCTCTGGCGCTCCGCATTGCAGCGAGCGCGATCCCGAGGGACGTGTCCCCAAGACGGTCGTCCGCGCTCTGCCAGGGACCCGCGAAACCGTCGACATAGACGAACTCGTCGTAGGCGCTCGCGATCTTATGGATCAGGTCGGAGAAGTAGTTTCTAAGAAAAAAGTGCTTAACATAGGCCTGCTCGCGACCGGCATAGTGCTCGGGCGCGCTGGCCACTTCAGGCCGCTACCCGCGCCGGCGCCCGGGAAGGCAACTCGTTCCATTCTCGTCCGTCCAGTGCGCGCCCACCTGTTTTCGGTCGAATTCCTCCCCACTGCTTGAAGAAGAAGGCAACGCCCTGATGAGCACATTGGTCTCGCACTTCGCGGACCCAGTCGGCGGAAATCGGTCGCGCTTTGGGGCCGCTTTCGCCCCCGGCTATCACCCAATGAATGCCGTCTAGATTCATAGTTCCAATCGGTGCAATTAATGGCTCGATCGAGAGGAACCGGATCTTAGCTGGCGCTTGGCGCAGATGCTCTATCCGGGCTCTCGCCCGGCCATCCTCGACCGATACCCCGAGCCAGATTTGGGTCGGAGGCGAAGCACCGCGATAACGCCGCCGCAAGTAATCCCGCATGAGGGAACTGCGCTTGGTAAGCACCTGGAACACGTGCCAATCGGCAGCCTCCATCGTCTCGAATACGCGATCAATAAAATCTCTAGGAACGTTCTTTTGAAAGAGATCACTCATTGAGTTAACGAAGATCATCCGAGGGCGGCGCCAAAGAAATGGCTGACTGATGCGTTCCGGGCGGAGCGTCAGGTCAAAGCCACTCTCGAACGGGTGACCTGGCACCCCACGAAACCGCTCGGAGAACCGTGCCGCGTAGCAGTTGTCACAACCGGCTGTGACCTTCGTGCACCCCGTTACTGGGTTCCACGTGGCATCTGTCCACTCAATCGAGGTGCCGTCAGCCATGAATCCCACCTGGAACAAAGTGGCAACTTTGCACAGATAGCCTCAAGCTGCAACTATTAGCCGCCTTATAGTCGGCTGACACTCCCGAGCCGGACCAGGAGCGTGGCCGCGTAGGGCAGACAGGAGGCAGCCGCGATCGGAGCACTCCGGCAACAAGGTTGATGCCAGCGGATTTGTCGGGGAATCTGTGGCCGTCGGAGGGGACAGTGGCCACACAGGTGCTCGTGCTGGTCGGGACGAAGAAGGGCGTTTTCCTCCTGGAGAGCGATGCGGCGCGGCGATCCTGGGCGTGCGGGGGCCGTTCTGCGAGGCGTGGCCGATCAATCATTTCGTCGGCGATCCGGTCTCGGGAACAATCTGGGGCGGCGGCGGCAATGAGTGGTTCGGGCCGGCGATCTGGAAAACAACCGATCTCGGCGCGAGATGGACGCATTCGAGCGAGGGGCTCGCCTACGCGACGGGCGAGACGCCCATCAAATCGGTATGGGAGCCTGGCGCCGCGCAACGGCCGGCTCTATGCCATGGTTGAGTCGGCCGGGCTGTTCGCCAGCGACGATAGGGTGAGCGCCCTTCACCTCTGCTCAGCCGGGAGAAAACTTCATGCCAGTGTTCAGTCTCGACGACGCCCTGCCGGAATTGCCGGGGGATGGCGAATATTGGGTGGCGCGGAACGCTACGTTGATCGGGCAGGTGCGCCTTGGGCGGGATGCCAGCGTGTGGTTCGGAGCGGTGTTGCGGGCCGATGATGCGGTGATCGCCATCGGGGCGCGCAGCAACGTGCAGGACAACAGCGTGCTGCACGTCGATCCCGGCTATCCCATCAGCATCGGCGAGAACTGCACGATCGGCCACAACGCGGTCGTGCATGGCTGCACGATCGGCGACGGCACGCTGATCGGCATGGGATCGGTCGTGCTCAACGGCGCGCGCATCGGCCGCAACTGCCTGGTCGGCGCCAACACGCTGATCACCGAGAACAAGGTGATCCCGGACAACAGCGTCGTCATGGGCGCTCCGGGCAAGGTGGTGCGCGAGATCGACGCGGCCGGCCTGCAGCTGCTCGCCGAGGGCGCCGAGCTCTATGTCAAGCGGTGGCACCGCTATCGCGACAACCTGAGGCAGACCTGAGTCAATGTGGTCTGGGGGCCGCTGCCCCCAGCTTGTGGAGGGCAGAGCCCTCCTCTTGCTTCGCACCTTGCAGGCGCTCGATGTCCGCCTCCGACATCCCCAGCACGTCGCGCAGCACCGAAGCGGTGTCGGCGCCGAGCCTGGGGCTGGGCTGCAGCGGCAGCAGGGGCGTGCCGTCGTAGCGCATCGGGCTGTGCGACACGACGATGCGCCCGAACTCGGGATGGTCGATGAACTGCAGGCTGCCGCGCGCGTGCATGTTCTCGTCCATCACCACCTCCGGCAGCTCGCGGATCGGCGCGCAGGGCACGCGGTTGGCGCGGAGCATGGCGGCCAGCTCCAGCTTGGCGAAGCCGCGCGTCCACGCGCCGACGAGCGCGTCGATCTCCTCGATATGCGCCACGCGGTCCTTCAGGCTGGCGAAGCGCGGATCGTCGGCGAGGTCCTCCCGCTGCATCGTCTTCAGCAGCGCGTGGAAATGCCTGGTATTGTTGCAGATGATGGCGATGAAGCCGTCGCGCGTGGGATAGACGTTGTAGGGCGCCTCCGCCAGGCCGCCGTGCCGGTTGCCGGTGCGCGAGGGCGCCTTGCCGCCGGAGCCGTGATACATGCCGAGATTGGAGCTGAGCGAGGCATAGACGCTCTCCTGCATCGACACCTCGACGACCCGGCCGCGGCCCGTCTTCTCCCGATCGTAGAGCGCCGTGACGATGCCGCCGTACAGATGGATGCCGGCGAAGAAGTCGCACAAAGCCGGCCCGGCCTTCACCGGCGGCCGATCGGGAAAGCCGTTGATGCTCATGACGCCGCACATCGCCTGCATCGTCAGGTCCATGGCGGGAAAGTCCCGGTACGGGCCGGACCGCCCGTAGCCCGTGGATGAGGCGTAGATCAGCCGGGGATTGATCGCCTGCACCGCTTCCGGGCCGAAGCCGAGCCGGTCGGTGACGCCGGGAGCGAAATTCTCCACCAGCACGTCCGACCGGCGCACCAGATCGAGCAGCACGGCGTGGCCCTCGGCGCATTTCAGGTCGAGGCAGAGCGATTTCTTGTTGCCGTTCAGCATGGCGAAGGGCAGCGCCGCCCCGCCGAGTGCGGCGCGATGCCGCAGATGCTCGCCGCCCGGCGGCTCGATCTTGATCACTTCGGCGCCGGCCAGCGCCAGCAGGTAGGTCGCGTAGGGACCATTGTAGATGTGCGAGAGGTCGACCACCCTGACCCCGGACAGGGGATAGTGCGGCGCGTCCGCCGTATCGCTCATGCCACGCGCCCCGTTCAGAAATTGCCCATGCCGAGGAAGCCGTCGGGATCGCCGAAGCTTTCCATGATCTTCTTGCCGACCAGCTCCTTCAATGTCTCCGTCGTGCCGCCGCCGAGCGAGCCGTAGCGTGCGCCGCGGTAGAAGCGCGACACCGGGTATTCGTCGGTGAAGCCGTAGCCGCCGTGGATCTGGATCGCCTCGCTGGTGACGCGCAGCGACATCTCGTTGCAGGTGATCTTGGCGAGCGCCGCCTGATAGGGGTCCGGGAACGGGTTTGCGCTGGCGCAGGCGCGATACAGGATGCTGCGGCTGGCCTCGATGTCGCGGTACATCTCGGCGATCTTCCAGCGCATGCCCTGGAAGTTGCCGATGGGACGGCCAAATGCGGTGCGGTCGCGCAGGTAGCGCACCGATTCCTCGAACGCACCCTCCGCCAGGCCGAGCGAGATGCTCGGGTTCAGGCAGCGCTGGGTGTTGAAGGCATTCAGCAGCTTGCGGAATCCGTCCTCGCGAATGATCAGATTCTCGAGCGGGAGAACACAGTTCTCGAACCGCAGCTCGGCCAGGTTCTCGCCGCCCATGGTGTGATAGCGCGCGGTGCAGGAGAGGCCCGGCGTGCCGGCCTCGATCAGCACGCAGCCGATCCCCTCGCGTCCGGGCCGGCTGTCGACACGGGTGAAGACCACGAAGGCGCCGGCCTCGTCCACCCGGCTGATCAGCGTCTTGACGCCATTGAGGACGAGATGGTCGGCATGCGTCGTGGTGTTGGTGCGATAGCTGGCGACGTCGGTCCCGGCATGCGGCTCGGTCATGCACACGGCCAGGATGCACTCGCCCCTGCAGACCGCCGGCAGGATACGGCGCCTGATGCCCTCCGGGGCGAAGTTCGCGATGATCCTGGTCTGCACGCCGACCTCGCCCATCACCGCCATCGCCGTGACGTAGCAGCCCTTGGCGATCTCCTCGAGAACCAGTGCGGTATCCAGCACGGGCAGACCCGAGCCGCCGTACTCCTCCGGCACCGCCATGCCGAGAATGCCGAGCTT
>JAFAYM010000298.1 GCA_019240395.1 Acidisphaera sp. | reverse complement strand
CAGCGTGTAGTTCGGGTCGACCGGCTCGCCGCGCAGCACGAGATCGGCGGTGATCCGGCCGGTGATCGGCGCCAGGGTGTAACCGTTGGCGGTCACCGCGTTGAAGAAGCCAGGCACACCGGGCGCCTCGCCCAGGATCGGCGCGCGATCGACGGAGACGTTGATCCCGGTCCAGCCACGCACGATCGACAAGCCGCGCAACGCCGGCAGCACACGTCCGGCGACCCAGAGGTTGCCCTGCATGTTGCGGCGCAAATTGCGCGTGCGTCCGCTCACCGGATCGAAGGAGCCGAACCAGCCGCCGCCGATCAGCAGGCCGCCGCTGTCCTGCTGCTTGAGCGAGAGGTGCCGGCGCGCATAGGCCACGAGGTGCTCGACCAATCGTGGCGCCGGCTCGCTCACCATCACCTGCTGCACCGTGCCGGTCACCGGCAGATCGAGTCCGACCATGGCGCCGATCTGCGCCGCCCATGGGCCGGCTGCGTTGACCACGCGTCCGGCGCGGATCGTCCCCTTGCTGGTCTGCACCTCCCAGCCGGCCCCGACGGGCGCGATCGCCGTCACCTCGGCGCCGCGCAGCAGCCGCGCGCCGTGGCGGCGGGCCAGCCGCGCCAGCGCGTGCGTGCCGCGCAGCGGGTCGATGCGCCCCTCCGCCGGACAGAACACCGCGCCCACCATGCGCGGCGACAGATGCGGCGCCAGACTGCGCAGCTCATTGGCGCCGATGACGTGGCTCTCCACACCCCAGCGCGCCTCCATGCGCTGCTTGGCGCGCAGCCACCGCAGGCTTTCCTCGCTGTCGGCCAGCATCAGGCCGCCCTTGGTGACGATGCCGAGCGTCTCACCGGCCACGGCGGCGATCTCCTTCCACAGCGCAATGCTGCGGGGTCCGAGCGGCAGACCATGTGCCGGCGGGCCGCCATCTTCCGGACCGTTCTCGTCGAAATCGTAGGAAAGCAGCTGCGCATGCAGGCTGCCGGCATTGGCCGTGCTCGCCGCCATGCCGGTCTCGTCACGCTCGACAAGCATCACGTCGGCACCGCCGCTGGCGAGAAAGTAGGCACAGGCCAGCCCGACCGCGCCGCCGCCGATCACCAGCACGTCGCAGCGCCGCGCCTCGCTCGCCAGATCCGGCAGCGCCAGGCGGCGCGCCGGCAGCGCCGGAGCCTCGATGAGCGGCGCCTCGAATTCCGCTGCCTCGTACATCAGCGGCGCCGCCGGCATCGGCCGAACCGGCAGCCGCGGCGCGGCGAAGCCCCAGGGCTCCGGCATGCCGGGGCAGAGGCGGGCGATCGTGGCGGCGCAGAAGCGCCCCTGGCATCGTCCCATGCCGGCGCGGGTCGCCTTCTTCAGCGCCGCCAGCGACACCAGCCCGTCGGCGATCTCCTGGCGCAGCCGTCCCGCCGTGACCTCCTCGCAGCGGCAGACGATTGTCGCATCGCTCAGCGCCGCCGGATCGAATGCCGGCGGCGCGAATATGCGCCACAGCGCCTGCTGGAAGGCCAGCGCGCGATCGAGCGCCTGCTTCGTCTGAAGATCGGGCGCCGCGGCGAACCCAAGATCGCGCGCCGCGGCCAGACCGGCGAGCCGGCCGCGCGCCAGCGCCACGCGCGCGCCCCCCAGGCTGGCGCCGTCGCCGACCGCGAACACGCTCTCGGCCGCGGTACGCCCGTCCGCGTCCGTTTCGGTTGCGAGATGGCCAATGCCGATATCGACGAACCGGTGCGGCACGTCGAGCGCACGCGCCAGCCCGACCTCCGGCTGGAACCCGAGATTGAGGGCGACGATCTCCGCCGCGACGACGCGCTCGCCGCGCGGCCCGGCGACGCGCGCCGCCTGCACCCGCCCCTCTCCCTCCAGCGCCGTCACCCGGCTGCGCCACAGCATCGGCACCCCGGCGCGGCGCAGCCGGGCCAAATAGCCGAGGCCTTCGCGCGCCAAGTCAGGGCCGCGGCGCAGCATCGTGAAGGCGTCGCGCCAGGCGCGCAGGCCAGGACGCGGTGCCGCCTCGACGACCGCCGCGACCTCGACGCCACCCGCCAGCAGCTCGCAGGCAAGCTGCAGGTTCAGCGGTCCGTTGCCGGCGATCAGCACCCGCCGCGCCGGGGAGACGCGCTGCGCCCGCGCCAGCGTCTGCAGCGCGCCCGTGGTCATCACCCCTGGGAGCGTCCAGCCCGGCAGCGGCACCGGGCGCTCATGCGCGCCGGGGGCCAGGATCAGGCGCCGCGGCCGGAAGGCGACCGCCGCGCCGCAGAACACCGCGGCGATTTCCAGCGCCTCGCCGGCTTCCGGCAGGAAGCCGCCCCAGACCGTGGCGCCGCTCTCGATCCGCACGCCGGCGGCCTGTGCCCGCGCCCGCAGCGCGTCACCAAGGCGGAACTGCCGATCGGGCGCGCTGCTGCGATGGCTCGGCGCCAGCGGCTTCAGATACTGCCCGCCCGGCGCATCGCGCTCGTCGAGCACCACCGTCTCGGCCCCCGCCTCCGCCGCCGCGATCGCCGCCGCGAGGCCGGCCGGCCCGGCGCCGACCACCAGCACGTCGCAGGCCCGGTGTTCGGCCTCCTCACCGTCCGGCTCGGCGGCCAGCGGCGCCGGCTCGTTCGGCACCGCACCGGTGACTGACATGCCGTCGGCGACCTTGGTCAGGCAGGCGCGCTGGCCCGTCCGGCCGTCGATCGTCACCACGCAATCGAAGCAGGCGCCCATGCCGCAATGCAGGCCGCGCGGCGCGCCGCTCGCCGTGCGACGGAAGGCGACGATGCCGGCCGCCGACAGCGCCGCCGCCACCGTCTCGCCCTCGAGTGCCGACAATGGCTCGCCGTCGAAGCGGATCGTCACCATGCGCGCGGCGGGACGGATCGTGTCGCTGGTCAGTCGCATGGCCGCTTGCCGGTCCCCGTCAAAATCGGATGCACTTGCGCCTGAGGGCGGCACAGCGCAAGGCCAGGGGCTTTGCCCCTCGCCTTCTGTTACCGACATCACAGCTTTTGGCCACGCCAGCGCTCAGCATGCTCCCAACGCAAGGGGAGTACCGCAATGGCCCGTCTGTTCGCCGCAGTTTTCGTGTTGGCCCTGCTCGCCTGGGTTCAGGCGCTGACGATCCGTCCGACAGGCGTGCAGGAAATGGCCATGGCCGACTCGCCGTCGGAGTGATCGCCTACTCCCGGCCGACCAGCTCGGCGGCCAGCGCGGCGTTGACCCGCACCGGCCGCTCGACATGGTTCCAGGTGGAGCAGCCCATCACGGAGAGCCAGACCAGCAGCGAGATCGCGGCGCTGCCGCGCCGCCGCAGCCTGGTCCGCCGCAGCCCCGCCAGCGGACGCAATCCGCGCGCGTGCACCAGCCCGAATCCGATCAGCACGAGCTTGGGCAGAAACATGGTGTGCAATCCGACACCGAGCGGATCATAGAGGAACAGCGCCAGCCCGCTCACCACCGCCACTACGAAGCCGGCATTCAGCAGCATGCCGAGCGGCGCACGCACCGGCTCCATCGATGCCGCGGGGAACAGCCCCAGGCCGCGCAGGTCGATCAGCATGACGGTGCCGACGAACCCCGCCACGCCGACGAGGTGCAGGAAGCGCGTCACGCCGTACAGCCCGCGCATGCCATAGACGGCCAGCCGCAGTTCGCTGGTGGCCAAGGCCGCCAGCCAGGCGACCGGCAGGGTGACGCTGAAGCTGCCGTAGATGCCGCTCATCGAACCTCGCGAGACATTTCCCGAGCTTGACAGAGCGCTAGGTTTCCTGCAATTGCGAATTACTAGCAATTCCGGAGCCCCGCCATGCGAGTCTTTCTCTTGCTCCCGGCGCTCGCCCTTGCCCTCGGCGCACCGGCGCCGCAGGCGCGCGCAGCCGCCCCGGGGATCGTGCTGGTCGATGCGAATTACGGCTCTGCCGGGGACGACACCGATTTCCTGTTCCGCCTGGGCATGCTGGAAGGGCATCTGATCGTCGGCCACGACCTGCTGCAGGCTGGCCGGCCGCAGCTCGCGCTGCCGCATTTCGGTCATCCCGTGCGCGAGCTGTATGACGACATCGCGGATTACGTGCAGACGCACCACATTGCGCCGTTCGACACGCAGCTGATCCGGCTGGAAGCGGCGGTGGCGCGGGCTCCGACGAGCCCTGACACCGAAAAGCAGTACCAGGCGATCATCGCGACGGTGCACGCGGCGCGACAGGTGGCGCCGCAGGCGCTGCGCGATTCCATCCCGGAGATGATCAAGATATGTTCCGAGACGATCGACGCGGCGTCCGGCGAGTACGGGTCATCGCTCGATCACGGACGCGTCGAAGTCATCGTCGAATATCATGACAGCCGTGGGTACATCAGCTACGTCCAGCAGGAGGTCGACCGCTTGGCCCAATCGTATCCGGATGCTGCCGACCAGGGCATCCTGGCGCGCTTCAAGGCGGTGCTCGCGAAGGCGCAGTGGATCGTGCAGCCGCTGCTGCCCGACCCGCAGCCGCGGGCCTCGGTCGGCCAGTATCGCGCCGTGGCCGCGGAGGCCGCCGCAATTGCCCGCGAGTAGGCCGCTCGCCGGCGTCGGAGCGCTGACCGTCCTCTGCTTCGTTTCGACGGCTTCACTCGGCCAGACCACCGGAGCGGGCGCGCAGGCGCCGACAGCGCAGCCGCCGAGCGCCGCGCCGAGCACGCCCTCCGGGCCGTCGATGCCGACAACGCCGCCGCCGCCCGGTTTTCCCGCGAATTATCAGAGCAACATCGTCTTCGGCGGCGAGTTCGACACGCATTTGCAGGCGGAGCTGACCAAACCCTCTGGAACCGGCGCCAAGGGCACGGTGTTCGACGACAGCGAGCTGACGCTGTACGGCAACTACTCGACATGGCTGTCGCTGAACAGCGACATCAAGCTGGAGCGCAACCGGAACGACAACGAGGAGGATTTCTACCCCGATCGCAACAGCTTCCTGCGCAGCGAAGGCATGACCCTGCGCCAGCTCTTCGCGACGGTGCGGCCGTTCGACCAGGTGTCGGTCTATGGCGGCAAGATCCACCCGAATTTCGGCTCGGCCTACCAGGCAGAACCCGGCAACTTCTACAATTTCGGCTCCGATTACGAGCAGGACGAGCGGATCGGCTTCGGCGCGCAATACGCCCTGGCGGATTTGCTCGGGCTGACCAATGTTCGGCTGTCGGTGGAGACGTTCTACCTCGATACCAGCTTCCTTTCGGAATCGCTGCTGTCGCGTCCCGCTCTCGATGACCCCACGGCCGATCGACTGCGCCGCTACACCCGCAATCAGTTCGGACCGGCGAATACCGGCAGCTTCGACAGCTACACCGTGGCGCTGCGCGGCGGCCGGGCGGAGCAGGGGCTGACCTGGCAGATCTCGCTGACCCAGGAGGCCACGGACGACCCGTCCGGGCGCACCGAGTACGGCCAGTCCATCGGCGCGACCTACGATCCTACCGGCGACGGCTTGCGGCTGACCGGGCGGCTCGGCCTCACCCCGTTCCTGGAATACGCGCATTTCACCAATTTCGCCGGCATCACCGGTCTCGAGCGCCACTACCTCATCGGCGGCGCCACTTTCAGCTATGTGCGCTGGCAGCTCATCCTGGCGGGCGGCCTGCGCAAAAGCCTGGGCGCCTCGCACGACACCGATCATCAGGAGAATGTCTCGCTGAACTACTCCGTCACCGATGAGCTCACCGTCGGCGGCGGCGTGAACCACGTCGAGATCGCCAGGCGGGGCAGCTGGACGATCGCGCCCTCGCTCGCCTACAAGATCGCCTTCTGAGCACCCAGCCACACCCGGAGGAAGGCCGATGATCGGGGTGGATTGGGGAACCAGCAGCTTTCGCGCCTTTCGTCTCGCCGAGAACGGGGCCATCCGCGACCGGCGCGAGGCGGCAGAGGGCATCCTGCAGATCCCGCAAGGCGGCTTTGCCGAAGCGCTGCATCGCCGGATCGGCGCGTGGCTCGCCGACGGCGAAGACCGGGTGCTGCTCTCCGGCATGGTCGGCAGCCGCCAGGGCTGGGTGGAAGCGCCCTACCTCCCCTGCCCCGCCGGGGCCGAGGAACTGGCGCGGGCGCTGATCGACGTGCCGTTTGCAGCGGCTCGGGTGAAACTGGTGCCCGGCCTTTCCGACGTGGACGACGCGGGCGTGCCGGAGGTGATGCGGGGCGAGGAGACGCAGATCATCGGCGCGCTCGAGGCGATCGGCGAGGCCGGCACGGTCTGCCTACCCGGCAGCCACTCGAAATGGGCTCGGGTCAGCGCCGGCCGCATCACCGGCTATCGCACGCATCTGACAGGCGAGGCGTTCGCGGGGCTGCGCGGCCACACCATTCTCGGGCGCATGATGCGCGACGGTCCCACCGATCCTGCCGCGTTCGACCGCGGAGTGATGCGCGCCGGCGATCCGGGCGGGCTGCTGCATCATCTGTTCGGCGTGCGCACGCTCGGTTTGACCGGTCAGCTCGGCGAGACGGAAAGCGCCGCCTATCTCTCCGGCCTGCTGATCGGACACGAGCTGGCCACCGCCCTGCCCGACCGCGGCCGCGTGCACCTGATCGGCGCGCCGGAGTTGTGCTCGTTGTACGCGCGGGCCATTGCCGCGCGCGGCGGCACGCCCGCCATCGAAGACAGCGACGCCGCGGCGCGCGGCCTGGCGAGGATCGGCAGGAGCATCCGATGGAGCTGAAGGACTGGCTCGCCCGCTGCAAGCTGATCGCCATCCTGCGCGGCGTGCGTCCCGACGAGGCGGAAGCGGTGTGCGCCGCGCTGGAGGCGGCCGGCATTGCGATCGTCGAGGTGCCGCTGAATTCCCCCGATCCCCTGCAGAGCATTGCCCGCCTCGCCCGCGCGTTCGGCGAGCGCCTGCTGATCGGCGCCGGAACGGTGATGACCGAGGCGGACGTGACGGCGGTTGCGGCGGCCGGCGGCCGGCTGATCGTCACGCCGCATGCCGATTGCGCGATCGTGCAGGCGGCGCGCGCGCAGGGCCTGCTCTCCTGTCCCGGCTTCTTCACCCCCGCCGAAGCCTTCACGCTGCTGCGTGCCGGAGCGGACGGGATAAAGCTGTTCCCCGCCGAGGCGGCCAGCCCGGCGGTGCTGAAGGCGCTGCGCGCGGTGCTGCCGCCCGGCACCGACGTGTTGCCGGTCGGCGGAATTGCCGCAGACACCATGCAGCCGTGGCTGGACGCCGGGGCGGCGGGGTTCGGCATCGGCTCGGCGATCTACCGTCCGGGCGACAGTGCGGAAACCGTGGGCGCCAAGGCCCGCCGGCTGGTGGCGGCCGCCGTCTGATCGATTCCGGACCTGGGCCCCGACCCTGGGGCCCGGCGCTGAGACGGCGCCAAGATTTCCGATCGTTCACGTTGCGCGCAGCGGCGCCTTGTGTCTAAAACGACGCAACATCGCCCGCCGCGAGGCAAGTCTGCCGACGGCTGGGAATGATGGCGAGCGGCCGGAACGCATCGCGCAGTCCAGGAAGCAACACGACCGGGCACGCCCGGCCGTATCGAGGGAGATTCAGATCATGCCGATGTCGCGCCTGACCACACGCCGGTCCGCGATGAAGTTGGGTGCGGCCGCCGCGGCACTCCCCCTGGTGCATATCCGCTCCGCCGGCGCCGCCGGCAAACTATCCTTCGGTTTCTGGGATCACTGGGTGCCCGAGGGCAATGCGGTGATGAAGAAGCAGGTCGACGCCTGGGCCGACAAGAACAAGGTCGAGGTGCAGACCGACTTCATCACCAGCGTCGGCAACAAGCTGCTGCTGACCGCCTCGGCGGAGGCGCAGGCCGGCGCAGGCCACGACATCATGGCCTTCGTCGAGTGGGACGCGCACAACAACGCCGACAAGCTCCTGCCCGTCGACGACCTCATGAAGCGCCTGACCGACAAATACGGCGAGCCGGACAAGGTGTCGCAGTATCTCGGCCGTGCCAAGGATCACTGGTTCGCCGTGCCGACCAGTTCCGGCTCGCAGAACAAGCCGCCCTGCGCGCGCATCAGCATGATGAAGAACTACTGCGGCATGGACGTGCAGGCGATGTATCCCGCGAGCGAGAACAGCGGCGAGGCGGCTGCCGCCTGGACCTGGGACGCGCTCGCGACCGCCGCGGAGAAATGCCAGAAGGCCGGCTATCCCTTTGCGATGGGGCTGGGGCAGACCACCGATTCGGTGGATGCGATCGGCGCCCTGTTCGCCGCCTTCGGCGCCGACCTGATCGACGGCGAGGGCAAGATCCAGGTGCACTCGGACAACGTCCGCCAAGTGCTGGAATATTCGCAGAAGCTGGTGAAGTTCCTGCCCGACGACGCAGTCAGCTATGACGACGCGTCGAACAACCGCGCGCTGATCGCCGGCAAGAGCGCGCTGATCTTCAACCCGCCATCGGCCTGGGCGGTGGCGGTGCGCGACGCTCCGGACGTCGCCAAGGATTGCTGGACGTTCAGCGCACCGGCGGGGCCGAAGGGCCGCTTCGTGCCGCACCAGACCTATTTCTGGGGCATCTGGAAGTTCAGCCAAAACCAGAGTGCGGCGAAGGACCTGATCGAATACCTGCTGCAGCGCGAACAGGTGGAGGCCCGCGACAATGTCGTGCAGGGCTACGACCTGCCGCCCTTCCCCAGCATGAACGACTTCAAGATCTGGGAAACCGTCGAGCCGCCGAAGGGCACGGTGTACAACTACCCGATCCGGTCCTGGCACAAGGCCGAGCCGAGCGTCAGTGGCTCCTCCGCCTCGCCCGATGTCGCCGTGCAGATGTACAACCGCGGCACCATGCCGACCATGCTGGCCAAGCTGAAGAGCGGGCAGTCGATCAAGGACGTCATCGCCTGGGCTTCCGACGAGCTCGAAGGCTTCACTCGCTGATCGTCGTCGGGCGGATCGTGCCCCGGTCCGCCCGCGTCCCTTCGGTGCGGACACGGAGAGACGAATGAGCAACGCATCCGGTCTCGCCGGCGCCGCCATCGCGCAGGCGCCGGCGCGCGTGCGCAGCGGCGGCAGCGGGATGCGCCGCTTCATGCGGCAGCGCTCGACGATTGCCTTGCTGATGTGCCTGCCGCTGATCCTGATGATCGCGCTGCTGATCGTCTATCCCGCGATCTACGCGATCTATCTCAGCCTGATGAACAAGAAGATGACGAGGTTCGTCGGGCTCGGCAATTTCACCTTCCTGCTGCGGCGCGACACCTTTCAGCTCGTGCTGTTCCAGAGCTGCCTGTTCGCCATCACCGCGGTGGTACTGAAGGCGGTGATCGGCTTCATCCTCGCCCACCTCATGCACAACATTCCATCGCGCAACCAGCGGATCTGGCGCGGCCTTCTACTGGTGCCGTGGGTGATCCCGCTGGCGATGTCCACCCTGACCTGGTGGTGGATGTTCGACCCCACCTATTCCGCGTTCAACTGGGTGCTGAACCAGTTCGGCTTCAAGTCGATCCCCTGGCTTGGGGTCGGCTGGACGGCGCGGTTCTGCACCATTGCCGTGAATGTCTGGTACGGCACGCCGTTCTTCATGATCATGTATCTCGCGGCGCTGAAATCGGTGCCCGAGCAGCTCTACGAGGCGGCGGCGATCGACGGCGCGAACGCCGTGCAGAAGCTGTTCCTGGTGACCCTGCCGATGATGCGCAACATCATCTCGATCACCGTGCTGTTCAGCCTGATCGTCACCTTTGCCGATTTCGACATCGTCCGCATCCTCACCGCCGGCGGGCCGCAGGACCTGACGCATGTCTTCGCGACCTACGCCTTCCAGGTCGGCATCCAGTCCGGCGACATTCCGCTCGGCGCGTCGGTCAGCCTGTTCATGCTGCCCATCCTCGCCGTCGCCGCCTATTTCGTGCTGCGCGGCGTCAACCGGCGCTCGCGGGAGATGGCGGCGTGAGCGCTGCCGCCGGCACGCTTGGGCGGGCGCCGCGCCGCAGCCTGGCGAGCCAGCGGCGCTGGGCGCTCTGGGGCAGCTACACGGCGCTGACGGTGTTCGTGCTGATGTTTCTCGTGCCGCCGTTCTACACCGTGATGACCAGCCTGAAATCCTCGGCCGAGATCTCGGGCCAGCGCGGCTCGCCCTGGATCGCCCATCATCCGACGCTCGAGAACTTCATCTACCTCATCAACTACCCGACGTTCCGCACGTTTTTCTTCAATACCGTGATGGTCACGCTGGTGGTGGTCGCGGTCACCATGGTGATTTCGGTGCTGGCGGCGTTCAGCCTGGCGCGCATGGGGTTCTGGGGAAGCCAGACGCTGGCGACCGGCGTGTTCCTGACCTACCTGATCCCGGCTTCCCTGCTGTTCCTGCCGCTGTTCCAGGTGATCGGCACGCTCGGGTTGATCAACAATCTCTGGAGCCTCGCACTGATCTACCCGACGCTCTCGGTGCCGTTCTGCACCTGGATCATGATCGGATATTTCAGCTCGATCCCGAAGGAACTGGACGAAGCGGCGCTGATCGACGGTGCCGGCTATCTGCAGATGCTGTCGCGGATCTTCATCCCCGTCGCCATGCCGGGCATCATCGCCGCGACGATCTTCGCCTTCACCGTCAGCTGGGGCCAGTTCCTCTATCCCATGGCCTATCTCTACACCACCAACCAGATGGTGCTGACGGTCGGCATCATCAGCGACCTGATCCGCGGCGACGTGTTCCAGTGGGGCAAGATCATGGCCGCCTGCGTCATCGCCGCCGCCCCGCCGGTGCTGATCTACGCCTTCCTCATGGACTACTACATCTCCGGCCTTACCGCCGGCGCCACGAAGGGCTAAACGCATGTCGCAGGTTTCGCTGAAGCGGATCGAGAAGGCCTATGAAGGCAATGTGCTCGCCGTGAAGGGCATCGACCTCGAGATCGCCGACCACGAATTCGTCGTGCTGGTCGGCCCATCCGGCTGCGGCAAGTCGACCACGCTGCGCATGATCGCCGGTCTCGAGGAGATCACGTCAGGAGAAATCTGGATCGGCGGGTCGATGGTCAACGACGTGCCGCCGCGCGACCGTGACATCGCCATGGTGTTCCAGAACTACGCGCTCTATCCGCACATGAGCGTCTATGACAACATGGCGTTCGGGCTGAAGCTGCGGAAGTTCGACAAGGCCGAGATCAAGCGCCGGGTGGACGACGCCGCCCGCCTGCTCGACATCACCCCGCTGCTGGCGCGCAAGCCGAAGGCGCTCTCCGGCGGCCAGCGCCAGCGCGTGGCGATGGGCCGCGCCATCGTGCGCAACCCGAAGGTGTTCCTGTTCGACGAGCCGCTCTCGAACCTGGACGCCAAGCTGCGCGTGCAGATGCGCACCGAGATCAAGACGGTGCACCAGAAGGTGCCGACCACCACCGTCTACGTGACGCACGACCAGGTAGAGGCGATGACGCTCGCCGACCGCGTCGTGGTGATGAACGGCGGCATCATCGAGCAGGTCGGGCCGCCGCAGGAGCTCTACCACAAGCCGACCACGCGCTTCGTTGCCGGGTTCATCGGCAGCCCGGCGATGAACTTCCTGCCGGTGCGCGTCACCAATGGCAGCAATGGCCTCAATCTGCAGCTGTCCGACGATATCAGCCTGCCGGTGCCGGCCTCCCGCGCCGACCGCTATGGCCCGTACAAGGACCGCACCGTGCTGCTCGGCATCCGCCCGGAGCACCTGACCGAGGCCAACGGACACGCCGAGCCCGGCGTCGAGAATTTCGATGCCAACCTCGACGTGACAGAGCCGATGGGAATGGAGACGCTGGTCTATTTCGGGCTGGAAGGCACTCAGTTATGTGGCCGTGTCAGTCCGAACGCCGGCGCACGCGATGGTGCCCCGCTCCGAATGGCGGTGGACCTCAATAACATGCACCTGCTAAACGAGGGAACGGGCGCCGTTCTCTAGTCTCGCTGATCTGAAGTCCCTCACTCCGAAGTCCGCGAAAAGATATCGCGGCAAGGGAGCGCGGACGCCGGGAAGTGGGCACTGGACCGCGCGGGAGAACCTCAAGGGCGGGCAATGGCTGTTAGCACCAACAAGAAGAAAATCTTTGTCACGCAAACGTTGTCGCCCGGGGCGCGGGCGCTGCTGACCGAACGGGACGATATCGAGCTCGTCGAATTTGCCAATCTGATCTCATCGAGCGATTTTCAAACGATGCTGAAGCAGCATGCGCCCGTCCACGGCGTGGCGCTCGGCGCGACCCGCTTCGGCGAGCCGGAGCTCGAGGCCGCCGGAGACATGAAAGTCGTGACCCGCATCGGCGTGGGTTACGACGCCGTCGATGTGCCTGCCCTGAGCAAGCGCAAGGTGCCGCTGATGGTCGCGGGCAGCGCGAACTCGCCGTCGGTGGCCGAACAGGCGTTGTTCATGATGCTCACCCTCGCCAAACGAGCGCAGGAAATGCATACGATGGTCAAGAACGGCACATGGGCCAGCCGGCTCGGTCATCTGCCCTTCGATCTCTACGGCAAGACCGTCCTGATCGTCGGCTTCGGCCGGATCGGGACGCGCACGG
>JAFAYM010000295.1 GCA_019240395.1 Acidisphaera sp. | reverse complement strand
TTGCTTACAGCAGATAATTATACTGACGAAATTAAGTTCCCAGGCTTGTTGGAGCTGTATTTCAAAACAGCCCCTCTTGGAAGTATCTTATTTGTGGGATGCCGTGCAGGTGCTGGCGACCCCGGTTCTAATTTCTTATCCACGCTTTCAAAATACTGGTTTCCTGGGAGAAGGGTCGTCGCATTCTCGACCATTGGCTACATCAGTGGGAGCGAGCAACGGCGACTGGCAAGCAGCCAGAGTTTCTGGGATTCAGATCCCTCCTGCACAGAACCTGGAATGAGGGATACTGAGTTTCCTGATCATGCCGTCGGAGAGAGATTGCAATACGAGCGGTATTTTCGGCGAGATGTGAATACCGGCAAAAATGTGTGGGAAGATCTAGGAAGAACTCCCTGGGCTTCGGAAACGTCCCCGCACGCAAAGGTTGCGCTAGATGGCGATATAATCAGGTACCCGCGGGAGTACGACTACTAGCTCGCAAAAGGAGGAATGACGCCAAGGGTCGATGCGATTAATTACGGTGCTATTTTTCAGAAATCCGAAAGTCTTGAATTCCGCACCTGGCTTTGGTGGAACTTGAACCGCCTCCAGCCATCATCTACCGACCCTTGACGCTGATGTACGGGTCCCAAATGGATGCCGGAGCGTTGCACCCTGGATCGCCTGGTCGAAGCCCGGCGATGACGGATTGGGTGACAGGCTACCGAACTGCAGTGGGTAGAGCTGTTAATCGGATGCAAGCGAATTGAGGAGAGCCTCGTGCAGAGCACCGTAGAGAGCAGGGGGATCAGTCCTGTCCTGCAGATCCCTCCGGCAGTGCTGGAGGCGGCCGGCATGGGCCCTGGTCAGCGAGTTCATATTCGCGCCGAGGGCACGCGCGTCGTCATCAGCTTGGCCCACTACGACATCGGGGAATTGGGCGCAGGAATCACGGACGAAAATCGCCATGAGTCGGCGTGGTAATGGTCGTCAGTCGCGCGGCCGGGTCAGCAAGCCGCGGGCGATGATCTGGGCCTGGATCTCGGCGGCGCCCTCGAAGATGTTGAGGATGCGCGCGTCGCACAGCACGCGCGAGATCGGGTATTCGAGCGCGTAGCCGTTGCCGCCGTGGATCTGCAGCGCGTTGTCGGCGGCGGACCAGGCGATCCGGGCGGCGACGAGCTTGGCCATGCCCGCCTCCACGTCGCAGCGTACGCCGGTCTCTTTTAGCCGGGCGACGCGCTTGACGAGCTGGCGGACCATGTTCTGCTCGGCCGCCATCCAGGCCAGCTTGCCATACACGCGGGGGAACTCGATCAGCTCGCGGCCGAACTGGATGCGCTCGCAGGCATAGGCGAACCCCAGCTCGAAGGCGTTCTGCGCCACACCGAGCGCGCGCGCCGCAGTCTGGATACGCGCGAGCTCGAACGTGGTCATCAATTGCCGGAATCCCTGGCCTTCCACTCCGCCCAGCAAGCCGGAAGCGGGCACCTCGAAGCCGTCGAAGGCGATCTCGTATTCGCGCATGCCGCGATAGCCGAGCACCGGGATTTCGCCGCCGGACATGCCGGGCGCCGGGAACGGGGCGTCCCGATTGCCGCGCGGCTTTTCGGCCAGGAACATGGACAGCCCACGATTGCCGCTGCCCGCCGGCCCGGTGCGGGCGAGCAGCACCATCAGGTCGGCCCGGGCGGCGTGGGTGATCCAGGTCTTGTTGCCATGGATGCGGTAGACGTCACCGATCCGCTCGGCGCGCGTGGTCAGGTTGGCGAGGTCGGAGCCGGTGTTCGGCTCGGTGAACACCGCGGTCGGCAGCACGGCGCCCGAAGCGAGCAGCGGCAGCCATTTGGCCTTCTGCGCCGTGGTGCCGCCGAGCCGGATCAGTTCGCTCGCGATCTCGGAGCGCGTTCCGAGCGAGCCCACGCCGATATAGCCGCGCGAGAGTTCCTCGGTGACGACGCACATTGCCTCGGCGCCCATCTCGGAGCCGCCGAATTCCGCCGGCGTGGTGAGCCCGAACACGCCGAGCCCGGCCAGCTCGGCGATCAGGTCGAGCGGGATCAGCTTGTCGGCTTGGTGCCAGTAGGGTGCGTTGCCGGCCAGCTTGTCGTCGGCGAAGGCGCGGAACTGGGCGCGGATCAGCCGCATCGTCTCGTCCTGGCCGTCGCTCGCCTCGACGGCTGAACCCGGCCCGTACTGGCGCAGCGAGGCCACCAGGTCCGGCCGGGCCTCGGCCGAGCGGGCAACGAGCT
>JAFAYM010000132.1 GCA_019240395.1 Acidisphaera sp. | reverse complement strand
TGCTCGCATTGACCCGGGCCGGCTTTTCCCGGGAGGACGCCTATCGCATCGTCCAGGGCCACGCGATGGCGAGCTGGGCTGACCTTGAAGCGACACCCCGGTCCGCAGCCGGGCGGAGATTCCGCGAGCGGCTGGAGGCCGATCCGGAGGTGGCCGAGCGGGTCTCGCCGGCGGCACTCGCGGCGGCGATGGACGCGCGGATGCACCTGCAGGCGCTCGACGCGGTGTTCGCGCGCGTGTTCGGCGAGCCCGGGCCGGCTGCGCCGCCGAGCTGAAAGGCCCACCGGTGTGCACCGTCGTCCTGCTGGCCCGGCCGGGCCATGCCTGGCCCTTGCTGCTCGCCGCCAACCGCGACGAGATGCTGGAGCGCGTCTGGGATCCCCCGGGCACGCATTGGCCGGAGCTGCCGGACGTGGTGGCCGGCCGCGACCGCAGCGGTGGCGGCACCTGGCTCGGGCTGAACCGGCAGGGCGTGGTGGCCGCGGTGCTGAACCGGCCCGGCAGCCTCGGCCCGATGCCGGGCAAGCGCAGCCGGGGCGAGCTGCCGCTTCTCGGGCTGGCGCATGCCTCGGCGGCAGCCGCGGCGGGCGCCATGGCCGGCCTCGATGCCCGTGCCTGGCGCAGCTTCAACATGGTGCTGGCGGATAGGACGGAGGCGTTCTTCGTCCGCGGCCTCGGCGCCGGGTCGCCGCAGGTCCAAAGGCTGGCGCCGGGACTGCACATGATCACCGCGCGCGACCCCGACGACATGGCCAGTCCGCGCGTCGCCCGGCACCTGCCGGGGCTGCGCGCCGCCCCCCCGCCCGAGCCGCCTGACGACTGGGCGGCCTGGCGGACGCTGATCGCCGACCGCTCGGGCGCCGTCGAGAGCCAGATCAACGTCGTACCGCATGCCGGCTTCGGCACCGTCTGCAGCTCCCTGATCGGCCTGTCGGCCGGCGGGGAGCCGCTCTGGCTGTTCGCCCCCGGCCCCCCCGACCGCACCGAGTTCGCCCCCGTGCCGCTCCGCGAGACCTGCCACGCCGGCCAGCCCTGACGGATAAACCGCGGCAGCAGCCATGCCGGCCGTGGCGGCGCGGCCTGCGCCTTGCTATATACCGGCCGCGCAGTGCGGACGTGCGGGCGTCGATTCTCGCCGAGACCGGGCAGTCAGCCCATTAGAGCGTGATGACCGAAGGTGGCAGCACCGCAGGTCTGAATCGCGCTCGCTAACAAGGAGTTAGAGCGTGAAGACTTCGTCTGATGGAAGTCATCTCGCTCTAGGGAACATGTGATGGCTCGCCGCCGCCAACTCTATGAAGGCAAAGGCAAGATCCTGTTCGAGGGTCCCGAGCCCGGCACCCTCGTCCAGTATTTCAAGGACGACGCGACCGCCTTCAACGCCCAGAAGAGGGGCACCATCACCGGCAAGGGCGTGCTGAACAACCGGATCAGCGAGTACCTGATGGTGCGGCTGAACGAGATCGGCATTCCCACGCACTTCGTCCGCCGCCTGAACATGCGGGAGCAATTGATCCGCGAGGTCGAGATCATCCCCCTCGAGGTGGTGATCCGCAACGTCGCCGCCGGCAGCCTCTCCACCCGGCTCGGCATCGCCGAGGGCACCCGCCTGCCCCGCTCGATCATCGAATATTACTACAAGAACGACGCGCTGCAGGACCCCATGGTCTCCGAAGAGCACATCACCGCCTTCGGCTGGGCCCACACCCAGGACATGGACGACATCGTCGCCCTGGCGCTGCGGATCAACGATTTCCTGACCGGGCTCTTCCTCGGCGTCGGCATCACGCTCGTGGACTTCAAGCTGGAGTTCGGCCGGCTCTGGGAAAACGAGGAGATGCGCATCGTGCTGGCCGACGAGATCAGCCCGGACAATTGCCGGCTGTGGGACGCCAAGACCAACGAGAAGATGGACAAGGACCGCTTCCGCCGCGATCTCGGCAATGTCGAGGAAGCCTACCAGGAGGTCGCCAAGCGGCTCGGCATCCTGCCCGAGGCCGGGGTGCGCGACTTCAAGGGCCCCGAGGCGGTGCAGTGAAGGCCCAGCCGTGAAGGCCATCGTCACGGTCATGCTGAAACCCGGCGTGCTCGATCCGCAGGGCCGCGCCATCGGCCACGCTTTGGCCGGGCTCGGCTTCGACGGCATCGGCGAGGTGCGCGCCGGCAAGGTTATCGAGCTGGAGCTGGCCGAGAGCGACCCGGCGCAGGCCCGCCTGCGAGCCGAAGAGATGGCCCGCCGGCTGCTGGCCAATACCGTGATCGAGAGTTTCCGGGTCAATCTGGAGGGATGATGTCCGCGATGCCGAAAGCCCTGCTCGCCGGCGCCTTTGCCGCCCTGCTCGTCACTCTTCCCTGGGGTGACCAGGCCCACGCCGCCGTGCAGCGCAGCTTCCTGCTGCAATCCTGCACGGCGCACGACCAGGCCAAGATCGCCGGCTGCGAGGCCTATTTCGCCGGCGTGCTGGAGACGGTGCAGCTGCTGCAGACCGACGGCGCAGTGAAGCGCGAAGTGTGCGTGCCGGAGCGCATCGAGCTGCGGCAGGTCCGCGAGGGCGTGATCAACTACCTGCAGACGCATCCCGCCAGCGGCAGCCCGGCTACGCCCGGCGTGCTGGAGGCGATGCGCAGCCTCTATCACTGCTGAGCCGGCGATGCGCGCCGGCATCGTCGTCTTCCCCGGCATCAACCGGGAGCGGGACATGGCGATCGCCCTGGCCCGCAGCACCGGCCGCCAGCCCCGCATGATCTGGCATGCCGAGACCGACCTCGCCGGCCTCGACCTCGTTGTGCTGCCCGGCGGCTTCAGCCATGGCGACTATCTCCGCTGCGGCGCCATGGCGGCACGCTCACCGGTGATGGCGGCGGTCCGCGCCCACGCCGAGCGCGGCGGCTACGTGCTCGGGGTGTGCAACGGCTTCCAGATCCTCACCGAGGCGGGACTGCTGCCGGGGGCGCTGCTGCGCAATGCCTCGCTGCGCTTCCTGGCGATGGACTGCCACCTGCGCGTCGAGCGCAGCGATACCGCCTTCACCTGCCGCTACCAGCGCGGCCAGGTGTTCCGTGCGCCGATGGCACATGGCGACGGCAACTACTTCGCCGACCCCGAGACGCTCGATCGGCTCGAAGGCGAGGGGCTCGTGGCCTTCCGCTACGCCACGCCGTCGGGCGAACCCACGGCGGAGGCGAACCGCAACGGCAGCGCCCGCAGCATCGCCGGCGTGCTCAGTCCCGACCTGCGCACGCTCGGGGTGATGCCGCACCCCGAAGACATGGTGGACCCGCTGCTCGGCGGCGAGGACGGCAAGCCGCTGTTCGATGCCCTGGCGGAGCTGGCGGCATGACGGCGACGGCTTCCGACCTGCGCAACGAAGCCGGGGAGTACAAGCGCGATTTTTACGCCTGGGCGAACCGGCAGGCAGCGCTGTTGCGCGACGGCCGGGTGGCGGAAGCCGACCTCGAAAATATCGCCGAGGAAATCGCGAGCATGGGTCGCGCGGAAAAACGCGAACTGGTCAGCCGGCTCGCCGTGCTCTTGCTGCATCTGCTGAAGTGGCGATTTCAGCCAGCGCGCCGGAGCAACAGTTGGCGCTCATCCATCGCTGAGCAGCGGATTCGGCTTGCCGGCCATCTTGAAGACAATCCAAGCCTTCGTCCGCTGCTTCCGGAGGTCTTGCCCAGGGCTTTTGCATTGGCAGTTCTAGGCGCGAGCAGGCAGACGGGGTTGGCGGAACAGGATCTCCCGCAGGATTGCCCGTGGTCCGCCGAACAGGCGATGGCCGACGGGTTCCTGCCAGAGTAGAGCGGCGTGCGCGAACTCGTGTTCACGCCCGCTGCTCTAACACTTTGTTTTGGCGAGCAGCTTTGTGCGATCAGGTGATTCCACCTGATCGCACGCTGCTCTAAGCCTTCCACCTATTCTGTTGCTTGCTGCAACCCGATCGACGCAGTGGAAGCAATATCTAAGGAGATCGCGAGCTGGGACGAAGCGAGGCGCAACCGGTGAGCGGTCGACCAGCCACGGAGTCGCTCGCCCGCGACTTCGGCTTGACCGCAGAAGAGTACGGCCGCGTGCTGGCGATCATGGGCCGCGCGCCGAGCCTGACGGAACTCGGCATCTTCAGCGTCATGTGGTCGGAGCACTGTTCCTACAAGTCCTCGAAAATCTGGCTGCGCGAGCTTCCCACCACCGCGCCCTGGGTGATCCACGGCCCCGGCGAGAATGCCGGCGTGGTGGCGATCGGCGACGGGCTGGCCGCCATCTTCAAGATGGAAAGCCACAACCACCCCAGCTTCATCGAGCCCTATCAGGGGGCCGCGACCGGGGTCGGCGGCATCCTGCGCGACGTCTTCACCATGGGCGCCCGGCCGATCGCCAGCCTGAACGCGCTGCGCTTCGGCAGCCCGGACCATCCCGGCACGCGGCGCATCGTCGATGGCGTGGTGCGCGGCATCGGCGGCTACGGCAATTGCGTGGGGGTGCCGACGGTCGGCGGCGAGGTGAATTTCCATCCCGCCTACAACGGCAACCCGCTGGTCAACGCCATGACCGTCGGCATCGCCCCGGCCGACCGGATTTTCCTGAGTGCCGCCGCCGGGGTCGGCAATCCCGTGGTCTATGTCGGCTCGAAGACCGGCCGCGACGGCATCCATGGCGCCACCATGGCGAGCGCCGAGTTCGGCCAGGACGCCGAAGAAAAACGCCCGACGGTGCAGGTCGGCGACCCGTTCACCGAGAAGCTGCTCATCGAGGCCTGTCTCGAGCTGATGGCGACCGACGCCATCGTCGCCATCCAGGACATGGGCGCCGCCGGGCTCACCAGCTCATCGGTGGAGATGGCCGGGCGCGGCGGGGTCGGCATCGCGCTGGATCTCGACGCGGTGCCGCAGCGCGAGAGCGGCCTGTCGGCCTACGAGATGATGCTCTCGGAGAGCCAGGAGCGGATGCTGATGGTGCTCCGCCCCGACCGCGAGGCGGCGGCGCGGGCGATCTTCGAGAAGTGGGAACTCGATTTCGCGGTGATCGGCCGGCTGACCGGCACCGGGCGCATCGTGGTGACCCACCGGGGCCGCGTCGAAGCCGACATTCCCCTCGCCCCGCTCGCCGAGCAGGCGCCGCTCTATCATCGGCCGACCGCGCCGACCCCGTCCCGAGCGGCGCTCGGCGCGGTGGCCGACCCTGTCGGCATTGCCGCCGCGCTGCTGGCGCTGATCGGCTGCCCCGACCTCTGCTCGCGCGCCTGGGTGTGGAACCAGTATGACGCGACCCTGGGCGGGCAGACGGTGAAGCGGCCGGGTGCGGCCGATGCGGCGGTGCTGCGTCTGGAAGGGCTGCGCCGGGCGCTGGCCTTCACCACCGATTGCACCCCGCGCTACTGCGCCGCCGATCCCGAGGCCGGCGGGGCGCAGGCGGTGGCAGAGGCCTGGCGCAACCTCACGGCAACCGGCGCCCGGCCGCTGGCGATCACCGACAACATGAATTTCGGCAACCCCGAGAAGCCGGAGATCATGGGCCAGTTCGCCGGCGCCATACGCGGCATGGCGGCGGCCTGCCGCGCGCTCGACTTCCCCGTCGTCTCCGGCAATGTCAGCCTCTACAACGAGACCGAGGGGCGCGGCATCCTGCCCTCTCCGGTGATCGGCGGCCTCGGGGTGCTGGAGGATGCGGCGCAGGCGGTCGGGCTGGCCCTGGTCCCGGGACTCGAGCTGGTGGTGGTCGGCGCGACGCAGGGCTGGCTCGGCCAGTCGCTGTGGCTGCGCGAGATCGCCGGACGCGAGGACGGACCGCCGCCGCCGGTGGACCTGGCAGCCGAGCGGCGCGTGGGCGACTGGGTCCGCACCCGCATCCTCGCCGGCGAAATCCGCGCCTGCCACGATGTGTCGGATGGCGGGCTGCTGATCGCGGTCGCCGAAATGGCGCTGGCCGGGGCCGTCGGTGTGCGACTCGCGGCGTCGCCGCCGGTAGGGACCGCCGCCCACGCATTCTGGTTCGGCGAGGACCAGGGCCGCTACGTGCTGGCCGTGGCCGATGCGACCGGGCTTCTCGCCGCCGCCGCCGCGGACGGCATTGCGGTGTTGCGGATCGGCAGCAGCGGCGGGGATGGTTTGACTCTGCCCGACGGCGTGACCATATCGGTCGCAGCATTGCGCGCGGCGCATGAGCGCTTCTTTCCGTCCTGGATGGACGGCTAAACGGGACCCGGCCCATGGCAATGGCGGTCAACGAAATCGAGGCGCTCATCAAGGCGGCCCTGCCCGACGCCAGGGTCGCCATCGAAGATCTGGCCGGCGACGGCGACCACTACGCCGCGACCATCGTCAGCGAGGCGTTCCGCGGCAAGTCGCGGGTGCAGCAGCATCAGATCGTCTACGCCGCCCTGCGCGGACGCATGGGGGGCGAGCTGCACGCCCTGGCCCTGCAGACCTCGGCCCCGGAACAGGAAAGCCCCCGATGAGCGGAACGACCATGAGCGGACAGACCAACGAGCCGGTGCGAGACCGCATCCAGAGCGAGATCACCGCCAACCCGGTGATGCTCTACATGAAGGGGACCGCGATGTTCCCGCAATGCGGCTTCTCCGCCCGGGTGGTGCAGATCCTCACCCATCTCGGCGTGCCCTTCCAGACCGCCAACGTCCTGGAGGACATGGCGCTGCGCGAGGGCATCAAGCAGTTCTCCAACTGGCCGACCATTCCCCAGCTCTATGTCGGGGGCGAGTTCGTCGGCGGCTGCGACATCGTCACCGAGATGTTCCAGTCGGGCGAACTCGAGACGCTGATGCAGGAAAAGGGCGTCTCGCGCCCCGCCGCCTGATCCCGCGGTGACGCCGCGCGTCGCCCTTGTCACCGGCGGGGCGCGCGGCATCGGCGCGGCGATCGCGGCCCGTCTGTCGGCGGATGGCTGGCGGGTGGTGGTGGCGGATCGGGACCCGGCTCCCGGCCCGGCGCGGGCGGTGGCGGCCGACGTAGCTGACGAGGCGGCGGTGAGCGCGCTGCTGCAAGGCATCGAGGAGACCGAGGGCCGGCTCGACGCGCTGGTCTGCAATGCCGGCTTCATGATCCGCAAGCCGATCGCCGAGCTCTCGCTGGCCGAATGGTCGAGCGTGCTGGCGACCAATCTCACCAGCACCTTCCTGCTGGTGCGCGCCGCCGAGCGCCTGTTGCGCGCCGCCGGGGGCGCCGTGGTGACCATCGCCTCGACACGCGCCCATATGTCCGAGCCGCACACCGAAAGCTATGCCGCCAGCAAGGGCGGCCTGCTGGCGCTGACCCACGCGCTGTCGCTCAGCCTGGGGCCGGCGATCCGGGTGAACTGCATCAGCCCCGGCTGGATCGACACCAGGGGCGAGCCCCTGACGCCGCAAGATCACGCGCAGCACCCGGCCGGGCGTGTCGGTAGGCCGGAGGATGTGGCGGCGGTTGCGGCATGGCTCCTCGGAGCCGAGAGCCGCTTTGTCACCGGGGCCGAGTTCATCATCGACGGCGGCATGACACGCAAGATGATCTACATCTGAATAATGGCGTGGAATGTTTCACTGAGACAAACCGTTTGCTCACGTTGCGTTGACACACCAAAACAGCGGCAGTAGCCTTTTCGCCTCGCCGCCGCCGTGGTTTCGGCGCAGGCGACGAAAGCTGCGGTAACTTGCTGACACCGCCTGGCAGCTAGCGAAACCGGGCGGCGGCTCCGACTCGAAACTGAAAAACGGGACCGATCGGTCCCATCAGGGAACGCAAGCATGACAATTCGTAGATGGCGAACGTGTGGGCTGAAGGCATCGATGCTGTCGATCGGGCTCGGTGCCCTGCTGTCGCTGTCCGCCGGCTCCACGGCGATGGCGCAAGGCGGCACACAGAACTACAATTACGGACCGCTGAAGTACAAGGTCGATCCGACCTGGCCGAAGGAGCTGCCGAACAACTGGATCCTGGGCCAGGTCGCCGGGCTCTCGATCGACAAAGGCAACCATATCTGGGCCTATCAGCGCCCGCGCTCGCTCGACACGTCGGAGAACGGCGCCGTGCAGACGCCGATGCGTTCGGAATGCTGCGTGCCCGCACCGTCGGTGATCGAGTTCAACCAGGCTGGCGAAGTCATCAATGCCTGGGGCGGTCCCGGATACATCGCGCAATGGCCGAACAGCGAGCACGGCATCCTCGTCGACAAGCAGAACTACGTCTGGATCGCCGGCAACAGCACGGGTGACCGCGCCGTGCTGAAATTCACCGAGGACGGCAGGCTGGTCGGCGAGATCGGCCAGATCTACCAGGGCGGTGTCGGTTCTCCGCCGGAGGACAACACCAACACGAGCATCCTCGGCCAGCCCGCCATGATGAAGATGGATGAGGCGGCGAACGAGCTCTATATCGCCGACGGCTACCTGAACAAGCGCGTCGTCGTCTATGACCGGAATACGCTCGCCTTCAAGCGCGGCTGGGGCGCGTACGGCAAGCCGCTCAGCGCGATCTCCAACGCCGCTCCCGCCGCCTATGATCCGAACGCCCCGGTCGACCAGGATTTCCGCAACCCGGTTCATGGCGTCAGCCTCTCGAATGACGGCCTGGTCTATGTCTCCGACCGCGTGAACGATCGCTACCAGGTGTTCACCAAGCAGGGTGAATTCATCAACGAGGTCTTCATCCGGCCGGCGACGCTGGGCAACGGTTCGGTCTGGGCCACCGCCTTCTCGGACGACGCCAAGCAGAAATACCTGCTGATTCCGGACGGCGAAAACAACGTGGTCTGGGAAGTCCTGCGCGGCAGCGGCAACGTGGTCGGCTCGTTCGGTCACGGCGGCCACAAGGCCGGCGACTTCCACTGGGTCCACAATCTCGAGCTGGACTCGAACGGCAACGTCTTCACTTCCGAGGTGGATGTCGGCAAGCGCGTGCAGAAGTTCGCGCTTCCGAGCACGTCGACGAGCACGTCTCCGTAAATCTGACGGCTTAGAGCGTGATGACTTCTAATAGGCGAAGTCATCACGCTCTAGCTGGTTGTTTGAGAGCGTGATTCAGACCTGCCGTGATTCCACCTTCGGTCATCACGCTCTAACGCCAGGCGCGAGCTGTTCTCGCGCTTGGCCGTTTCTCTCACCTCTGTTTCACCTGAGCACGGTCCCCGGGCCGTGCTTTTTCTTAAGGGTGCAAGCCGCACCACTCCTCACTCCCGGTACATCAGCAGCACCAGAGCGATCAGGGTGAAGCTGAGCGGCCAGATCCAGCCGGCGACCCGATCCGCCGGAGGCGCCAGACGGAGTTCCAGCCAGCGCGCGCCGGCTGCCACGATGGCAAGCAGGGCGACGGGTATATGCGCCAGCTCGATGACGAGCTGTTCCTGCGCGCTGCCGCCGGCATGGTTGTGGGTCAGCAGCAGCATGCCGCCGAGCAGCGAAAGCACGGGAAAGGCCAAGGCCGCCGGCCTGCCCTGCAGGCGGCCTGCCCGCACGCGCCATTCCAGCCACGCCAGCAGCAGAACGAGCAGCACCACGAGCCGGTGCTGGAAGACTTCGGAGTCGCGCAGGCTGTCCAGCAGCCCCTCGTAGCCGAGTGGCCAGATCTCGGGATCGGCGCGCAGGAACAGAAAGCCGGCGAGACCGACGAACAGGAGCGGCCAGTGCCGGGCCCAGCGCAGCCCCGCCTGGTTCGCCAGGGCGAGCAGACCGATCGCCAGGACAATAATGCCGGCCCAATGGTGATTGACCTCGGACCACGCAATATCGGCGCGGTTGCGCGGTGGCAGCTGGCCGGCACCGGGTGGAAAAACCTCGGGCGCCGGCGTGCCTTCCTCAACGGCTTCGGCGGCCAGCTCCCGGTGCAGCGCGGGCAGCGCCAGCGTGCCGACCGGAGGCGAGGCGAGGATCGGCCAGCGCGGCGCATAATGCGTTGCAATGACGTTCCAGCTCGCCGGGGCTTGTCCATGCTCCCCGCCGACGAAGTCGACCGCCGGCGGCGCCGAGGTGAGCGACGCGGCGGCGAAGAACACGGCGAAGCCGATGCCGATCTCCACCTCGGCGAAACGCTTGAGGCGGATGACCGGGACGGCTGGATCGCGGCGCAGCCGCTCCACCAGCAGGAAATTGCCGGCGCCGAGCGCCAGCAGCAGCAGGAAGAGCGCGATCTTCGCTCCGACCATCGCGCCATACGGCGTGCCGTAGAATCCCTGCCAGGAGCCGATATAGAGCAGGCTCATGGCGATGCCGGAGGCCAGGATGCAGCCCACCCCGGCGATTGACATCGCGGAGAACCGGGCTCCGACTCGGCGCCAGCCACCGCCGTCGTGCACGCGCGCGAGGGCGAGGACGAAGCATGGTATGCCGCCGATCCAGATCGCCGCGCCGAGCTGATGCAAGCCCTCGAGGATCAGCAACACTCCCCGGTTCTCAAGCCGCGAGGCGGCATGGGTGGTGAGCGTCGCCGCGATCAGCGCGGCCAGCACGATGACGAGCAGGCAGGCGGACTGCACGCGCGCGTGGCGGACGCCCAGCGCCAGGAGCAGCAGCACGGCGCAGGTGATCTTCGCCATCCCCGCGATGGCGAAATCGGCGCCGAGCACGTTGCCGACCGTCAGATCGATCGTGCCGACCAGCAGCGCCGTCTGCAGGGCGATCCCTGCTGCCTCGCAGAGGATCAGCGCAACCGCCGACCACGCCGTGATGCGCGCGGTGTCGCGCAGCAGCAGCGGGCCCGGATCGCCGAGCCGCGGTGCCAAGGGGTGCGCCAGCAGCACCAGGAACAGCGCGCCGCCGAGCGCCATGCTCTGGGCGACCAGGGACAGGCCATGCAGGATGACGGACCAGTAGCCGAAAAGGTCGATAAACAGCGCCACG
This sequence comes from Acidisphaera sp., assembly GCA_019240395.1. GTDB lineage: Bacteria > Pseudomonadota > Alphaproteobacteria > Acetobacterales > Acetobacteraceae > JAFAYA01. Next base: position 1,191 of record JAFAYM010000132.1, on the reverse strand, counting down.
CCCGTTTCCCGCCCAGACTTCACCGCCGACTGCGGCGAAACTAGGCGATCGCCCGGCGCGTGGAAACAACGAGCCTCGGGCGGCTGGCGTCAGGCAGCCTCGGCGCGCACGTCCTTGATGTCGCGAAAGGTCAGGGCGGGATGCAGCTCGGCGGTGCGGCGCATCATGAAGGCGGAGGTCGCCAGGAACACCGGGTCGCCGTCCACATCATCGGCGATGGCGCTGCGCTGCTCCGCGATGAATTTTTCCAGCCCGGCACTCTCGCCGAACACCCAGCGGGCGAGGGAGAACGGCGTCTGCTCGAAGCCGATCGCGACGCCGTACTCGGCGCCGAGCCGCGCCTGCAGCACGTCGAGCTGCAAGGTGCCGACCACGCCGACCAGCGGCGGCGCGCCGTCGCGCGGCCGGAACAGCTGCACCACGCCCTCCTCAGCCAGCTCGGCGAGTGCCTGGCGCAGCTTCTTCGCCTTCATCGCCTCATCGAGGCGAACCCGCCGCAGGATCTCCGGCGCGAAATACGGCACGCCGGTGAAGTTCAGGCGCTCCTCCTCGCTCAGCGTGTCGCCGATGCGCAAGGTGCCGTGGTTGGGGATGCCGACGACGTCGCCGGCGAACGCCTCCTCGGCGAGCGCGCGGTCGCGCGCGAAGAAGAACTGCGGCGCGTTGAGCGGCATCGTTTTCCCGGTGCGCACCTGGCGCACCTTCATGCCGCGCGCGAGCTTGCCCGAGCACAGCCGGGCAAAGGCGATGCGGTCCCGGTGGTTGGGGTCCATGTTGGCCTGGATCTTGAACACGAAGGCCGTCATCTGCGGCTCCGCGGCCTCGACCCGGCGGATATCGGCGGCCTGCGCGCGTGGCGGCGGCGCATGAGCGGCAAGACCGTCCAGCAGGTCGCGCACGCCAAAGTCCTTGAGCGCGCTGCCGAAGAACACCGGGGTGAGATGGCCCTCGCGAAAGGCCTCCGCATCGAACCGCCGGCACGCCTCGCGCACCCGCGCAAGCTCCTCAGCCACGGCCGCGGCGTCGAGAAAGCTGGACCGCGCCGCGAGGTCCGCCCTGTCGCCCGGGCGCAATCCCGCCGCGCCGCCCTCCCCGCCGTCGACAAGGCGCATGCCGCCCGAGGCGAGATCGAAGGTGCCGACGAAGCTCGCCCCGCGGCCGATCGGCCAGGTCACGGGCGCGGTGTCGAGG